>CANFSB010000021.1 GCA_947449495.1 Pseudomonadota bacterium
GCATCTGATTGGGCACGATGTGCATGCTGAATCTGTACCTGTAAGGCATCGCGGTCGCGTTCCAGCTGCAACGACTGCTGCCGCAACTGTGTGCGCTCTGCATCCTGCGCAACCACTGCCGCTTCATGATCGCTCAAACTCTGGCGCAGGGTTTTGAGGCGCTGCTCGCGCTCGATCACACCGGTGTGCACATCGGCGCCGCGCACTGCACGCAGCCAATTACGCCCAACCCATTCGCCCTCACGAGTAACGAAAGACTCGCCCTCAGCCAAGCTGGCACGCCTCGCCAGCGCATCGGCCAACGAGTCGGCCACGCGGATACCGTGTAACCGCGACAAGATGGCTGACGGACCACGCAAGCGCGCGGCCAGCCACTGCGGGTCGGCGGCGTTTTCGCCCAAGCCACCCTCGACCAGCATGACGTGGCCTTTTTCCAAACGCGATAACGTTGCCGCCGCGCTGTCTAAGCCTTCAACGCAAACGGCCTCCAGATAATCACCCAGCACAGCCTCGACGCCACGCTCCCAGCCATCGCTCACACTAAGCTGCTCAGCAACACGCGGCCGCTTACCCAGACCCGAAGCATCCAGCCACCGCCCGGACTCGCGATCCCTCTCGCCAAGCGCAACGCGCTGCAGCGCATCCAGCGACATCATCGCCGCGCGTGATTTATCGCGCTCAACGCGCACCTGCTCCAAACGCTGATCAGCCTGATGCTGACGCTCGCGCAAGGCCTGCAGTTCAGCCAATTTGGCGCGCAAGCCGCCAGCGAGTTCATCGTTGGCCTGGCGCGCACCAGCCTCACGCTCTTCCAATGCAGCAAGTCCTGCTGTGACATCAGCCGCCAGCAATTGCTCATGCTCTACGGCCAGACGATCCGCCTGAGTTCCAAGGCGACGCAACTGTTCCTCGAACTGTTCGATGCGCGCACGCTCAACCTGGTGCGTCTGGCTGACGCGTCCCAGATCACGATTGAAATGTTCCCACTGCTGCTGCCACAACTGCAGCGCCTGCTCGACTTCGGCAAGCTCTGCGGCCCGCGCCTGCTCTGCCTGCTGCGCTTGCTCTGCACCTGGTATCAACTGTGCGATCTGTTCTTGCAGCGCTGCGCGAGCCGATTCGTCACGACTGATCTGAGTAGCCAACTCATCACGCATTGCCGTAGAGCGCGCACCCTCTGCACGCCGGCGTTCACGCAGCTCGCGCGCATGCCCCAGCGACTGCTCAGTTCGCGATACATCGGCCCCGACCTCATAGGCCCGGCCCTGCACAGCCGCCACGCGCTCGCTCTCTGCCAGCTGATATTCGCGCTGCTTCTCAACTGAAGCCTCGGCACTGCGCTGACCCGCCAACGCTTGTTGCAAGGCCAGATCACAGTCACGCAACTGCCGCGCATTGATCGCCGCACCGCCATCTATGTCGCGGATGCGCAGCGCAAGCAGCTCAGCGCCCAAACGCCGTTCGTCGTTCTTAAGGTCTTGGTACTTGCGCGCACTGACGGCCTGGCGCTGCAGATGACGGATCTGCTTTTCGATCTCATCGCGCAGATCTTGCAAACGCTCGAGGTTTTCACGCGTGCCACTGACACGTGCCTCTGTCTCTTTGCGACGTTCTTTGTAACGCGAGATGCCTGCGGCCTCTTCGACGAACGAACGCATGTCCTCGCTGCGCGCCTCAATGACGCGCGAGATCATGCCTTGTTCGATGATCGCGTAACTGCGCGCACCCAAACCAGTGCCTAGAAACAGCGTCGTGATGTCTTTGCGCCGGCACCGTGAGCCATTGATGAAATAAGCTGATGTGCCGTCGCGAGCCACTACGCGCTTGAGCGAAATCTCGTTGTAGCTGGCATATGCGCCGGTGACTTTGCCATCGCTGTTATCAAACACCAGTTCGACAGACGCGGTGCCAACCGGCTTGCGACCATTGGAGCCATTGAAGATGACATCTGTCATCGATTCACCGCGCAACTGTCGTGCCGACAGTTCGCCCATAACCCAGCGCACGGCATCGATGATGTTGGACTTGCCGCAACCGTTGGGCCCCACCACGCCGGTGAGGTTCGAGGGGAAATTAACGGTGGTCGGGTCCACAAAGGACTTGAATCCGGCCAGCTTTACCTTGGTAAGACGCATCGTGTTTTGAAATCCGTTGACCAGTACGCGGCCGCCAGCCAGTAGTGTAGATTACCGACCCACACCATGAGCACGAAACCTTCTGTGGCGCTTGACGCCTTCCCCAACCCATCCCCGACCACCGACTTCACCATCCGCATGACCATGCCGGAGTTCACCTGCCTGTGCCCCAAGACGGGCCAGCCGGACTTCGCCACGCTCAAGCTCGAATATGTGCCAGATCGGATGTGTATCGAACTTAAGTCGCTCAAGCTGTATCTGTGGTCATTTCGCGACCGAGGCTGCTTCCACGAGGCGGTTACCAACGAGATCATGGCCCACATGGTAGAGACTGTGGCACCACGGTTCCTGCGCCTCACTGCAGAGTTCTATGTGCGCGGTGGCATCTACACCACTGTTGTGACACAGCACCACGCGCCAGGCTGGGTACCGCCAGCAACCGTCACCCTGCCCTGACAGGTTCCATCGTCACCGCAGCAGCGCTGTACAGCCCTGCCTGCGGCGGTATAATCGGCCGCCCATTTTCAGGGGTGGTGTCTGAGGAGTGCATGATGCCGGCCAAGAAACCAGCGCCCAGCAGTGGCAAGGCATCAAAGCCCGCAGCTAGCGCGGGCGTCACTAGCACGCCTGCCAAGGCCAAGCCTGCTGCAAAGCCGGTCGCCAAGCCCGCCGCCAAGCCCGCTGTCGCCGTAGCCGTCGCCAGCAAGGCCGCCAAGCGCCCATCCGACCCTGATACCGAGATCAAGCCAGCAGTGACCTCACAGCCCCCCAAGAAAACACGGCCGGTGCAAATGTCACCAGCCGATTCAGTCGTCGAACCCGCTTCCCCGGACGACAGCGATCCCAACGAACACGCCCTACTCTCCGGCCCGCGCAACGTACAGCCGTACGTCGTAAAGCGTGGCGAGGAGTACATGAACAGGGAACAGCTGGATCACTTCCGGCAAATCCTTGGTGTCTGGAAACGCGACCTGATGGTCGAAGTTGATCGCACCGTCTCGCACATGAAAGACGAAGCGGCCAACTTCCCAGACCCCAACGATCGCGCTACGCAGGAAGAAGAGTTCAGCCTCGAGCTGCGTACGCGCGACCGTGAGCGCAAGCTCATCCGCAAAATCGAAGAAGCTCTCAAGCGCATCGAAGACGGCAGCTACGGCTACTGCCTCGAAACTGGCGAGCAGATCGGCCTCAAGCGACTGGAAGCTCGCCCGGTCGCCACCCTGTGCCTAGAAGCACAGGAGCGACGCGAGCGCCGTGAGAAGCAGTACGGCGATAGGGACGACCACTACCGCTGAGGCAGCGGCCGTCTATCGCGGCCGCTTTGCCCCCTCACCGTCCGGCCCCCTTCACATGGGGTCGCTGGTGACTGCACTGGGCAGTTGGCTTGATGCGCGCAGCCGCCAAGGTAGATGGCTGTTGCGCATCGAAGACCTCGATACACCACGTAGCCAACCCGGCATCGCCCAAGCGATGCTGACCACGCTGGCGCGCTGTGGTCTCGAATCAGACGAGACAGTGCTGTGGCAATCCCAACGCCATGCAGGCTATGAGGCTGCGTTGCAGCAGTTGCAGCGTGCTGGTCTGCTCTACCCTTGTAGTTGTACGCGCCGCGACATCGCCCAAGGTCCCTATGACGGTCGCTGCCGACAGGGTCCACAAGGACCAGGCCCTCATTCACTGCGCCTGCGCCTGCCTGACCGCGGTGGCTTTAGCTTTGAAGATGCCCTGCAAGGTACACAGCGAGGCGAGTGGGCCGCATTGGGTGACCCGGTGCTGGTTCGGCGGGATGGGCTGATTGCCTATCAGCTGGCCGTCGTGGTCGACGATGCATTTCAGCGCATCAGCGATGTCGTGCGCGGCGCAGACCTGCTTCCAGCCACTGGGTGGCAACTGGCTTTAATCGACGCCCTGGGCCTGCCACAGCCTCGCTACGCCCATCTGCCCTTACTACTTGGCGCTGATGGCCAAAAGCTCTCAAAGAGCCGTAGCGCAGCTGCACTCGATGCGTTGGAGCCGGTGTCAGCGGTATTGCAAGCCTTGTGGCTGTTGCAGCAACAGCCTCCGGCGCAACTGGCCAACGCGAGCATCCAGCAAGTGCTGGAGTGGGCAATAGACCAGTGGAATCCGTTGGCCCTATCGGGGGTGGCCGACGTTCATGAACCGCTGACGCCGGCTGACTGACAGTCGGCGTCAGGGTAATGGCAGCGCAAGCCCTTACGGCTGCGCTGCCTACCGACTTCAGGCTTCGGTAGCGCCGACGTCGCGCATCGACAGGCGCACACGGCCCTGACGATCGACTTCGAGCACCTTGACGCGAACCAGATCGCCTTCCTTGAGCTTGTCACCGACATGCTCCACACGCTCGTCAGAGATCTGCGAGATGTGCACCAGACCATCGCGGCCCGGCAGGATGGTGACAAATGCGCCGAAGTCCATGAGGCGCGCAACGCGACCCTCGTAGATACGACCCACTTCGACATCAGCGGTGATCATTTCAATGCGACGCTGGGCTTCGCGACCGGCAGTACCGTTGACCGAAGCGATCTTCACCGTGCCATCGTTCTCGATGTCGATGGTGGTGCCAGTCTCTTCGGTGATCTGACGGATGACCGCACCGCCCTTGCCGATGACGTCACGGATTTTCTCCGGATCGATCTTGAGGGTGATGATCGAAGGCGCCCACTCGGACATCTTAAGGCGCGGCTCGGTGATGACCTTGGCCATCTCGCCCAGGATGTGCTGGCGACCCTCAAGGGCCTGATCCAGCGCAACTTTCATGATCTCAGGGGTGATGCCCTCGACCTTGATGTCCATCTGCAGCGCGGTGATGCCCGAGGCAGTACCGGCGACCTTGAAGTCCATGTCGCCCAGGTGATCTTCGTCACCCAGGATGTCGGTGATGACCTTGTAACGGCCGCCATCGAGCACCAGACCCATGGCCACACCGGCAACCGGTGCCTTGATGGGTACGCCTGCGTCCATCAGCGCAAGGCTGGTGCCGCAAACCGAAGCCATCGAGCTGGAGCCGTTGGACTCGAGAATCTCGGAGACCACACGAATGACGTAGGGGAAGCCTTCCATCTGCGGCAGCACGGCGCTGATACCACGACGGGCCAGATTGCCGTGACCGATCTCGCGACGCTTGGGCGAACCCATCATGCCGGTCTCACCCACCGAGAACGGAGGGAAGTTGTAGTGCAGCATGAACGGTTCGCGACGCTCGCCTTCCAGCGCGTCGATGATCTGCGCATCGCGGTTAGTGCCCAGCGTGGTCGTAACCAGCGCCTGAGTCTCACCACGGGTGAACAGTGACGAACCATGGGTACGCGGCAGTACGCCCACCTTGACGGTGATCGGACGCACGGTCTTGTAGTCGCGACCATCAATACGCGGTTCACCGGCCAGAATGCGGTCACGCACGATCTTGCTCTCGAGCTTGTGCATCTCGTTGCCGATCTGCTCGCCGTTCCAACGCGGCTTCTCACCGTCGACGGGAATGGCAGCCGTAACTTCTGCCTTGATGGCACCAACGCGCTCATAGCGCTGCTGCTTCTCGATGATGCGATAGGCCTCGGCCAGTTTGTCGGCGGCATGACCGGTGACAAAGGCAACCAGCTCCGCGTTTTCAGCGGTCGGCTTCCAATCCCAGCGCGGCTTGCCTGCGGCAGCGACCAACGCCTTGATGGCAGTGATGGCGACTTGCATCTGCTGATGGCCAAAGACCACCGCACCCAGCATGACGTCCTCGGAGAGGCAATCAGCCTCCGACTCAACCATCAGCACCGCATCGGCGGTGCCGGCGACAATCAGTTCGAGGCTCGAAGCTTTGAGCTGTTCACGCAGCGGGTTGAGTACATAAGCGCCGTCGATGTAACCCACGCGGGCACCACCGATGGGGCCAGCAAACGGGACGCCCGACAGCGCCAAGGCTGCCGAAGCACCCAGCATCGACGGAATGTCGGCATCGATCTGCGGATCGAGCGAGACCACCGTGGCGACGACCTGCACTTCGTTGTAGAAGCCGTCGGGGAACAGCGGGCGCAGCGGACGATCGATCAGGCGCGACGTGAGCGTCTCTTTTTCGGTAGGGCGACCTTCACGACGGAAGAAGCCGCCAGGAATGCGGCCGGCTGCATAGGTCTTTTCTTGGTAGTTGACCGTCAGCGGGAAGAAGTCCTTGCCGGGCTGCGCTTGCTTGCGAGCGACGGCAGTGACGAGTACGACGGTATCACCCATCGACACCAGCACCGATCCGGTGGCCTGACGGGCCATTTCGCCGGTTTCGATGGTGATGGTATGAGAACCAAAGGGAAAAGATTGCTTGGCGACGCTCACGCTTTAGTGACCTCGGAGTTTGGGTCGCACACAAGCGCGCGCCGACCCGTAAAAACCAGAAGGCCGCGCAATCTTTGAAAGACAGCGCGGCCCGGGGAAGATGTCAGCGGCGCAGACCTAGCCGCTCGACCATTTCCTGATATTTCTGCGGCGCCGTGGCCTTCAGGTAATCCAGCAGCTTGCGACGCTGATTGACCAGTTTTACCAGGCCGCGCCGCGAGGAGTGGTCGCCCTTGTGGGCAGCGAAATGGCCACCAAGACCGGTAATACGCTCGGAGAGCAGAGCGATCTGCACTTCGGGAGAACCAGTGTCGGAGGGTTCACGGCGGAATTGAGCAACAATCCCAGCCTTTTTTTCAATCGATAACGCCATGTAGGGGC
Organism: Pseudomonadota bacterium; assembly: GCA_947449495.1. Taxonomy (GTDB): domain Bacteria; phylum Pseudomonadota; class Gammaproteobacteria; order Steroidobacterales; family Steroidobacteraceae; genus ZC4RG30. The sequence goes on from CANFSB010000021.1 coordinate 6,852, forward strand.
CCTTTTGGAAAGCGCGGCATTCTAACCGCAGAGTGCTGCACCCTCAAGTCAATTGCGCAGCCAATTCGTTGAATATGCGGCGTGGTTGTACCACACCGTCCGGTCCGACTTCGCCCAAACCCAAAAATTGGCCTGCAGGCGTATATAAACGGGCGCGTGCGCAAGCCGCTGCACCAGGCACCTGCACGGCCTGGCCGTGCAGCAAGCGGGGCACATCGGCCGCGGCGACAATCAGTCCCACCAATTGCGGCAAGGCGGCATCGGCAGGTAGCAGCACTACCGAGCCCGGGTCCTCCAGGACCTGCTCCAGGCTCACCATGGGGTGCGCATCAAAGGGCTCTACGGCTTCACGCCGCAAGGCCACCAGGTGGGCCACCGTGCCAATACGCGCTGCCAAATCCTCGGCCAGCACCCGCACATAGGTGCCCTTAGAACAATCGACGCGCCAATGAGTATCGTCGCCGTCTGTACCGAGCAATTGCAGGGATTTGATGTCGATCGGGCGCGCTGCCCGTTCCACTTCGATGCCCTGCCGGGCCAACTGATACAGCGGTTGACCATCACGCTTGAGTGCCGAATACATCGGTGGCACTTGCATGCTGGGGCCATGCATCTGCACCGCCACCTCTGCCAGGCGCGCCTGAGCGTCGTGCGGCACTGCAACGGTTTGCACCACCGGACCTTCTACGTCACCCGTGCTGGTGCGCAAGCCCAGCCGGGCAGTGAAAGTGTAGGTCTTGCGGCCTTCGAGCAGATCGCCCGCCACCTTGGTGGCCTCGCCTAGGCACAACGGCAACATTCCGGTAGCCATCGGATCAAGCGAACCGGTGTGACCGCCTTTAATGCGGCCCAGCGCGTAGCGAACGCGCTGCAAGGCTGCGTTCGAGGACAATCCCTGAGGTTTGTCCAGCAGCAAAATGCCGCTGGTCACGCCTCGCCTTTGACGGCGGAGTCGATCAGTGCGGTGAGACGCGCGGCGCGATCAAAGCTGTCATCCAAGCCAAAGCTCAGACGCGGCGCATGGCGCAAACCAACACGCCGGCCGACTTCGCCCCGCAGGAAACCTGCAGCGCGATTGAGACCCTCTAACAGACCAGGATCCGGCTCAGTGACACCAAACGGCACCACCAGCACCTTGGCCTCGCTGAGGTCATTGGCACAAGTGACGGCAGTGACCGTCACTGGGCCAACACGCGGGTCCTTGACCTCGCGACTGATGAGCTCGGCCAACGTACGAAGCATCTCCGCTTCAATACGCTGGTGTCGCTGAGTGGGCCCGCTGCGTGCCATCGGGCGTCAGATTGTCCGGGCCACTTCGACCCGCGAGAAGCACTCAATCTGGTCACCCACGCGAACATCCTGATAGTTCTTCACGCCGATGCCGCATTCAGTACCTGCACGTACTTCGTTGGACTCGTCCTTGAAGCGCCGCAGCGACTCCAAGGCACCCTCGAAGATAACCACGTTGTCACGCAGCACCCGGATCGGGTTGTTGCGCTTGACCGTGCCCTCGACCACCAAGCAGCCGGCCACAACGCCGAACTTGCTGGAACGGAACACTTCGCGCACCTGTGCGATGCCAACAATCTGCTCTTTGATTTCGGGAGCCAACATGCCGCTCATCACCGACTTGATGTCGTCGATGGCTTCATAGATGACGCTGTAATAGCGCACGTCTATGCCAGTTTCCTTGATCGCATCGCGGGCACCAGCATCAGCACGCACATTAAAGCCGATGATTCGCGCCTTGGAGGACGCGGCCTGCTGAACGTCCGAAGCAGTGATGCCACCGACATTGGCGCCGAGCACCTTAATCTGCACTTCCTCGGTCGAGAGGTTAACCAATGCATCACGCAGCGCCTCGGCACTACCCTGCACATCGGTCTTGACCAGCACCGGAATGACGCCAGCCTTGGCATCCTCCATCTGCTGGAACACATCCTCGATCTTGGCGCTGGCACGCGCTTGGCGCACATCACGCAACTTGCCCTGACGATGCAATGCCACTTCACGCGCCTTGCGATCGCTCTCGACCACAATCAATTCGTCACCGGCATTGGGTGCGGCAGTAAGACCCAGCACTACCACCGGCATCGACGGCAACGCTGTGGTCACGGACTTGCCGTTCTCATCGAACATCGCACGCACGCGACCGAACTGCTGACCGGCGAGGATCGGATCACCCACCTTGAGGGTGCCGCGCTTGACCAACACGGTGGCCACTGCGCCGCGACCCTTCTCGATGGTGGATTCAACCACGATGCCAAAGGCCAAACCTTCACGCGGTGCCTTGAGCTCAAGCACTTCTGCTTGCAGCAGAATCGCCTCGAGCAATGTATCGATACCCGTACCCATCTTGGCCGACACCGGCACGAAGATAGTTGAGCCGCCCCAGTCTTCCGAGATGATCTCGTACTGCGACAACTCAGTGCGAACGCGATCCATATCAGCGTCGGGCTTATCCATCTTGTTGACGGCCACCACGATGGGCACATTAGCCGCACGCGCATGCTTGATGGCTTCAATGGTCTGAGGCATGACGCCGTCATCGGCAGCCACAACCAGCACCACCACGTCAGTGGCCTTAGCACCGCGCGCACGCATCGCCGTAAAGGCAGCATGGCCCGGCGTATCCAGGAAAGTGATCATGCCGCGCGCAGTCTCGACGTGATACGCGCCGATGTGCTGCGTAATACCGCCGGCCTCACCCGATGCAACCTTGGCGCGTCGGATGTAATCCAGCAACGAAGTCTTGCCGTGGTCGACATGGCCCATGACCGTAACCACAGGGGGACGTGGCAATTGCTCGACCGTGGAAGCTGCACCCTGCAGCCCTTCCTCGATCTCATTATCCTTGACCATCTTGGCGCTATGCCCCATCTCCTCAACCACCAGCACAGCGGTCTCTTGGTCGATGGGTTGATTGATCGTCGCCATGATGCCCAGGTTCATGAGCATCTTGATGACTTCAGTGGCCTTAAGAGCCATGCGCTGAGCCAACTCGGCAACCGTGATGGTCTCGCCGATGGCTACATCGCGCCGAACCGGCGCAGTGGGCATCTCAAAGCCATGCTTTGAGTCGCCATCACCGGGCATGGGACGACCGCGCATGCCACGACGCTGCGGCTTCTTCTTGAAGCGGGCACTCGCATCACTTGAAACATGCAGTTCCTGACGGCCATAGCGCGTTCCCGGGGCTGCAGCGCCGGGACGTGCTGGTGTTGCCGCAGCAGCCGGCGATGAAGCCGGCGCACTGCGAGAACGTTCGGTACGTGCCGACTCAGAAGCCCGCAGTTGACGTTGACGCTCCGCATCACGCTCAGCGTTTTCACGAGCCTGCTGTTCGGCGGCACGGCGAGTTTCCTCAGCCTGACGGTTGCGGCTTTGTTCTTCCTCGAGCCGGCGGCGATTCTCGGACTCCAAGCGCTCGGCTTCACGCCGCTCTTGGTCGGCCTTCTCTTGCGCCAGACGCTCGGCCTCTTCGGCCTCCAAGCGCTTCTGCTCTGCCAGATCGACCTGACCACGCGACTGACCTTCAAGCACATCACGCTTAACGTAGGTGCGCTTGACACGCACCTCTACGTTGACCGTGCGAGCACGACCCTGAGTGCTGGCCATCTTCAGCTCGCTCTGCGTCTTGCGCTTGAGCGTGATTTTTCCCGGCGCCGCCGCGGCCTCGTCGCTGCCGTGACTGCGACGCAGGTGCGTCAGCAGTTCCAGCTTGGCCTCATCGTTGATCACATCACCCGCGCCGCTGGCGGGGATGCCAGCCTGCTCGAGTTGGACCAACAGTCGTTCAACCGGGACCTTCAGGACCTCGGCAAATTGTGCAACAGTGACATCAGCCATATTTTCCCGCCCTCAAGACCTACTTGTCGGCCTCGAACCAGATTTCGCGCGCTTTCATGATCAGCACGCCAGCGCGCTGCTCATCCAGTCCGTCAATGCCCTCTAGGTCGTCGATTGACTGCTCGGCCAGCTGCTCGCGCGTACGGATGCCGCGCTGCGCCAGACCCAGTGCCAGGTCAGGGTTCATTCCAGTCAAAGCAAGCAAGTCGTCGGCCGGCATCTGCTGCTCCAAGCCTTCTTCACTCGCAATAGCCTGCGTCAGCAGAACATCACGCGCGCGATTGCGAAGTTCCTTGACCATCTCTTCATCGAACTCGGCAATGGATGCCAGTTCGCTAACCGGCACATAAGCCAGCTCTTCGATGGATGAGAAGCCTTCCTGCGCAAGAATGCCCGCGACGTCCTGATCGACGTCGAGCTGCTTCATAAACATCTGCACCAGCTTCGAAGACTCCGACTCGCTCTTGGCCTCGGCGTCAGACTCGGTCATGACGTTGAGATCCCAGCCGGTCAACTGGCTGGCGAGACGAATATTCTGCCCCCCGCGGCCAATGGCCTGCGAGAGCTTATCTTCGGAGACGGCGATATCCATGCTGTGCGAGTCTTCGTCGACAACGATCGACAGCACTTCCGCAGGCGACATCGCATTGATGACGAACTGCGCGGGATTCTCGTCGAAGGGGATGATGTCGACGCGCTCACCGGCGATCTCGTTCGACACAGCCTGCACTCGCGACCCACGCATGCCGACGCACGCACCAACCGGATCGATGCGCGGCTCATTACTGCGCACGGCAATCTTTGCGCGCATGCCCGCGTCACGGGCAGCAGCCAAAATTTCGATCGTGCCCATACCCACTTCCGGCACTTCGAGCTTAAACAACTCGATGAGGAACTCGGGGCAAGTACGCGACAGGAACAACTGCGGGCCGCGCGGCTCAGAACGCACTTCCTTCAGGAAGGACTTGACCCGATCCTGCGGCTTAAGTGCTTCGCGCGGAATCATGTCACTACGCGAGATGAACCCTTCGGCGTTGCCGCCCAGATCCACAAACGTGCCGTTGCGATCCACACGCTTAACCACGCCGCTGATCAGCTGACCAATGCGGCTCTCGTACTGGTCAACAACCTGGGCACGCTCGGCCTCACGGACCTTCTGCACCATGACCTGCTTGGCCTGCTGGGCAGCGATACGGCCGAAGGCTACCGACTCCATCGGCTCCTCCACCATGCCACCCGCCTCGGCGTCTGCACTGACATCCAGCGCATCTTCCAGGCGCAGCTCGGCCTCGGGATTCATCAACTCGTTGGAGGCGTCAGCGAACACCTTCCAGCGACGGAATGTCTCGTAGTCGCCCGTCTTGCGATTGATGGCGACGCGTACGTCCCACTCTTCGCCATGACGCTTGCGCGTTGCTGCGGCCAGCGCCGCCTCCAGCGCATCAAAAATGATTTCCTTCTCGACGCCCTTCTCGTTGGAGACAGCATCGACGACAGTCAGGATTTCCTTGTTCATCCCTTCTTCTCCTTACGCGGCGGGCTGCGGGACCAGTCTGGGGAAACTCGCGCCTTCGCGATCTCGTCCAGCTTGATAGTCACCGGCTCGCCGTCCACGTTCAGTTCGATACCCTTTTCATCCAGCACCGACATTTGGCCGGTGTAGCGCTTGCGGCCGTCACGCGGCCATGCCAACTCCACATGCACCCTCTCGCCCGCAAAGCGCACAAAGTGCGCTGGCGTCCGCAGGATGCGATCGACCCCGGGGGACGACACCTCAAGGGTGTAGGCCACCGGAATGGGATCTTCCACGTCCATCAGATCCGAGAACGCGTGACTGACTCGCGCGCAGTCCTCGACACCGATCCCCTCGTATGAGCGGTCTTCGTCCGCCTCGTGCCCGACGCCTACCGGAGCGATGCCGCCCGGCCAGTCGATGTACACGCGCAGCATGGCTTGCGATCGCCCTGGTGCGTACTCAATGTCGACCAGCTCGTAACCCAGGCCTTGCACCAAGGGTTCGACTAGACCAATCAAGCGCTCACGCAGGCTATCTGCCATGCACCACCCAATAACGAAAAAGGGCCCGACTGGGCCCTCCTGCTGCGGCTTTTAGTGTTACCGCAAAAGAAAAGCCCCTCACGGGGGCCTCACAGGCTCCCTGGGAGCCAATGCCGCGGAGTGTATCGGACAGCGGCGTCAAGGTAAACCCCGTTGCCGCTGCAAATCAGCGATCAGCGCGGGTTGGTATGGTGTGTATCGTCGACCATGTGCTGAAGGTCCTGCTCGATGCAAGGCGCCGGCTCACCAAACTCAATGTCGGTGCGCGTCAACCGCCGTGCCCGCATGACCCATGGCTCAGCGAGCATCACCGGATCGACTACTGTCGCCTGGTACTCAATCGCATCGCCTACGCGCCGCAGTCGCTCAGTGACCTGCAATTGCTTGCTGTGTATCGCGCCATCGTCCGTCAACCAACTCTCGTCATTGAAGTTGCGCGAATCGACCACGAGGGTGTCGCCTTCCCACCGGCCCAGGGCATTGCCCAACCAGGTCTCGCTGTCATCGTTGCGAGTGGCCTTGGGATCCAGCGGAACTACCCGGAAGAACGGTCCCGAGACATCTTCGTACAGGAACACCACCTCGCGGTTGGACTGCACGATTTTGTCGGGCGGACCGATGCGCGGCAGGCCTGGCGGCCGACAACGCAGCACTGGATCAAACTGCACTTGCTTGGCTGCCAGCTCGGCGACCCGCGCCTGGAACTGCGGCTTGTAACGCGGACGATCCGGTGGCGGACCGGGCCGCACTGCCCCCGGCGCCGAGGCAGGATCAGCGCCCGCGCAGCCTGCGATGCACACCGAACCGTTGGCCAATTTCTGCGGTTTGAGAAAATCGATGCCACCACCGTTTTCCCAGATACCGCTCAGATCCGGGTGACCGTTGGCCATACGGGGCGTGCTGACAGGCGCAGCCGACCAAGACAACGTAGCCATGGACAAGAACAACATTCCCGACAATGCGGTTTTGAACTTCATGGTGGTTCTCCGTGACTTGAGGTTCACTCGGCTGCCGCAGACTTATCGCTGGGATCGCGACCGAACTGAAAATTGCGCCCATCGGCATAGCGCAGGTTGACGATATAGCCGAGCCCAGATGTGCCGTTGCGCGCGGGATTAGCTACCACTTCGACGCGCTTACCATCGCCTTGGATGTCCTGCCGCGACAGCCCTGCCTTGCGCATCATCGCCACCGGCAGCGACTCTAGCTTCCAAACAGTGACCTTGCCCTCGGCATCGGTCACATCCACATAGATGTAAGTGTGCGGATTGATCCAGTCGACTCTACTGACAGTGCCAGCGAACTTGACGGTGCGAGTGACGTCAAACTGACCTGCCACAGAATGATGCGCCGCAGCCGGCAGTGCCAGTAAAGCCATCAGCGCCGCGTGGCGCAGTCCGGACAGCAGCGTACTCATGGTGAGATCCTCATTTGAGCGTGCTAAGGCCGGCTTCATTGACCGGATTGCGATCGTTCTCCGCGCAGATGAACTCCATCAGGCTCCAGTCACGCTGGCGCTTGAAGGTATGTGTGAGGTGATAAGGCTGCGCCAGTGCCTCGGGGTCTTCCATGGTCACCTCGATGCGCAACGTATCGGCGTCTTTGGCGTCTTGCTGGATGCGCTCGGTGATGCGCAGCTTGCTGCTGTGCTTCATGCCGGCACCCAACTCGGTGATGGTCTTGATGCCAATGGTATCGACCACCAGCGTGCCACCTTCCCACCGACCGACGGAATGACCGAATATGCCCGGCTCCAAATCAGCCGGATGGTCACGACCATCGGTGTAGATGGAACGCCACTGCATCCAGGCTTCGTGGTGGGCGGTGACGCGTCCGGGTGTAAACAGAAACTCGATGGGATACTGCGCCGTGGCCAGCATGTTGGGCATGCCTGGCGGCATGCAGTTGGAGGTCTCGCGAGGCACCACGCCGTTGTTGTTCTTGACCTGCGCAGCCCAGGCTTCATAGCGGGCAAGGTATTCGCCCTTGAACACCGGCCGCTCACGCGGCGGCTGACCCGCAGCCGGGCGGGCCAACACCCAGACACCACCCCAATCGGGCAGCGCATTCAACTGCGCATAGGCGCCCTTGGGGAATGCTGCACTGACCTTGGCGCCCTTGGCAGGCTCAGCGGCAATACCCACACCGGCAGACACCGCGCAGGCCACCGCCAGCGCAACAATGCGCAATACCCTTGAAATTTCCATGATCCACCCCCGCTGCAATTGAAGTGAGCATATAATGCCGGCAGGAAAAACTGAACGCATACCGCACTGCTTGCCTGGGGGTATCATGAAATCTCGTTCGATGGTCATTGCTGCATTGCTGGGCTGCTCAGCCCTCGCACCGGTTGCCTTGGCACACCACTCTTTCGCCATGTTTGATCAGGCCAAGCAGGTCTCGCTCAAGGGCACGGTCACAGAGTTCCAGTGGACCAACCCGCACGCGTTCATCCACGTCGAAATCACCTCCGATGCCGGCGCCAAAGAAACCTGGGATATCGAGCTCAATAGCCCGAACAACCTCAAGCGCCAAGGCTGGAGCAGCACCAGCGTAAAGCCCGGTGATAAGGTCACCTTGGTAGCCAACCCGTTGCGCGACCTCAGTCACAAGGGCGGCCTATTTGTTGCCGTCACCCTGGCCGACGGCAGCGTACTGGGTGACGCCACGCGCGCTGGCGGCGGCCCTGTCAATGTTCCCGTCGTGCCCTGAACTTGCGGAGATCCATCATGAAGCATAGCCACGTAATAGTTGCCGGCGCCGCACTGCTGGCCTTTTCAACTCCCGCCTTCGTGCACCACTCCGGCGCCATGTTTGATGGCGGCCGCGAGCAGACCATCGCGGGCAAGGTCACAGAATTCAACTGGACCAACCCGCACTCGTCCTTCAAGGTCGAAGTCACAGATGCCACGGGCAAGAGCGAAGTCTGGGCTATCGAAATGAACGGCCCACAGAACCTGATGCACGATGGCTGGAAGCGCTCCAGCATCAAGCCGGGCGACAAGATCACCGCCGTGGTGCATCCGTTGCGTGATGGCAAGCCGGGTGGTTCGTACGTGTCGGTCACGCTGGCCGATGGCACCGTGCTCAAGGGCGTGGGTCCAGGTCAGTCGACCTACGACGCCCCTGCTGCCAAGTAAGGTCAGTAGTTCAAGTCAGTCGACCTACGACGCTCCTGCTGCCAAATAACGCAGCAGATCAGGCGGCCCCACTCGGGGCCGCCTCGCCCTGACGGGCTACTTCTTCGACCGGTCGTCCAACGCCTTCTGACCCGCACCTGTGCTGGGCAGGTTCTGGTTCAGATTGGGCAAGCACTCCACTTCCGGAATGTCGCTGTAATCCTGGCGCAGGAAGTCTTTGCTGCTCTTCCATTCACCGGGCCACATCTTCGGATCTGTCAGCGTGTAATCGATATGCATCTTCATGCCTTTATCTAGCATGGTGATGCGCTCCACGATCTGGAACTCATCGCTGATCGGAATACCCGAATCAATGTAGTGCTCGTTGGGCTCGATGTACTTGGTAGTCACCACCAGCGCATCTTTTTCCCACTTGCCGATGGACTCACCGTTATAGGTGGGCACGGCGTAGTCCGAGTCCGAGTGCTCACGACCATCCAGATAGATAAACCGCATGCTATTGGTGAACGCAAACAGCATGTAAACGATAGTCGGCTTTTGAATCATGCTGATCGGCCACACGCGCGTCATGATCATCGGCATGCCGATCGGGTAGCACTGGCCACTCACATCGCGGTAGGGCACGCCCTTCTTACGAGCTTCCTCGGCCTCACGCAGCGCTGTCTGTCCAGGTTCCTTAAACGCAGGGTAGTTGGGGCCGAAACGAAAATCATTGAACGAGCGCCGCAGATCGACAAACCAAGTGCCCGTCACATCAAACGGCGGCTTGGGACGCTTCTTGTTGAGATTCTCGGGAGCCAACGCACCGTAATACTTGGGGTGCTTATGTGCCAGCTCGTCCATACGGTCCTGAGTAATACCACCGCCGGCAGTACGACCCGCAGGCGGCGACGCCGGCGCTGCAGCCTGAGCGGCTGCCAATGAAGGCAGAGTACCGATGACACAGGCTGCGGCGACCGCAGTCAGAAAATGCGAAACATTATGGCTCATGGGATCAACATCTCCGGGGGCAGAAATTGTGGTTCATCGGGCAGCGAGTGCAGCAGGCAAAGGATAGCGCAGCAATTGCTCAGATACCGCTTGCAGTGACGGCAAGGCGGTGCGTCCGGTTACCGGATTGGCATAGTGATAGGGAATCTCGTAGACGATCGGGAACATCGCAATAAACTGCGTGGGCGGTGCATCGGGCGGGAACTCGGGGCTGATGCCGGGCATGCCCCGACTGGAGCCCTTGGCCCAGCCACCTTCATAGTTGGCAGACCAGGTATTGAGGGTATGGACCACGCTGAAGCGCCACAGCCCATCTTCTTTAACTGCCTCGTTTTCGTAAACCGAAGCGCCCATTGAGGCGCGTCCACCTAGGCTCATTTGCTGCTGCATACGCAAGCGAATACGCGCACTACGACCATCATCCGACACGTGAATGACCGGTTGCATCTGGATGTGATTGCCCAGGCGTCCCTGCACCGGCCCCTCCACACCTCGGCCGAACACCGTTACCAGAAACGGACGCAGCCGAGCACCCTGATACACCCCGCGCTGGGCAAGCTCGATGCTGCCATCACGTGTGAACAGGTTAGCCAGATCATTCCACAGGTTCTTGTCCAGGTAATAGCCGTAGGCACTCTCTAGATTCTCAAGTTCGTGAAAGTCACGTGCGCGCTCAACCAGACGCGCAGCTTCAGTCAGCGTTGCCTGAACATCGCGAACCGGCTGCGCCAGCGCTGCCGCTTGCGGCCTAAACAGAGCCGACGCCGCAAGCTTGGCGCCCGGACCGCCAACTGCAGGATAGGTCGCCATCTTGCCGCTCACCGGATTGGCATAGTGATAAGGCGGTACATGCGCCTTTGGGTAGATCGCATAGACCTGAGTAGGCAAGCGATCCGGCCGCAATGACGCAACAGGCCCCGGTGCAGGCTGCGCATCTTTGCCCCAGCCCTGCTCGTAATCGGTGATGAAGGTCGGGAAGTAATGCACCGACTTGAACTTCCACGTGCCATTGTCGTTGACGTAGCTGTTCTCGTAGATGCCTTCGCTCCACTGGCCACCCTGACCAAAAGTGCCAGTCATCGACAGTTCACGACTGCGGGCACGAGCTGTCTTGCCATCGGGTGCCACAGTGACCACGGTCTGCAATTGCATATGGTCGTTGAGCCAACCGGGCACTAAGCCATGAGGACCCAGCGTGCCCAGAAACGCACGCACGCGTGCCCTACCGGTATACACGCCCTGTTGCCCGAACTCCAAAGTGGCGTCATTGGCAAACAGGTCAGCCACCTGATCCCATTGCGCTCGATCCAAGTAATACCCATAAATGCGCTGCAGGTTTTCTATGTCCTGCTCATCACGCAAACGTTGTGCGCGTCGCAACAAGTCTGCGGCTACGCGTCGTGCATCACCGGCAGGAGTCTGTTGAGGCAGTACCGCACTGTCCCAAGCTCTGCCACCAGTCAGCGTGGTACCGGGGTTGGTGTAATGGAAAGTAGCGATGCACGCGGCAGGAAAGCCCTCACAGCTACCATCTCGCGGCTCATCGGCCGGATGCGCTAAAACACGCGGTGCCATGTTTGCAGACGCAGCTGACGGCACAACCCAGCCAGTGGCATAGGGCGCACTAAAGCCGCTGAAATAATTAAGGCGTGAGATTTTCCAGACACCGCCGCGCTTGGCGTAGTCCATCTCATAGACACCCTCTGCCCAAGTAGCGCCCTTACCTACACCGCCAAAGTACGCATAGGCACGCCAGCGGCCCTTGGCGGTTTGCCCACCAGAATCCAGATGCACCACCGGCTGAATGTTCATGTGGTTGTAGAGGCGGTTGTCGCCCAGGCCCACTTGTCCGACCGGCACATTGCCCACATTGCGAAACAGATGCTCGCGAATACTGGCCTTACCGACGAACACGCCAGCCGGATAATTGGCACGCGCGTCGTCAGTGAACAGTTCGGCCACATCGGCCCACAGGCCTTTGTCGACGTAATAGCCATAGACGCGCTGCAGCCGCTTAACAGCTGCCAAGTCTTCGCCGGCTTGAACCTCTGCTGCCACACGCGCCAGCGGTTCGTTCAGGGGCGCAGTAGACGTGGCACTGGCCGCCAACGCCGGTCCCGTCAGGACAGTTAGGAGCAGCGCAATAGCAACGGATTTATGCATTGTTAATCAGCCTTGAACCCAAGCTGCATCGGCCGGATGCATTTGCACCTGCAGCGGAACATTGCAGGATGCAGCAACGGCTCTGCTAAACGCATACGGCGGATAGGCATTGCACATGTCGTCGACTGTCCAGTCACCGCATGGATCGGTGTAGCCGCAACTGCTCAGTGGCAATCCGGCGGGCGTAGCGGCCAACAGTGAACCCGGCAGCGCAGTAGCGGCCAACGTGCCGCCGGCCACCAACGTGATCTGTCCGAGGAATCCTCGGCGTGTGCTGACAAAGCGCGCGTTAGCCATTTGCATGACCTCAGGCCTGTACCAACGACGGCAGCTCATCGGCACCAAACCAGTTGGTGTGTGTACCGCCGCGCAACCGGAACGGCAACTTGACCGTGGCGATGGCGCCCTCCTCCAGCCGCTGCGCATCGACGATCACCAAGTCACTGGACATCGATTCGTAATTATTAGCAATGCCCATCAGGTAGCCCTCACCCTCGGCACGACTGCCTTTGCGCGGCACGAAACAGCTCTCCTGCAGACTCTGCACCGGACCGACAAAATAGCTACTTGTCGCGCCGGTGTTCACATCCACCCGCTGGTACTGGTTGGTGACAAAACCGCCCATGCCACCAGCTCGCGCCTTGTCAAAGGGCAAGTTCGGATCGCGGTTGCCCACATAGCAATACTTGTAGGGCAAGGACAGAAAGCGATCGTCCATGCGGGCCAGCACACCGTTGGCAGTGCTCACCACTTCTTCATCGAACGTATCTTTCTTGGAGTTCATATTGAACGTCCAGCGACGGATCTGCGACGCGTCACGCTCACCACTGGAGGTCGGCAGCTCCATGGTGATACGTCCGTCCTTGTGGTCCTGCGCATTGAGAAAGTGCAGCGTGTTTCGGGCCGGACCCTTGAACCAGCGCACGTCTTTGCTCGAACCACCACGTGGGACCACTGCAACCATCGTCGACAGGTTGCCGTCCCATGCCCACATCGGCTCGCCGGTCTTGAGGCGAGCATCACTGGTAGTACGCGCCACCAGCGGGATCAACACGTAATTCTGCGTAATGGCGCAGTCATGCATGATTCCGACGTAGGGAGCCTTGAACCACACCTCATGGGTGATGTCGCCATGACGGTTCATGGTGTACACAGCCACATCATTGCTCAGGTCGCCCTTGGCTTGGTAACCATAGGCGATCATCTCACCGCTGATCGGATCGATCTTCGGGTGGGCCGACATACTGGTCGCGGTATAGCGACCGTTGAAGGTCCAGATGCCGCGTGTCTCGAGCGTGTGAGGATCGATGTGCCAGGGCAGCGAGTCTTCTTTGAGGACCAGCAGCTTTCCGCCATGCCAATACAAGTGCGTATTGGCCGCCGAACGCTCTAGCTTGGCAACACTTGGATCGTCGGTGTAGTGGTTGCGATACACGCCATACAAACGCCGATGCGCCTCACGCTCCGCCTGCAGACGCGCCGTTTGCACGTAACGACTGCGGAAATTGACGTTGCCGTCCTTGAAGCGAAAGCGACTGACATGACCGTCGCCATTAAAGCCAGTTGGCCATTCGTTCTGTGGCGGACGGTACTGGAAATCGCACTGAATCCGGTAGAACGTACCGTCGATGTCGGAGGGTATTTTTCCCCAAACCTCGCAGTCATAGATGTCGGCCTCGAAGCGCGTGGGCGCATTAAAGCCGGTCGACGGGAACATCGGGTGTCCACGAAAATCCACTGCCATGATCTACCCCCCTTCCCCACCCTGAATGTCTTTGCACTTTGCACCGCTGGGCAAACAGGGGCAAGCGCCAAATCATTGAAAGTACAACGACTGCCGCCATAACGCGGCGCGCATGAAAACCTTATGGCTTGCGCGAAGGCAGGCGCTGCAGAATGTAAGCCCCGATATCGGCAATCTGCTCAGGCGAATAGATATCGCGAAACACCGGCATGTTGTTGCGCCCTTGCAGGGTCACCATGGCGATCTGCGCGACATCCAGATTGCCCTGCACCAGCGTAGGTCCACCACCGTGACCACCCGTGCCGCTCTCCCCATGGCAAGCCACGCACGCGGCCTTGTAAAGCGCTTCGCCTTGATCGGCGACACCGGCGCGTGAAGAAACAGGCAACGCGGCCGCACGCTGCGGTCCTGCCGCAGCAGCTACCGGCACAGGGCCGATTTTGCCGTCCAGCGAGAACATCCAGATGCCGTCACCGCGCTTGCCATTGGCAAACGCGCCACCACCGGCATGCACTGTGACGTACTGCTTGCCCTTGTGTTCAAAGGTCGTAACCGTCGTGTTCACACCCGCATCGGTCTGGAACTCCCACAGCTTCACGCCAGTGGTTTTATCCAGCGCAGTCAGCCGGCCATCGGCGCGACCGACAAACAACAAACCACCACCGGTGACCACTGCACCGCTGTAGCAGATCTCGCGCCACTGCTGACGCCACACCAGCCGGTTGGTGCGAACATCCAGCGCCGCCAGCACACCACCATCGTGCACTTGCGACTGCGTGAAATTGCCGCCCATATAGACTTTGTTCGGGCCAGGTGTTTCCAGCGGCAGGCGCACAACAAAGTTACTAATGCGATCCGACGCGCACACATACAGCAGATAGCTGCCGGGGTCATAGGCACTGGGTGGCCAGTTCGCCCCACCCATCGTGCCGGGCTTCATCATCGTCGGCTGATCCCAGAACGGTGTGAAAATGCGCCCGCCGTTGGGGATCTCGCTGCTGCCGGGCAAACGCCGGGCATCCTCGGGAACGATATCGATCTGTTGCGGCACGATCGAATCGCCCACCGGATAAGGCTGCGTCGCCGCCGTGTGTTGGCGAGGCTCTTGGGGCACCGGCTTCTCGGTAATGCCCAGCAGAGGCTTGCCAGTCACGCGATCTAGAATGTAGGCCCAGCCGGTCTTGCCCACCTGCACCAAAGCCTTGCGCGCCTTGCCGCCGTAAGGCGCATCGAACAGCACCACAGGATTGGGCGAGTCATAGTCCCAAATGTCGTGATGCACCTGCTGAAAATGCCAGCGATAGGTTCCAGTCCGTACATCCAGCGCAACGATGGAATTGGCGAATAGGTTGTCGCCCTTGCGCACACTGCCGTTTAGATCGGGCCCCGGATTGGCCGTAGAGAAATAGATCATCCCCAACTCAGGATCGATGGCAGGCGTCTGCCAAATCGAAGCACCACCACGCTGCCAGGCATCGCTGTCGGCGGGCCAAGTCTCATGCCCTTTCTCACCTGGGCCAGGCACCGTAAAGAACGTCCACACCAGCTTGCCGGTCTTGGCGTCGTAGGCGCGCAGCTTGCCGCGCGTACCCATCTCGCCACCATTTACACCGGCAATCACCAGCCCATCGAAATAGAGCGGCGCTGCGGTAATCGCATAGCCGTCTTCCCAGCGTTCGACCAACGAGGTCCACAACACTGCACCCGTGCGCTGATCCAACGCAGTGAGCTTCGCATCGGCCTGCGTCAGATAGACCTTGCCATCACCCAAGGCTACGCCGCGATTGCCCCGACCAATGGGACTGCCTGCGCGCAGATCCGGATTGCCGTGATAGGTCCACAGGATGCGACCTGTCTCCACATCCATGGCAAAGACATCGTTGGCGCCGTTGCTGACGTACAGCACGCCTTCAAAAGCCAGTATCTGGGTCTGACCCGAGTGCCCAGGCGTGGTGCCGCTGTTCATGCTGGTGCGCCACAACGCACGCAGACCCGACACGTTGTCGCGATTGAGCAGCTTGAGGGGAGACCAGCGCTGGTTGTACAGCGTGCCGCCGTTAGTGATCCAACTCTGCGTCGGCGGACTCAACAGCTGACTGGCTGAGAAGGCCGGAGCCAGCGTCACCTGCGCAGGTGTCTGGGCTAGCGATGCAGCGGCAGCCACAGACAGCACGACCGAGCAGGCCAAAGAGGTAATACGGCGCATGTTTCCCCCGCCATCAATTATTTTTCTGCAGGGACTATAGCCCAAGCGATTTGCTTCCAACGGCATCAAGCTGGAGATCAATTTCCTGCAGCGTTGCTGAGCTTGCGCAGCAAGGCTGCAGTGTCAGGGTGCACCTCGGCACCAGCCACACCCGCACGGCCGGTACCACCGGCCTTGCCCTGCGCCACATCCAAAGCCGTGGCACCGGCTTGGTCGCGAATATCAAGCCGTGCCCCGGCCTGGGCCAAATAACTGATGAAGTCGTTCCAGCCCCACAAGGCAGCGCCATGCAGCGCAGCTTGACCATTGTCGCGCACCGCATTGGGGTTAGCCCCGGCTGCACGCAACAGTTTGGCTGTCTCGATGCTGCGCTGCTCATTGCGAAAACGCGCGCGGATGTCGATGGTAGTAGAGCCAACACCTGCCGCTGCCATGAACGGCGTAATACCCAACGAGTTGGGAAGATCAGCCTGAGCTTTGTAGCCGAGCAGCAGCGCGACCGCCTCTAGGTCGCCGGCCTTGGCAGCGCGGATCAACGGCGTGGTGCCCACAGTCAGCATGGTGTCGCCACCACGGTCCTGTCCCAACGATCGATAAGGTGGGAACAGCTTGAGCTGCATATTGGGGTTGGCGCCCTTATCCAGCAGTAAGCGCATCACATCCAGTGCTGTGGTGGCATCTCCAGAGGGTCTGTCCGGACGCCCACCGCGCGGCGTGGTGTTGTAATCCACAGCCGAATACAGCGGTGCTCTGCCCCATGTGTCCCAGCGATTCACATCCGCGCCGGCCTTGATGAGGTAGGCAGCCGTGTCAAAGCGCGCGTTGAGCACCGCCATCAACAGAGGCGTGATGTTGTCTGGATCGGCCAGATTGATTGCCGCGCCACGCTCGACCAACGCCTTGGCGCAGTCGGTGCAACCCTCACGTGCTGCCAGCAGCAGTGCTGTAAAGCCACCATTAGGCCGATTCTGCGGCCTTGGTTCTGCAGACACTTTTCGCGGCCACTGCCGCACTACCGAGCGCGTATCAATTTGTGCATTGGCTTTGAGCAGCAAACGGACCATGTCAGGGTGACCCTGTGCAGAGGCCCACATGAGTGCGGTTTGACCCCGCCACTGCTCCACGGCATTGACCTTGGCACCGGCAGCCAACAGCACTTTGGCGGCTTCTACATTGCCGGTCCGGGCCACCGTCATGAGCGCTGTTTGTCCCTCTGGATTGGCCGACTCGACATCCGCGCCAGCCTTGAGTAAGAGGCGGATCAGCGTCGCATCACCGCGTTCGGCAGCCTCGGACATCGGCGTGGCGCCGTAATCATTGACAGCCTTGGGATCGGCACCGGCCTTGAGCAACTGCGTGACACGCGCCATATCACCGTCGTGCACGGCCCAGTGCAACGGCGTCGTGCCATCACCAGTGTCTGCAGGTGCCGCGCCGGGCACGGCAGCCACAGACATCACTGCAACTGCGGACAACCCCAACAGGCCGGCAACCCGCCGCAATGAAAACATCCAAGGCATGGGTCAGATGCCGGCAAATACGCCGGAACTGTCACCGAGCTTGTCTAAGTCAATACCGGCACGCGCCAACAGTGTGAGGTGCAGATTGGCTAGCGGTGTGCGATCGGGCACTCGCAAATGTGTGTTGCCACGTATCGCACCGCCACCCTTGCCCAGTACCGCAGTGGGCAGCGGGAAATGGTTGTGCAGGTTGCTATCGCTCATGTTGCTGCCGAACAAGATGATCGAGTTGTCGAGCATCGTGCCCTCCCCATCGGGCATCTCGGACATCTTCTTAACAAAGCGCGCGAAGGCTTGAGTATTCCAAGCCTGCAGCTTCGCCAGCCGCTCGACCTTCTGCGGGTTGTTGGCGTGATGCGAGAGCGGATGGAAGGCATCGGCGATGCCCATGAAGTTGTAAGGCTGATTACTGACCTCAGCGGCCATCATGAAGCTGGCTACGCGTGTGAGATTGGCCTGGAACGCCAAGGCCATCAGGTCAAACTGCAATTTGACGTGCTCATCAAAATTGGCCGGAATGCCTGAGGGCGCATCCGGCAAACCCAGCTTTGAATTGTCGCGAGTGGACAGCTGCTGCACGCGACGCTCGATCTCGCGCACCGTTTCCAGATAATCGGCCATCAGAGCCTGATCACGCGCGCCGAGGCTGCGCTTAAGGTCGGCTGCATCGCGACTGACCAGATCCAGGATGCTGGCGTCTTCGCGCATCAAAGCAATGCGCTCGCTAGCCGTATCGCCCTGACCAAACAACTGCTGGAACAACTTGCGCGGATTGTGCTCCATGGGCAGCGGCGTAGATGGCGTACTAAAGGCAATGGTCTTGCCATAGCTGCAGCCGTAATTGCGATCGCAAGAGCCTTCGCCACCGCGCTCTTCAGTAGCGATTTCCAGTGATGGCAACGCCGTGTCCTGCGAGATGCGCTTGGCGGCGATCTGGTCCACCGTAATGCCACCCAGCGGATCATGACTGATTCGCGGCTCAACACAGCTGAGCCAAGTACCCGGCGTAATGGCATGCACCGGCGCAGCGATCGCCGACTTGTTCTCCATGCCACTGATCACCGTCAGGTGCTGCTGGAACGGCTTAAGCGGAGCCAGAATGGGCGGCAGATCAACATCTGCGCCGTCCTTGGTCGGTGTCCACTTGTCCATCACTGCCCCATGAGGGAAGTACACAAAGGCCATGCGGGCCTTGGCAGCGGCAGCGGTTTTAGCTAGCGCCGTATGGGCCGGGATCATCGCGTCAAGTAAAGGCAACGCCATGCCCACGCCGACGCCACGCAAAACAGTGCGACGGGAGATGTGCTTGCGAGTGATGTACATGAGCGAATCCTCGATCTAGAGGTTAAGCGCCTAGTGGCGCTGGGCCGTACGGGTTTGAGGGGCAGAGTCGGCAGGCAGACGATCGGTCAGAAAGGCAGGACTGTTAACGATACCCTCGATCAGCGCAGAAAGCCGCCATTGCTGGGGCTGAGCGTCGCGAACGATGGCCCGCAGCGTGGGCATGTCATGCCACGCCAGCGGCCTGCCCAAGGCAAACGTCATTAAATTCTCGGTAAAAGTGCCGACAAACTGCGGCGCGCGGGCCACCAGCGCCTCGCGCAGATCGTCCGGGCCGCGCAGCGCCGTGCCATCCACCAACTTGCCCGTGGCATCAATGCGCGCACCGGCATCAATGTCCTTGCCGCGCCATTGGCCCACGGCATTGAAGTTTTCCAGCGCCAACCCCAGCGGATCAATCACGCCATGGCAGGCATTGCACGACTTGAGCGCACGATGCTGCTCCAGTCGCGTACGCACGGTTAATTGCTCGGCGCCTTCCTGGCTTTCGGGAAAGGCTTCCACGGACGGCGGTGGTGCGGCGGGCGGTGTACCTAGGAACTTTTCGAGCACATAAGCGCCACGCAACACCGGCGTGGTGCGATTGGCATAGGACGTGGCCATCAGAAAAGCGCCCTTGCCCAACAGACCACGGCGCCAGGTCTGTTGCAGTTCAACGCGACGGAACTGGCCGCCACGCACGTTGTGCAGACCGTAATGCAACGCCAGCCGTTCGTTAACGTAAGTGTGCCGGGCAGTCAGCAAGTCGAGCACGCTGCCATCGGCCTCAAAGACACTGCCCAGAAACAGTTCAAGCTCTTGGCGAAACGCCGGCACCAAGTCTTCGGTGTAATCCGGGAACAGATTAGGATCGGGATTGACCAGATCCAAGCCCTGTACGTTGAGCCATTGAAACGCAAAATTAGTGACCAGATTGTGCGCGCGCGGATCGGCCAACATGCGTTTGACCTGAGCTGAACGCACCTGCGGATTGTTCAGCTTGCCCTGCTCGGCCAGTGCAATAAGCGTTTCGTCGGGTGGGCCGGACCAGATAAAAAATGCCAACCGTGATGCCAGGTCACTATCACGCAGTGCAAACACTTGCCCGGGTACCGCATTGGCCGGCGGCACGTGAGCGCGATACAAAAAGCGCGGACTGGCAAGAATGGCCAGCAGGCCTTTCTGGATGCCGGTGTCAAAATCCGCCTGACGGCGACCTTCGTCATAAAAACTAACGATGCCCTGCAACTCAGCATCGGTGACTGGCCGGCGAAATGCCTGTCGTGCCAACCGCGCCAGGATGCTGCGCGCACAACCGGACTCTTCAGCAACCGTCGAGGGATAGCAACTAAACACCTTTTTGCGGCTCGGCGTCATGCTGAGCGCGCTGCGGTTAATGGGCCCTTTGACCTCGACATTGGTAATGCGCGGACCACCGGAATTGCCGTTAACCAACTGCCCCATGCCTTCAACCGGCACAAAGCCATGCAGCAGCTCATTGGACTCTGCTGCGGTCTTCTGCCTGAACGTAACACCTATGCGATGCGTACCGGCCTTGGCATTAAAACGGATGTTGCGAAAGCGATCATTGATGGCGCCCACGCCTGCCGCCTGCTGCAGGTCGATAGCATCCAGATCTGCCGCATCGCCCAAGCCTGCCTGAAACACGCGCCGGCCATCGAGCGTGACCACCAGCGTCATCGGGTCCATCACGCCCCACAGATAACCACCGCCCACCAGACCATTGATAGTGACTTCATAGTCACCGTCCACCGGAAAAGCATGGTCGATGATAAGACCACCGCGCGTCCCCAGCGGCAGTCCCTCGATGTGCATGTACTGCAAGGCCTGCGCAGTACCTTGATAAATACGGCTGGTCAGGCGGGCAGATGGATTGCCTATGGCCTGCACGCTGACTTGGCGAGCAGCGCTGAGATACTGATCCAAAAATGCCGGTGATACTTTCAGCACGGCAGCAGAGTTGTCGAATCCGGCACTTTGGTCATCGCGCGGCAGCAGCGCATTGACGTCAACGTCCAGATCCAGCAATTGCCGGATGGCATTGGCGTATTCGGGCTTGTTGAGCCTATGCAAGGGCACACTACCGGGATTAACGTCCGCCGCCGACGCCGCATCCAGTCGCGTTTCCA
>CANFSB010000022.1 GCA_947449495.1 Pseudomonadota bacterium
TCCTGCGGCACGATCTGCAGGATCTCCTCTCCGGGCCGGGCTACACCACCGCGGGTGGTAATACGCACGTTGCGCACAATGCCATCGGTGGGTGCATGCGCCTGGGTGTAATCGAGCTGTTCTTTGCGCTGCGCCAACACTTGCTCTGCAGACGACAGGTCTTCCTGTGCCTTGGCCAGTTCGGCCTGCGAGTCCTGTAGATACTTATTACGGCGGTTGGTGATCTGGCCCTGAATGTCTGCCACTTGGCGCTGCAGACGCAGGATGTCGGCACGGCTCACATCACCGGATTTGACCAGCGGCTCGTTGAGCTGCAACTCGGTCTTGACCAGATCCAAGGCTTGCTGCAAAGCAGCAACCTCTTCGTTGATGGCCGACTGGCGACGCGCAAACAGCACGCGCTGGTTACGTTCAAACTCGCCGAATTGCGGATCGTTAGCAAAACGTGGCTCGCCGCCAAACACCTCGGCCTGCAGTCGTGCCGCCGTAGCGCGCAGTGCTGCGGTGCGTGCCGCGCTCTCCCGCCAAGCTGCCTCGGCTTTGGTGGCTTCAAGCTTGAACAGCAGCTGGCCGCGTTTGACGATACTGCCTTCGTGTACGAGCAACTCCTCGATCACGCCGCCGTCGGGCGTCTGCACGATCTGGTTGCGGCCGCTGGCGATAACCTGGCCACTGGCACGGGTTACCTGTTCGATGCGCGCCCAGCCGGCCCACGCCACTGCCATCACACACACCAATGCGCTGCCACGCAGCAGCCAGCTGCGACGCGTACCTGCGGAAACCTGTGGCAATGAGTGGCTCATGCGCTGTGCGCCTGTGCAGGTGCCACGGGCGGTGCCGTGGCTACAGTCGGCCTGCCGGAGAGCCTGTCGAGCACTGCCTGGCGCGGTCCATCGAGCATCATCCGACCAGCCTGCAGCACCATCAATCTATCGAACAGCCCAAGCAAGGCGGTCTTATGGGTTGAGACGATCAGCGTCGTGCCTTCGCGACGCAGCTCATTGAGCAGCGTTGTGATGCGCGCTTCGGTTACCGAGTCCATTGCGCCGGTGGGCTCATCCAGCAACCAGACTTTGGGCTTGGCCAGCAGTAAACGCGTAAAGCCAATCAATTGACGTTGACCACCCGACACGCCTCGACTGCCTTCACTGATCTCCAGCGCCAAACCCTTAGGCTGACCGGATATCAAGTCGATGAGGCCGGTGCGTGTTGCCGCGGCAAGGATCGCCGCATCACCTGGATCTGGAAGGCCCAGTAATAAGTTGTCGCGCAGCGTGCCGCTGAACAGCCGTACATCCTGTGGCAGGTAGCCAATGACTTCGCGAATCGCAGCAGGTCCGAGCAATGACATGTCGAGCCCGCCCAGAAACACCCTGCCCTCATCCGGCCGGTAAATTCCAGATATCAGTTTGAGCAGGGTGCTCTTGCCAGAGCCGATAGGCCCAAGCAATCCGACCGACTCACCAGGCTGTATCTGCAGCGTCTCTACTTCCAGCGCCGTACGGCCAGGCAAGTAGGCGTAACGCGTACGCTCCAAGCGCAGCGTCGCAGCCAGTGCTCCAGGCAGCAGCGCATGACGCGCATCCTCTGCCTCATTGGGCAGCGAGATGATGCGATCGAGCCCTTCGATAGCGGCTCGCGCATGGGCCCACTGCAGGATCACACCTGGCAGCTGAATAATCGGTGACATGGCACGATTGCTGATGATCGAGCAGGCCAGCAAGCCGCCCATGGTCAACGAATTGTTGCTGACCAACCATGCACCGGTGGCAATCAGCGCAATATAGGACGCCTGCTGCATCAGCACAGTGAGGTTCTGCGACAAGGAAGTATGTCGACGCGATGCCAGATCCGGCTCGTTGGCCTCGTGCAGCAACTGGTTCCAGCGTGATTGCAGACGCCACTCGCCACCACTGGCCTTGAGTGATTCGGCACCATCTATCGCTTCGACCAGCAGACCCTGCTTGCGGTAGCTACCAGAGAGGTTATCGCGCATATGGCGTTCAGTCGCACGGCGAAACGCCAGCCCACAGCCTAACGCCAAGGGCAATGCCACCAGCGGTATGAGTGCCAACCAGCCGCCCACCAGCGCAATGACAATCACAAAAACCACAGCAAACGGGATATCGGCCAGCACAAACAGCGACGTGGACGTGAGCACACTGCGCACGGTCTCAAAGCCTTTGGCCTGCGCAGCTAACGTACCCACTGACGCGGGGCGACGTTCCATGCGTATACCCATCAGGCGACCAAAGAACCACTCTGAAAGACTGTGATCCATGGCGGCGCAAACTCGGTCCATGGAACCACTGCGCAACTGTTTGAGCACGAACTCCATCAGTGCAGCTACCGCTGCACCAAATGTAAGTACCCACAGCGTCTGTGCGCCGCTGTTGGGGATCACGCGGTCATACACCTGCATGCTATACAGCGAGCCGGCCAGCGCCAGCAGGTTGACCAATGACGTTGCCAGCAAGGCATCAAAGAACACGCCACGATGCTGCGACGCTGCCTGCCACACCAGCTGCAGTGCACCTGGAACCGGCACATCGCTGTGCTGTTGCCGGGGCAGGCTCAGACAGACCGCACTGCCCAACGCACCAACCGTTTCCAACTGTTCGCCATGGCTGTCGCTATAGCGCCAGCGGCCGTCGGCGCTGCAAGTCTCCACCAACACCCAGCCCAAATCCGCTGTCCAAGCCGCAAAAGGCAGGTCTGCGCGGGTGTATTGCTGCAATACCGCTGGCATGCCACTTAAACCACCGGCGGCCCAGGCTTTCTGAAATGCCAACGCCACCAGCGGTCCGCTGCTAACGGTTTCATCTACGGCGCCCACATCGTCCATGCGATCGGGCGGCAAACGCTGCCCAACCAGTCGCGCGCCCCTGTCGATGATGTTGAGCAATGAGTTCATGGGGCACTGTCCGAGGAAGAATTAATGTTTTGTATATTCAGCGCACCACTGCGCAAGCGCAGACGCAGTGCAGCTGCCACCACCTGCGCCTGGGCATCGGCCATCTGAAAGTCTGCTTGCGTCACTTCACGCACGGCATTTAGCACATCGATCCATGTCTTGCGGCCCGTAGTGTATTGACGCGTGTAGGACTCGAACACTTCCGCTGACATGGCACGCGATTGCTGTGCCGTCTGTAAACGTTGCTTGGCAAACTGCCAGTCGTCCCAGTCGACAGACACTTGTGCCTGCAAATCGCGCAGCGTGGCCTCGCGCGCAAGGTGGGCGGCATCGCGTCTGGCGCGCGCCGCATGCACTGCTGAGTTGGCTGCCAAGCCTGCACCTGGTTGCACGCTGACCACCAATAAAGCCCGTGTGTCAGCCAAGGGACCTGTGGTGCGTTCGACCCTGACGCCGATCCGCGGCATCAATGCCGCGCGCCTTAAGCTTATCTCTGCCGCTGCCGCGCCCTCTTCAGCACTGAGTCGCTGTAAGACCGGAGCGTAATCGACCGTGCGTTGCAGCAGCAGTTCACGCACGGCTTCGCCAGGCTCCACGTCGGGCAGCACACTGGCCACCGGCACCTCTTCACCCACCAATTGCGACAGCTGCGCCAGCGCAGCATTGCGCGCCTGCGTGACTGACGATAAATCATTCATCGACTGCAGTAGGCGGGAACGGGCAAAGTCGCGATCCACTGGCGGACTGACTTCGTTGTCGACACGCCGGCTGATCAAAGCCAGCAGGCGCTCGTGTTCCTGCACGGCTGTGCGGGCATGGTTGAGTCTGGCTTCGTGACGACACGCATCAGTCCAGGCAGCAATCACGCGCAGCGCTATCTCCTGACGCACTTCCAGAACCGAAGCACCCGCTGCATCCACACGGTGCTCGGCCCCGGCGATACCGGCACTGATTCGGCCACCGGTCCAAACCGGTTGCTCTACCCGAAAGACATTGGTGAGACCGCCACTGGCGTATTGGTTGGTCTCAAAGCTGGGCGAGGGATAGCGTTGCCATCGGGCCTCATCCAACTCAGCCGATGCAGCATCGACCGAGGCACGCTTGCCCAGCACCGCCGGATGCGTTGCCAGTGCGGTGGACAGCGCCTGTTCAAACCGCCATTGCTGCGCAGGGGCTGCCGCCCCTGCAGCACCCACGGAGCCGACGGCTGCCAGAGCCAGCAGCACTGCTGCACGCAGTGCTGTTGTGCGCTGTACAGCTGTGGACCGTGTGTGCTTGGGGGGCGTCACGGGTGCAGCGTCAGATACAGGTGGCTAGTGTCAACGGTGAACTGATCAGGTGTATGTCCCTGCAGCACCAAAGCCGTCTGTGACACGCCAGCCCCCGCTGTACCGTCATAGACCACCAAAGTGTCTGCGCCGGCCGTGGTATCCACCGTGAACACCCCACCGGCGTAGCTGCCCTGAACCAGGAAGAAGCCCTGATCAACAGCCAGGCCCGTGCTGGCAGTGGCCTGCTTGGCCAGCGGCGCACCAGTCACCGCCACCAGATCCAGCATGTCGCCCTGAGGGCCTTGAACAGTGAAGCCACTGCTGATCAGGTCTGCTGCGTTACCAGCGAAGGTGAACGTGTCACCAGTATTGAGACCGGTTGTGCCCAGATCCGCAAAGCTGACCGTGGTCGAGTCACCCTGAACAAACACAAAGTGATCTGCGCCGCCACCGCCAGCCAACGTATCGGCACCGGTGCCGCCGACCAGCGTGTCGGCATAGCCAGTACCTGTGATCGCATCGTTGCCAGCGTTACCAAAGGCACTGACACCTGAGCTCAGGGCAGACAGATCGATAGTGTTGTTACCCGCGCCACCCAGGGCGTACAGCTGACCCGACGGCAGAGCAGTCGCGGCCCCGTCAGTTACTCCACTCAGCGACGTCATCAACAGCCAGTCACTGTCGGCTGGCGTCGTGCCTGTCGAGACCGTCAGTGTCGCGCCCTGCACCGCTGCTGCGGTAGCGATATCTGCACCGCTACCGTTGACCTGGGCTGTAAAGCCATTGCCAGTGACAGCCACCTGCTCGGACAGTGTCAGGGCGATGCTGCTTCCAAAGCTGCCGCCCACTAGCTGAGGCGCTGCACCATCGACAATCTGGATCACGTTCTGACCGGCTGCATTGCCCAGCTTGACGCCAAACACCCCCCACAAAAGCACTGCGATGTCGCCGTTGGGTCCAATACCATCTTGGTAGACCATCATGCTTTCGGGCATTAAGGAATTGGCGACCGTGCTGGATCCATTGATATCCACTGCAAACGCAACAGTGGCGCCCGGTTGATTGAAGTTCAGTGCCAGGTAGTCAAAGGCGTTCTGCAACAGCGTGATCGTGTAGCCCACTGCCATCGGGCTGCCCGCTTCGTTATAGAACTGAATCACTCCATTGCTGATGCTATGGCTGTAAATGCCCCCAACAGCCGTACCATAAGTACGTGTAGTGTCTGCTGCAATCTTTCCTGACGGCAGCACGATACGATCGTTGTTGGCGCCGGCTGCCCCAGACACGTCAAAGCCCTGAACCACGTCAAACAAGGAATTGAAACTACTGCCAACCGGTTGTACGGCGGCGCGGCTGGTTTCGGCGTTCAGGATGCGAATCGTGTCGGTTGATCGCGAGGACTCTCGCAGCAGGATTCGGTCGCCATCACCACCCGAATCGATCACATCGCTACCAGCGCCGGCGCGCAACTCATCGAAAGAAGCAGAGCCAATCAATGTGTCGTTACCAGCGTTACCGGTGACCACCACGTAACCCGACACTGAGACAGCAGGCACATCAAGCAATCCGGCGCCACTGCCATCAATCAGCAGTTCGCCTATTGAGCCGGTCCTGCCCGTAGTGCCCTTGATACCGGTGCCGTTGTAAACAACGTGCAACTGGTCGCTGGCGCCTAGCACGGCATCAGTAAACAGCGTGAGCACACTGCCCTGAGCCTGGAAGCCGGTCAGAGTCACTGCAGAGCCATCTGCCTTTGTAATTGTCAGTCCAGTCAGACTGGTAACCGTCACGTTATCGTTGAACACGATGCGGATCGCAGAGGGTGCAACGCCGGCAAAGGCGCGTGCCACGCTGATTATCTCCTCGTCGGGAGTGCCTGCGCCGGCCGTGAACGTCAGTCCGTTGCCGCTCAACGTCACGTTGGTCATCACAGTCGTTCCAGAACCTGCGCCACCGCCGGTCGGATTGTTGTCGTAGCTCATGTTCAGCGTGAGCGTCTTGGCAGTCGCGTTGTACGCATAGGTACCCAGTTCCAGTCCATCATCTGGTGTACCAGCACCCTCACCGAGCAGCACCGTGCCATCGGCAAGCAGGACTAGCGCGACCAGCTTCTGGTTGGCCCCCACAGGCAGCATCCACGTGCCCGTGATGTCAGAGCCGGTGGGAACAGAGTCAAATGTGGTTGGCTGAGTTTCGTCCGGGCCTGTCACCTGCAACTGCCCATTGACCACAACTGCTGTGAATACACGGCCATCATCAGCAGGCTTGATGCCACCGGCACCGTTGTTGTCTACGGTTACATTAAACACCACAGCGTTCGTCTGGGAGTTATAGCTGTAGGTACCGGACTCAATGCCACCTTTGTTTGCATCCATGAGAATGAACCGGCCATCTGCCAGTAAGGTGATGCTCACTGGTTTTGCAGGCGCAGCAGGTTTGACGACCCAGGTGCCCACAATATTGGCTGCAAGCTCGGTGAAGCTGGCAGCCACTGGCGACGGATAAGTGTCTGCGCCAGCAGCGGCTGTTACCACGGTGGTAAACGTCGCCACATCGACTCCGGACAGGTCCTGAATCGCATAACTGTCGTTGCCAGACGAAGGGTCGGTGTAGGTGATGAACACCTTTTCGTTCGCCGGGATGCGTGAGTCCGCTCCCAAGTACAGCGAGACCGTACTACCACTTTGTACGAAGCTGTTGGCGACCCTGATCGTGCCATCGGACAGCCTGATGGTGAAGTAACTGGTCGACGGCAAGTTGTAGTTGTTCAGAGACTCGCTGAAGTTAAGCGTAATCAATCCGCCAGACGCCACAGCAGAAACCAGCGTAGGCGTGGCAGGATCCACCCCTGCAACTGTAACGGCACGCGATGCCGAGCTGCTGCTGCCCCAAACATCAGTCGCCTGCGCGGTGATGGATGTCACGCCGTCAGCTGGCACTTCACCTGAAGAAAAGCTTGCCGACCATGTGCCACCGCGCGATATCACCGTCTTGGTCGTAGAACCCCAGGTGACAGCGACGCTTGTGCCATCTGCCGCGGTACCAGATACGGCAACGCCCGCAGATTTTTCGCCGGTGTCGACCACATCGTTACCGGCAACCAGATTGATTACTGGTGCGGCTGGCGCTGCAGGGGCGGCCTTCAGCTGGATGCTGTTCCAGTTCACCTCCAGCTGACTGGGCAACCGGCCCTGAATGACCAAGGCGGATTGGCTGACGCCATTGCCGACGCTGCCGTCATACACAACCAGCGTATCGACACCGGTGGTCGTGTTCACCGTGAACGCGCCGCTCACATAGTCACCCCGCACCAGGAAGTAACCCTGGTTGACCGCCAGCCCGTCCGACGGTGCAGCACCGTCGCGGTTGTAGGGCGTTTCGATGTTAGCGATCTCGATGTTCTGCAGAGCACCACCGGAAAGACTGTTGCCCATGGCAAGCACCGGCGTGCCCGGGGAGCTCCCGCGGAACTCGATACGGTCTGCGACGGTGCCGTAGCGGTTCAGGTTGACCACCACATCGGTAGCGCCGCCGGCGAACGTGAATTTGTCGCCGGTGTTAAGGCCCGTGGTGCCGTTTTCCACAAGCGTCGCCGCTGGCGAGTCGCCCTGGCGCACGACGATCCAGTCGGCACCGCCACCGCTGTCGATGCGATCGGCGCCTGCCCCACCGGTCAATTCATCACGCCCGCTGCTGCCGATCAGCGTGTCATTGCCCGCACCACCGTCCATCGCCGGACTCCAGGTGGCAGCGGAACGGTCGATAAGGTTATCGCCCGCACCGCCAATGATCCGGGACCACCAGGCATTGGCTTGGTTACCGGCAGCGTCGCGAATCTGCGTGACGTTGGCGGTGTCGGCCGTGTTGAACACGGTCACCCAGTCAGTCGCCTGAAGGGGGGCCGAAAGTGTCGCAGTGATCTGGTTGCCGCTCGAAGTGAAAGTTGCCGGTACCGAGGTTCCATCAACACTGTTGACGCGGATTTGCAGTGGATCGGTACCGGTGACTGTCACCGGCTCGGAGAAGCTGACCGTCACAGTGTTGCCACCGGCAGTGAAACCTCCGCCCACCTGCTGTGGTGCCGTGGTGTCAATGACCTGCACGACGTTCTGTCCAGCCGCTGTGCCCAGTGTTACGCCGCTGAGCCCCGGCAGCCGCAGCGCAATGTCATTGCCCGGAGCGGGGCCGTCCTGAAACACAACCAGCGCAACGGAGGAGCCTGCATTAGTGATCTGGTAGAAGCCGACCGTTGCGCCTGACTGATCCAGATTGGCGCTGAGATAATTGAGTGCTGTCTGGATGTTCGAACTGCTGCGCACGGCGTAAGTAGAACCATTGGCAACATAGAAGGTGACGATTCCCGACTCTATGCTGTGAGCGACTATCTGACCGGCTTGGATGCCAGTGGTCTTCGCAACATCGGCCGCTATCACCCCGGAAGGCAGCTGCAGCTTGTCGTTGGTACTGCCATTAGCAGCAGACACATCAAATCCGTACACCGTATCCCAGTTAAAGAAGACCTGAGTTAGTTCAAACGGTGAACCAGCCTGAGAGGTGTTCTGGGTGAACACAGCGTTGCGCTGCGTTGAACTGCGCCAGGCCTCCAGCACACGCACGGTATCGGAGGCCGCTACAGTTTCAGTCAGGTCGATTTCATCGCCTGCACCGCCGCCATCAATGGTGTCGCTGCCATTACCCGCAACCAGGTAGTCATAAGCACCCGAGCCAGCCAGCAGGCTTGCGCCAGCATTCCCAAAGATCTTAATGCCACCAAAACCGGCACCGAAGTTATTGACGTCCAGGTTAGTCGCAGCCGAACCGCCCACAGCGATAACCTCAGCCTTCAGCATTGCATTCGCAGCGGTACCTGCCTTGATGCTGCTGCCGCTGTAGCTCACCACTACCACATCGGTGGACGTAAGCACCGTATCCGTCTGCAACACCAACTGGTTGCCCACGATGCTCGAGCTGCTGATACCAACCGTACCGCCACCAACCTTATTCAGCACAAACCCTGGCGTACCTGTAACGCTGATGGGACCATCAAATGTCAAGGTGAGCGTTGACGCTCCGCCGCTTTCCGCGAATCGAGCAGCCATGATGCCGGCATAGACGGCCTGATTGGTGGACGTGACTGGTTGCGTGAAGCTTGCAGCATCGTTGCCCGCCAGTCCCTGAACGGCATAGACGTCATTGCCTGTTGTTGGATTCCGGTAGCTGACCGTCAATGCCACATTGCCTGGCAGATCCCAGCCAGTGGTGTGAAGAATAAGGTCCTGACCGTTAACGTCAATATATTGGATTGGATAGACAGCGCCATTGGCTGCCGTCACCGTAAAGTAACTGGCAGCGGGCAGCCTGACTGGATCCAGCGCCTGATCGTAGTGCAACGTAATGTAGTAGTCGGTAGCAACTGCCGACTCAAGCACCGGCGTTGCACTGACTTGCACCGCATGGGTGGCCGTCGCACTTGTGCCGCCCCAAGCGTTGGTAGCAACCGCGGTAACTTGAGTTGCGCCATCTGACGGCACCTCGGATGCAGCAAAGGTCGCAGTCCATGTGCCACCAGCTGCACTGACGTTCTTGGTCACCGAACCCCACGTCACAGCAACTGTGGTGCCATCTGGCGCAGTACCAGTCACGGCGACGCCAGCGGCCTTCTCCGCGCCGTTGACTATATCGTCTGTCGCCACAGCATTAATA
This sequence comes from Pseudomonadota bacterium, assembly GCA_947449495.1. Classification (GTDB taxonomy): domain Bacteria; phylum Pseudomonadota; class Gammaproteobacteria; order Steroidobacterales; family Steroidobacteraceae; genus ZC4RG30. The sequence goes on from CANFSB010000022.1 coordinate 9,889, forward strand.
ACGGGAACCGAAGGCGCAGCAGGTGCGCTCTTCATGCTGATGGTGCTCCACTGCGCCTGCAGCTGACTTGGAATCCGTCCTTCTATGACAAGGGCGGTTTGGCTAACCTCACTGGAAGCCGTGCCGTCATACACCACCAACGTGTCGGTACCACTGACAGAGTTGACAACGAACTCGCCGTTGGCATAAGTGCCGCGAACGAGAAAATAGCCTTGATTAATTGCAAGTCCGTTGGTGGGCGCTGCGCCGTCCCGATCCTGTGGGGCCTCGCTCCCATTGACCGTCAGCGTTTGCAGCGCGGTGCCATATATAGAGTTGCCCATCGGCAATACGGGCATACCCGGGAAAAATCCCTTGAGGTTGACTTGGTCACTCAGCCCTTCTGTAACGCCAAAGTCCTTGATGACATCTGTAGCGCCACCAGCCATGACAAACTTGTCGCCATCACTCAGCGCACCCGAGCCGTTACTGTCGACATAGGTTACTTGGCTCGAATCGCCTTGAACGAGGTTGAAAAAGTCAGCCCCCTGACCACCACGCATCACATCTGCGCCAGTGCCACCTATAATTTCGTCGCGCGAACTGCTACCGGTCAGTGTGTCGTTGCCAGGCCCGCCGTCCATCGGCGGGCTCCAAGTAAAGGATGACCGATCAACGATATTGTCACCGCTGCCACCAACGATCCGAGTCCAATACTGAGGCGCTGAGTTGCCTGAAGCGTCCTGTACATCGGTTCCGTTGCTCACCAGCAACCAATCTGTAGCCAGCAGCGTAGTGCTGAGCGTTGCAGACAACGTAGAGCCTGCGGGATTCAGTGCCGTCAAGACATTGAGTCCGACCCCATTGACCTGAATGGTGAGCGGATTAGAGCCCGTAACGTTTACAGCTTCGGAATAGTTCAGCGTGACCGTGTTGCCACCAGCGTCAAAGCGGCCGCTAACCAACTGTGGGTTTGATGTGTCGATGATCTGAATGACGTTCTGACCAGGTGACGTTCCCAAAGTCACGTCACTGATGCCTTGCAACCGGATGGCGATATCACCCATAGGATCTACGCCGTTCTGGAAGACCATTAGTCCGGACGGATGGCCAGCCGCATCCCCACTAACCTGCAAGGCAAAAGCCACTGTGGCGCCACCTTGGTCAATGTTGGTTGAGAGGAAAGCCAGTGCCGTCTCAACCTTGGTCAAGTTGTCGATGACATAGATACTGCCGTCTGCGGCAAAGAACGTCGCAATGCCGGACGCGATACTGTAGGCAACAATCGCACCTACAGGTGTTCCAGATTGCTTGGCGTGATCAGCAGCAATTGAATTGGAAGGCAATTGCAGTCGATCGTTGGCGGCCCCAGTTGGGTTGGAGACGTCAAAGCCATAGACCGTGTCCCAGCTGACATAAAAGTGTGTTGGTGTGTTGCGGAGCCCAGTGGGGCTGCTCTTAATCTGTGAGATCCAGTTGCGCTCCGGCCCACTCTCATAGAATTTAAGCACCTTGATCGTGTCTATCGAAGCCACGGTTTCAGTCAGATCTATAAGATCGCCAGCGCCGCTGGCATCAATGACATCGCTGCCATTGCCACCGGAGATACGCTCTTCGGTGTTATTGCCAATAATGACGGTAGACGCACCGTTGGCAAACGTGGTGAAACCGTAGTAGGTCGATTGCAGTGTGCTGGTGTCCAATACCGGCACGGCCGATCCAGCAATTGCAACGTTGGCTGACCAGATATAGCCGGTGCTGTTATAGCGCAGGCCGTTTTGGCCATCGTAATACGCCACCACCACATCGCCAGCGCTCAGGGTGCTGCTGGTTTGCAGCGACACCACACTGCCGTTGGTAGAGATGTTGGCAATCGCAATCGCCGTGCCATCTGACTTGAAGAGGGTCAGCCCGGGCGTAGCCGTGGCAGTGGCCGTGCCGGCCAGAGTCAGCTTGACGATCGAATTACTACCCTCCGTAAAGCTAGCCGCAACAATGCCAACCCAAGGGCTTCCCGCCTCCAGCAAGTCCGAATTGACTACAACGCTACGGGTGGTTGCAGTACTGGCCCTGCCATAGATGTCGCGGGCTACCACACTGACCGTGGTCTGCCCATCCGCAGGTATCTCAAAATACGAGAACGGCGCGTTCCAGCCGTTATTGACCACAGCGACTGTCTTGGTAATTGACCCCCAGGTCACCTCTACCGTAGCAGCGCCGTTCGCGCTGCCGTAGATGGTCAGGTTGTTGGCCTTCTCCTCGGCAGTTACCACGTTGTCTGTCGCGATAACTCCAATCGACGGTGCTGACGGCGGGTTGCGCAGATATATCGTCGAGTCTGAAGTGACAACCTCGCCAGGCACATGCCCCTGTATCACAAACGCGGACTGACTGACTGCAGCGCTGGAGTCTCCGTCGTAGACAACCAACGTGTCCTTACCGGAGGTGGTATTGACGGTGAAGGCATTGGCAGCGTAATCGCCGCGCACAAGGTAGTAGCCTTGGTTGATCAGCTGCCCGTCTGCAGGTGCAGCGCCGTCACGCGAGGCCGGCACGGTTATGCCGTTGAACGTATAGGTCTTGTAAACGGCATTCTGCAACAGGTTGCCCATTGCATAGACAGGAATGGTCGCACCGCCATTCGAGGCAAACACGGCGCGATCACCCGATGTGCCCGTGTTATTGAAGCCACCAGAAATGACATCAACACCGGCTGCGAACTCAAAGCGATCCCCCGTGTTCAGCGTGCCACTCGCATTGGCATCCACAAAGGCGGCAGCAGTGGAGTCGCCCTGACGGAAGAAAAAGACGTCGTTTCCGGCGCCACCATCGAGAGAATCTGCACCCACTCCACCGACGATGGTGTCGGCAAATGCAGTGCCAGTCAGCGTGTCATTGCCGGCGCCGCCATTCACTGACAGCCCGGCGGTCAGCGCAGAAACATTGATGTTGTTGGCCCCGGAGCTACCTTGGGCGATTTTTCCGCCAGCTACCAGGGTGTTACCGGCTGCATCTTGGATATCGCTGCCGCCGGTCATCAGCACCCAGTCAGAGTTGGCCAATGTCGTGGAGACGTTGAGCACCGCCTGATTGCCGTTGGTGGTAACGGTGGTGGTAATTGATGCACCGCTACCGTTGAGCTGCACCGATCCCAGGCCAGTACCGGTCCAGGTCACTGTCTCCGAGAACTCCAGCGAGATGAAGCTGTCTCCGCCGTCAAAAGAGGCCTTGATGAAGGCTGGCGCACTGCCGTTGACAATCTGAACCACGTTTTGGCCAGGATCGTTGGACAGTGTGGCGCCAGTAATGCCCAGCAGCCGGACGCCAACGTCGTCTTCGGAGAACACGGAGTTCTGGAATATGTACAGCGCATAATCACCTTCGCCAGTGGTGTATGGGCTGTAGAAGCCTACCGTGGCACCGGCCTGCGTCAGGTTGAGTGCCAGGTAGCTCATGGCCTTATGGCTTGCGGCAGAGCTGTTGATGGACAGCGGCACGCCGGCAGCATCGTAGAAGGTCACGATTCCCTGACTGATGCTGTGGCCGTAGATTGTGCCAAACGGCACGCCCATGGTCAGACCTACATCAGCTGCTATCAACGCCGAAGGCAGCTGCAACCGGTCGTTGTTTATGCCGGATGGGTTGGATACATCAAAGCCAATGACAGTGTCATAGCGAAACGCGATATAGGAGAGATTAGTTGAAGCGATTGTGTAGTCGTATCCTGCACCGGCACTTTCACCGCCGTTTCGAATCACCACTGTATCCCTAGCGGCGGCAGCTTCACCTAGAAAAATGGAATCGTTAGCGTAAGCGCCAGTAAGCGTGTCCGAGCCATTTCCGCCAAAGATGTTGTCGGAGAAGTTGCTGCCGATAACGGCGTTGTTTCCACCATTGGTGAAGTAAACTGCGTTGTTGATTCCGAGTGCGGCTGCGTCCATTGCACCAGCTGCAGTTCCACCAATTACATAGGTGTTGCTGTAGATCGTCTGGCTGGATGGGCCGCCCGTGATGCCTTGACCCGAATAGCTGACGACCACTACGTCTGTCGAGCTGAGCGTCGCGCCGGTTTCAATGGTCAGGATATTGTTTGACGCACTGATGGCGGTTACGGGAATGCCGGTGTTATCCGCCTTCTTGATGGATATGCCCGGATTGGCGCCAAGCTGCAACGTACCGTTGTAGTAGAGCTGAATGGTAGATCCGCCGTTGGCCGGTTCCGAAAACACACCTGCCAGCGCAACTGGATTTTGGGCTTCGGTCGTCACGGCGACCGGTGCCGTAAACGAAACCATGTCGTTTCCGGCCCTGTCTTGCACGGCATAGCCGTCATTCTGATTACTCGGATCCTTATACGAAACCGTAAGTGCTGTCGCCTTCGGCAGGCTGAACGCCATGTACAGGTTCAGTTCAGAGCCATTGGCCTGTGCATTGAGGATCTGCAGAACCTGGCCACTGTCCGTGGTCACTGTGAAGTAACTGCTGGATATCAGATGCAGGCTATCCAGTGACTCGTTGAACCGCAGCGTGATGGTGCTGCCGCTGCCGCTCGTCGATACGATCTGCGGACCCGTCTGGTCCACGATACCGGCGGCAGAATTAGCCGCTGCCGCGCTGACATTGCCCTGCGCATCAACCTGGCGCACCTTCACTGCACCGGCAGCGTAACTGCCTGGGGCCAGTGTGAACGCACTACCGCTGCCGGTGACCCAGTTCGCACCACCATCGATGCTGAACTGCCATGTAGCACCAGATTCAATACCGCTGACAGCAACAGAGCCGTTGCTGGTGATCGCATCGGTGTTGCTGTAGCCAGTGTCTTGTACAAGCTCGATGTCCGGAGTGGCCGGGGCACTGCTGTCAACGGTCAACGCGCGGGTGGTCGCAGCACTCACGTTGCCTGCGGCATCACGCGTCACTGCGGTGAGTGTTGTGCTTCCATCAGCCGGCACCTCGCCGGCCGCAAAGGTCGTGCTCCACACGCCAGTGGCAGAGACGGTGGCCGTCTTGCTGCCAGTGCCCCAAGTCACTGTCACCACCGCGTTAGCCTCGGCGGTGCCACTGACCACGACGCCCGCGGCCTTTTCGGCCGCGTTGACGCCATTGTTGCCTGCGATGGTGTTGACTACCGGGGCTGCGGGCGGCGTTGCGTCCTTGAGGTAAATGTTGCTGCCGTCAATGCCCAATTGGCCTGGTGTGTGTCCCTGAATGACCATGGCCGATTGCGAGACACCGACACCGGAGGTGCCGTCGTACACGATCAGGGTGTCGGCACCAGTGTCGGTGTTTACGGTAAACACACCTGAGACATAGTTACCTCGAACCAGGAAGTAGCCCTGCTCAATGGCCGTGCCATTGGACGGTGCACTGCCATTGCGATTAAGCGGAATGTTCAGATCGTTAACAGCCACAAAACCTGGCGTACTGGCAGCCGTACCAGAGAGTGCACCCATCGCACCCAGCGCGTAGGCAGGATTGAAGCTATCGAGCTGCACGCGATCGCCATTGACGCCCTCTACCGTAAAGCCGCCGCTGATCACATCAGCAGCGCCACCGGCAAAGGTGAAGGTATCGCCGGTGCTAAGGCCGTTGGCCGTAGAGTCTGCAAACGTTACCGACGTCGAGTCACCCTGCAAGTAGTGGAAGGCATCGGCGCCTGCACCACCGTCAATGGTGTCTGCACCGGTGCCTCCGAACAGATCGTCTTCGCCAGCGCTGCCGACAATCTGATCGTTGCCACCGGCAGCTAGCACTGCTACGCCATCGCTCAGTGCCGACAGGTTGATCGTGTTGGCCACGTTGTCGCCCAGTGCGACCGCCCGTTGCTCGGTGGGCAGGTTGCCTGCGGCATCCCGGACACCTATCGGGCTCAGCGTCAACAGCCAGTCACCCGCTGCCACAGAGCCATTGGTGTGGACGGTCAACTGGTTGCCTGACACTTCGAGGCTGGACAGGATGTTGTTGCCTACGCCGTTGCGTAGCACGCTGCCGCCGGACTCCCCTGTCAGGGCAACGCCCTCGGAGTAGGTCACCACCACATCGGACGTACCATCCGGTCGCGATGCAAATACCGGAGACGGGCCGGTCGTATCTACGATTTGCACGACATTGGTGCCACCGGTGTTGCCAAGCGTGACACCGGTTACACCATTGAGCATTATTGCGCTGTCAGGGTCGAATCCGGCGCCGTCCTGATAGACCAGCAGCGAGTCGGCCTTGCCGTCGCCATTGCCGTCGATCTTCACACCGACTGTCGCACCTGCCTGGGTAAGGTTGTTGCCCAGATAAGAGAATGCATTACGCAGACCGCTGTAGCCGTAGGTCGCGAAGTATTCCTGACCCGTGGCGGTATAGAAGGTGACGATACCGTTGGTGATGCTATGGGCAACGATCGGGTTTGCAGCCACGAGGCCCGTCAGGTCACCATTGTGTTTGGCTTCATTGCCAGCGATGGTCCCTGAGGGCAGGTTGATGCGATCGTTCAGTGCGGCGGAGTGCAGCACATCAAAGCCAATGACGTCATCGAATAGCGTGTTGCCGCCCATGACGGTTGTGCCATCGACATTCTTGAAGAGCTGAAACACAGCCAGGCTGGTCGAGCCACTGAGCACCTTGACGGTATCTGGCGCGGGGTTGGTCTCCATCAGGAAGATGACATCACCCTGTCCGCCGGCCTCCACCACATCAGCACCGCCGCCGGCATAGATGTAGTCGACGCTCCAGCCGCCGATCAATGTGTCGGCACCACCGTTGCCGCGGATGGTCAGATTGTTGTTGTTATAGCTGCTGCCGTTTACAGTGTCAGAGCCAGATCCATCGATGAGCACCGGGCCGTAATACTGCTTGATGCCGGTGCTCCCCTGAACAGCGGCATTGCCCAGCTGCAGCTTGAGGCTGTCGCTGGTACCCAGCGTTGCAGCGGTCTGGAAGGTAAGCACCGTGCCTGTGACGGTGAAGCTGGAAATGGGGATCTGGGTGCCGTCAGCCTTATACAGGCTGACACCGGCAATGCTATTGACCGTGATGTTGTCGTTGAACACCAGTCGCACCACAGAATTGGTCGTCTCGGTGAACGTAGCGTTGACCAGCAGGGGCGAGGATGAAGGCGTGCTGCCCGCAGCAACTGTGCCAGTCAGCGTTGCAGCAGGTGCATCGTTGCCTGCCAAGTCCCTGACCGATACGGTCGAGGACTCACCAATACGTCCGGCATACGCCACGGTATACGCGACACCGTCCGGGATGCGGGTGATCAGCGTGAGCTGAACCTCCTGACCACTGACCGAGGTGCGCACCGCAGTGCGCGTCGATCCATCAGCCAACGTAATAGTGAAAGCACCGGCAGGCGGCACAGCCGATGCATCCAGAGCTTCGCTGTAGCGCAGGGTTAACGTAGAGCCATTGGCAACGGACGTCAGCAATTGCGGCCCAGCCGAATCAACAACGGTTGCAACCTCGCGTGTACCTGAGAGACCCAGATTGCCGGCGGCATCGGTCTGGCGCACCTTTAGAGCACCTGCAGCATAGTTGCCCTGCGGCACTGCAAAGCTGCTGCCACTGCCGTTGAGCCAGCTTGTGCCGCCGTCGATGCTGTATTGCCAGCTGGCGCCGGACTCAATACCACTGACCTGAATGTTGCTGTTGGCAGTGACGCCATCGCTATTGCTCGCGCCGGTGTCCTGAGTCAGCGTCAAAGTTGGCGCCACCGGGCGCAGGCTGTCGATGCTCACGGCACGCGTGACCGCCGCACCCAGATTGCCCGCCACATCACGGGCGACAGCAGAAATCGAGGTTGCGCCATCCGCAGGCACGTCGACAGCAGCAAACGTTGTCGTCCAGGTACCGCCATTGGCAACTACAGTCTTGGTCACCGCGCCCCAGGTAACGGTCACAGCGGCGCCAGCTTCGGCTGTACCGCTGACGACAACGCCTGCCGTTTTCTCGGCAAGGTTGACCACGTCATTGCCTGCAACAGCAGCAATGGCCGGTGCCGCAGGCCCACTGGTGTCGTAGGTGTAAGAGCCTGTGCGTGTGGTCGTGTTGCCCGCCGCATCGGTGGCGCGCAGCGTGACGATGTACTTGCCGTCCGCCGTAAACGGCACGGGCTGCGACAGGGTCTGCAAGCTGCCAGTGCCAACACCTGCTGCAATGAACCCGCGCCCATCGCCCAGATTCACTTCAAGTACAGCGCCAGCCTCTGCGGTGAATTGAATCGACGGTGTGGCCACGTTAGACACTGCCCTGCCCACTTCGCCGTTGGTGACGACGGTAAATGCAGTGAGCGACGGAGCTTGGGTGTCGATGACGACAGCCCGCGTGGCGGCTGCACCCAGATTGCCTGCTGCGTCCGTGGCGATAGCACGCAGGGTCTCTGTACCCTGACCCATCGCGGCAATGTCCGCTGCAGTCAGCGTGTAGGTCCAGTTACCCGTGGCGCCGACAGTCAGGCCGCGCACGTTGCCAGAACCGAGCGTTAGCGCAAGCTTTGAGCCAACCTCTGCACTACCAGAGATCGTCACACCTGCAGCCAGCTCTGCCGCATTGACAAGATTGTCGCCAGCGACCGCATTGATCACTGGTGCAGACGGTCCTTGTGTGTCGATGGTGATGGCGCGCGTGCCAGCAGCACTGCTGTTGCCTGCGGCGTCGACTGCGGTTGCCGACAACACCTCTGCACCCTGCCCCATCGCAGCAATGTCGTCGGACGTCAGGGTGTAAGTCCAGGTGCCATTGGCGGCAGCAGTCACGCTACGAACCACAGAGCCCAGCGCCAACGCGACAGTAGCGCCGGCTTCAGCGCGACCACTGATCACAGCCGACTGCTCGCCGCCGCTGATCACATCATCAGCTGCCACCAAGTTAATGGCCGGTGCGTCAGGCGCTGCTGTGTCCACGCTCAACAGGAAGACGTTGCTGGCAATGCCTTGATTGCCGCCTGCACTCTCGACCACTGCAGTGAATCGATGTGCGCCGTCGACAAGCGAGCTGGCTGCGTATTGCCAGATTTGTCCAGTGACGGCAGCCGTACCCAATCGCACATCACGATCATAAATGACCAATACATCATCGCTGCCAAGCGCAGCGCTCAGCGTGCCCTGTAGCAGTGGCGCTGCATCGTTGCTGCGCGCGCCAGAAGCCAGCGCGCCAAGGTTCAGAGCCACATCATCAACCGCTGCGATGATCGTCGCGGTGACAGTCGGAACATTGGCATCGACAGTTACAACATAAGCTTGGCTGGCTGTCCCGCTGTTGCCCGCGGCATCTTCTACGCGCACGCTGAAAGCGTGAGCGCCGTTGGTCAAACTGCCCGTGGTGAACTGCCAACCGGTCGCACTGACAATGGCTGTACCCAGTCGCGCTTCGCCGTCGAATACGACCAACACCTCATCAGGCTGCAAACTCGCCGACAATGCGCCAGATAGTGTCAGCGTGTTGTCGTTGCTGGTGCCGCCGCTAGTCACATTTCCCGTAACCGGAGCAACGTTATCTTCTGCACCGGTAACAGTGGCCTGCACTGTCGGCGCGATGGTGTCGACGGTGATGGATCGTGTGGCTGGCACGCTGACGTTGCCCGCGGCGTCTTGCGCGGTGGCCACAATAGTCTGCGTACCCTGAGCCAGCGTTGCCATGTCTGAGGCAGACAGCACATAGCTCCAGTTGCCCTGAGAATCTGCAGTAGTTGCTCTGACTATCGTGCCGATGGTCAGTTGCACGCTGGCACCAGCCTCAGCGTGGCCCGTAACGGCGCTGGCCTGTTCGCTGGCGTTTATTCTGTCGTCACCAGCAACCACATCTATGGTGGGTGCAGCCGGAGCTTGAGTGTCTACGGTGACTGGCACCAAAGCCGATGAATCGCTGCGATTGCCCGCCTGATCGACTATTGCGGCGGCCAAGCTGTGGGTGCCATCACCTAGAGCAGGTGTGTTGAGCTCAAGGTAACCGGCAGCAATATGATCGGCAGTTAGCACTACTGCCGCCAACTGCACGCCACCTTCAGTGAGAATGATCGTGTCACCACTGACTGCCGCCCGGCCTGCGGTGTTGGTTGTGTCAAAGCTGATACGCACCAGCGGAGCGGCCGAGTTACCAATGGCCGGCGCTTCCAGCGTCGGAGCGTTGGGTGCGATCTTGTCAAGAAACTGTGCCTGCGCCGTCGTGATGGCCGCCAGACTCGTGGCGTTGCCGATGGTCGAAGCGGCGTCTGCGATGTTGCTCTGCATTTCAGCCGACGCCGTGGTGCCAACCAGCAGGTTGCTCAGTGTTCCGGCATCAGCCAGGTTTACGGTAGTACCGCTGTTGCTGGCGGTCTGCATTTCGGTAACCAGGTTGCCGAACACGGCATTGGCTTGCGCGGCATCACCATTGGAGGCCAGCGCCACCACGGTGGCCACCTGCGCAGCAGCCTTTTGCGCACCGACATTGCCGGCCGAGATGGGGTCATAACTGGTCAGACTGGCGCCAGCGTGCAAGGTGATGCCCAGGTTGGTGGCCACTGTCGCCGCAGCAGCTTCAGCAGTTGTGGTGCCACCAGACGCGGCAACCACCGCTTGCACCAAGGTGGTCAGAGGGTTGATTGTCGTAGAGCCGGCAGGTGCTTTGAGCGCCACAGTATTGGGCGCGCCTGTGTCGACGTTCACACCACCGGTGGCAATGATCGAGCCCTTCGGCGCACCTGCAGGGATGAAGAAGTTGCCGTTGGCGTCGGTAGTGCCAAGCGCGAAGTCGATGAGCGGATCAACCTCACCGTTGCCATCGACATCGATGTAGACCGTGGCACCACGCACATAACCGTCGGCAACCACGCCACTGCTGAAGCTGATGGCATCGTTGCCTGCCAAATCCTGGATGCCAGCAAGATCATCCGCACCGGATACATCGGTATAGGTAATGGTGAAGGCTGTGCCAGTCACGATCGGCGCAGACAGCGTCAACACAACATCGGTGCCGCTGACGCTCACTGCCGTAACGCCCAACGTGCCACCACCGCCTAGGGTAATGGTGAACTGCCCTGCGGTCGGCGGATGCACACTGTCCAGCGCTTCCGCATAACGCAGCGTCAGCGTAGTACCGCTCGCTGAGGCTGTCGGCAGTTGCGGGGCGGTAACGTCAATCGACGCAGCCATTGGATTGGTCACCGTTGCGCCGGTGTTACCTGTGGCATCGGTCTGACGCACCTGAATGCTACCCATCGCATAGGTGCCGGGCGCCAAGGTGAATGTAGCGCCAGTACCCGTATTCCACGAGCCACCGCCATTGGTGCTGTATTGCCAAGTGGCATCCGACTCAAGGTTTGTTACCGAAATGGCGCCGTTTTGTGTGATGGCATCGCTGCTGCTGGCGCCGGTGTCCGCAACAAAGCCAAAGCTTGGTGCAACAGGGGCGGTCAGGTCTGCCGTGACCGATCGCGTACCGGCCACCGACGCGTTGCCTGCAAGGTCTGTAGCCACGGCAGTCACTGCACTGGTGGTGGCAACTGGAATTTCGCTGGAGATGAACGCCGCTGACCACACGCCGCCTGTGGCAGTTACAACCTTGGTGACGGATCCCCAAGTCACCGTCACACTGCTGCCCGCTTCAGCGGTACCACTGACAGCGATACCAGCGCTCTTTTCAGCAATGTTCACCACATCATTGCCTGCAACCGTATTGATCGTCGGCGCAGCAGGCGCACTGGTATCGATCACTACATCGCCGGCGGTAGCCGTCACACTGCTAGTGTTGCCTGCGCTATCGGTTTGGCGCACGCGCACCGTACCGGCCGGATAGGTACCCGGGGGCGCTGTAAAGCTGCTGCCCACACCGTCAATCCAAGTCACACCCGAATCAGCGCTGTATTGCCAAGCAGCACCGGCCTCGAGATTGAGGACGTTAACGAGACCGTTGTTGCTGACGCGGTCTGTCGCGCTGCTGCCAGTGTCGACGGCCAGCACTAGTGACGGCGCTGCCGGAGCAGCAGTGTCTACGGTTACGCCGCGCGATCCGGCAGAGGAACTGTTGCCCGCCAGATCTGTGGCTACGGCGCTAACCGGACGACTGCCATCGGCTGGCACTTCGGACGCAGAGAAGACGGCACTCCAGGTGCCGCCTGTGGCTAGGACGGTCTTGGTGACAGCGCCCCACGTTACGGCGATGCTGCTGCCGGCTTCAGCGGATCCGCTGACGGTTATCGCGCCCGCCTTTTCTGCTGCATTGACTACATCATCAATGGCAACGTTGTTGAGTGACGGCGCAGTCGGTGCAGTGGCATCGACAAGCCCGGCAACGGTGTTGCTCACGGTCGCGCCCAAGTTGCCAGCTGCATCGCTCTGACGCACCTGCACACTGCCAACGGCATAGGTACCCGGACTCAGTGTGAAGCTGCTGCCTACTCCTGCGCTCCAGGTGCTGCCGCCGTCAACGCTGTATTGCCAGCTGCTCCCAGCTTCCAAACCCAGCACGTTGATCTGGCCATTGCTAGTAACACCATCGGTGGCGTCGGTGCCGGTGTCGATCGCGAACGCTATCGACGGTGCTGCCGGCCCACTGCGATCCAACAGATAGCTAGCAGTGCGCGTGGTGATATTGCCGGCTGCATCCGTCGATTCGAGAGTGATCGTGTAAGTGCCGTCAGCTGTATAGGCGGTGGGTGCAGTCAGTGACTGCTGTGCACCGGTTGCAACGCCTGCGGCAATAAACCCAGCGCCTGCGCCCAAGTTCACGCGCAAGGTTGTTCCGGCTTCGGCTGTGAAGTTGATCGTCGGCGCGACTACACTGGAAACACCATCACCTTGCACACCGCTGTCACTGACAGCAGCCAGTGCGATGGCCGAGATTTGCGGTGCGGTGGTGTCGATGACAAGTGCAGTGGCATTGACCGATGCTGCGCTGACGTTGCCAGCGCTATCACTTTGTCGCACCTTGATGCTGCCAGCAGCGTAGCTGCCTTGGCTCAAATCAAAGCTGCTGGCCGCGCCAGCGTTCCACGTGCTGCCGCCATCGACGCTGTACTGCCAACTGGCACCGGTGGCTAAGCCCGAGACAAGCAGCTTACCGTTATTGGTCAGCCCATCTTGTGCACTGGTGCCGCTGTCTTGTTGTAGAGCGAAGCTGGGCGCAGCCGGCACAGCGGTATTGATCAGCACTGTGCGGGTGGCAGACGTCGAGGCATTGCCCACTGCATCTGTAGCCACTGCAGAGACTGTAGTGCTGCCATCTGCTGGCAGCTGTGCGCCGGTGAAGGTAGCGCTGAACGTGCCACCAGTAGCAGTAACAGTCTGCGTCACCGCACCCCAAGTCACGGCAACGGTTGAGCCTGCCTCTGCAGTGCCTGTAACCGTAACACCCGCAAGCTTCTCGCCAGCATTCACTGCGTTATCGGTTGCAACAGCCGCAATGACTGGCGCGGCTGGTGCCGCACTGTCGATCGACACAGCGCGCGCACCCGCCGCCGATTTATTGCCTACGGCATCGGTCGCTACAGCGCTGATGCTGCTGCTGCTGCTGCCATCAACCGGCAGCTCTGCAGCCGTAAATACGGCACTAAATGCGCCACCCGTCGCGGTCACGGTCTTGGTGATTGAACCCCAGGTCACTGCAACACTGCTGCCCGCTTCTGCTGTGCCACTGACCGTGACACCGGCCAGCTTTTCGGCAGCATTGACGGCGTTGTCGCCGGCAACTACAGCAACAACGGGTGAAGCAGGAGCCGTGCTATCGATAGATACGGGGCGCGTACCGGCTGTACCGGTGTTACCAGCCGCGTCCTTGGCGACCGCACTGAGCGTGCTGGCGCCATCAGCGGGAACTTCGGCAGCGGCAAAAGTAACGGTCCAAGTGCCACCCGTCGCAGTGACCGTCTTGGTGGTGTTGCCCCAGGTCAGGGTGACGATGGCATCGGCTTCGGCCGTACCGCTGACCGTCACACCAGCCGACTTCTCGGCGGCATTGACCGCGTCGTCGAGCGCCACAACTGACACTGCAGGCGCCGAGGGCGCCGCGGTATCCACAGCCACCGCTCGCGTACCGGTCGCAGACTTGTTACCCGCAGCGTCAGTGGCCACTGCGCTGATGGAACTGCTGCCATCAACAGGCAGCTCTGCAGCCGCAAATACGGCACTAAATGCGCCACCAGTGGCTGTTACTGTTTTGGTGACCGAGCCCCAGGTCACTGCAACACTGCTGCCCGTTTCTGCTGTACCACTGACCGTGACACCGGCCAGCTTTTCGGCAGCATTGACGACATTGTCGAGCGCAACCACAGCCACTGCCGGTGTTGCCGGTGCAGATGTATCAACGGCTACGGAGCGCGTGCCTGCGGCAGACTTGTTACCGGCAGCGTCAGTGGCCACTGCGCTGATGGTGCTACTGCCATCGACTGGTACATCAGCGGCTGCAAAGCTCGCGCTGAACGTGCCACCTGTGGCAATCACCGTTTTGGTGACCAAGCCCCAGGTCAATGCAACACTGCTGCCCGCTTCCGCTGTGCCACTGACCGTGACACCGGCCAGCTTTTCGGCAGCATTGACGGCGTTGTCGCCGGCAACAACAGCAACAACGGGTGAAGCAGGAGCCGTGCTATCGATAGATACGGGGCGCGTACCGGCAGTGCCGGCGTTACCAGCTGCGTCCTTGGCTGTCGCACTGAGAGTGCTGCTACCGTCGGCAGGCACTTCGGTAGCCGCAAAGCTTGCTGTCCAATTGCCGCCCGTGGCGGTAACAGTCTTGGTGGTGCTGCCCCAGGTTACGGTCACTATCGAATCGGCTTCGGCTGTGCCACTGACCGTCACACCAGCCGACTTCTCGGCGGCATTGACCACATCATCGGTTGCAACGGCCGCGATGACCGGCGGCGGCGGCGGCGTCTTGTCGCCTTTGCTGCCACTGGCCAGTGCCACGGCGCCAGCCACGCCCAGACCGCCCAGCACCCACAGCGCGCCATGGGGCAGCCCACTGCCTGCTGCGGCACCGGATGCACCTGCACCACCACCGCCTTCGCTGGCAGCAACCAGCGGCAACTGCGCACCCGCACCGCCTGTGCCGCTGTCTTCGATCAGCGTCACAGCCTCATCAGGCTGCACGGCTTGGGTTATAGAAGCCTGATCTTGGTCGCCCAGATCTTCGTCCTGGTCAACGATGTCGGCCTTTCGACTTGAAACATGACGGGTTTGTTTCAGAGGGTGCTGCGCCGTTGCAGGCCCGGGTACAGCGATGCCATCCAACAGCGCATCAGGCTTGGTAGCAGTGGCTTTTGAAGCAGTTTTGACCAGGTTTTTGCTGTTCTTCGTGGCCATGGTGCATCTCCGTATCAGGCGTCGTTGTGTGCGCCCTCAAAATGGAGTGGCGCTACTTGCGAAGCAGGATAGGAAGGAGGCAACAGGCAACGCATACCCCATATGGGATACGCGTCACGAAATACTTGGAGTTATGTCAATTGCTCGAGGATGCCCGGCCAGTGCCGGTAGACCAGATAGTGCCCAGCATCGGGCACACAGATGAGTCGGGAGCCGGGCAAAGAAGCCTGCAGGCGCTGAGCGTGTGGCAAGGGAACATGGTTGTCCGTGTCACCATGCCAAATAGTTACAGGCTGTTGTAGTGGTATTCGGTCGGTCCAATCGCTGACCATGACCAGCACTTCGCGCACCAGCGCGGCATTGCCTGCGGAAATGGACTCCATAAAAATGCTTTCGTAATGGGCCCGCATATAGGGCGTTTCCAGTATCAGTGCGTCGGCTGGAGCCAGATAGGGCCGTACCGATTCGAAGTACATCGCAGGGCGACGACGCAACCAACCCAACCACAACGCCATAGCCACCGGCAGCACTTTAGGCAGATGCATGGCAACGCCAAATAGGGCGCGCGCTCCAGGCAGCATCTCTTTGATGTCCTGCGCCGAGCGCAGAGGTGCAATCGGTGACACCAAAGTCACCCGGCCCACTCGATCACCCAAGTGACGCGCTGTAGCCAACGCAAACACGCAGCCCAAGGAGTAGCCGACAACATCAAACTTCTTCAGTCCCAACTCATCTGCAAAGGCGCGCACATCTTCGGACCACTGATCAAGACACTGACGTGGCGAGTCATCTGGCGACGATGGCGGATCGGACTTTCCAACCCCAGGCCGCTCTGGGATCAGCAGACGGATGCCGTACTTGAACAGACTGTGAGGATCGGGCGGCAGCTGCAGCCGTGAGCCTGCCCAACTGTGCATGAAAATGACTGGGCGTCCGTCACGTGGACCATAGTCCGCATAGGCCAAGCGACGCGTACCGATACGCACGAATAACGCTGGCGGCACTGTAACTAATGGCATGCCGCCCAAATCAATACTGGCTGGACTGGTCACCAAAGCAGCGACCAACTCACTTTGCCGGTTGACACCCACCTTGCCCAGCAGCTGTTTGATCTGAGTGCGAACCGTGTGCACAGAGGTGCCATTGGCTGCAGCAATCTGCTCAGCGGCCTCACCTAGCACCATACGCTGCGCGATACGGCTCTCGGTTTCTGTCAACCCGAACAGCGTGCGCAAACTGGCCAAGTCCAGCTGCCGCGCGCCCGGTGGCGAAGCCAACAGAGTGACTCGACCGACTCCTGCCTCAGTTGCGTCCACTGCAAGCACAGAGACCACACCCTGCGGCAAACTCAGCGTGATGGACACGGGTCGCCGGGTTACCGGTGAACACAGCAACTGCAGCTGCGCTGCAGAGAGCGCCAGCAAATATTCCCGCATGCGCAGGTTTGCCCATTGCACGCTGGCATCGCTGCCACACAAGGCAATAGCCAAATGATGCTGGTCCAGCAGACCATCCTGAAACTCAATCAGACTTTGCTGATCAAACTGGGCGTCCTGCTGTCGCAGCGCACGAGTGAAATGCCGTAGCAGCAAGCTAGCCAGTTGCGTGATGTCCTGAGCTGGCGTGCCTGACTCGCTGTCCGCATCCAGCATGGCCAGCAGCTCGAGCAGCGTCTGCTGAAAGACCGGCCAGCTATGACCCCCTTCGACCACGCTGTAGGCCTGATCCACAGTGCGCAGCAGCAGCACAGAATCTGCATCATCTTTGCGTTTTGGATCGGCGGGCGACATTTGACGAAACCCGGACCTACATCAAAAGGGAGCGACAGTGTACGCTGCAAAAATGTCTCTCTTAAACCGGCGACACTTCATCCTGACCGGACTTCAGGGTCTGGGCGCTCTCGCCCTGCCCGGATGGGCGCTGTCTGCCACATCACTGACCGGCTTCACTCACGGCATTGCCAGCGGTGAGCCGGGCGCGCATTCGGTGCTGCTGTGGACCCGATTCGTGGCCAGCAATGACGCACGACTGCACTGCGAAGTCAGCGCCAGCCCGGATTTTAAGCGCGTGGTTGCCGGTGGCACTGCCATAGCCAGTGCTGCACGCGATCACACCGCACGCATCACGGTCACAGGTCTGCAGCCCAATCGCTGGTACCACTATCGTTTCATCGCACCGGATGGATCCATCAGCGCCGTGGGCCGCACGCGCACGCTGCCTGTCGGACACACAGACAAATTCAATCTGGGCGTGTTTTGCTGTTCGAGTATCGGCATCGGCTGGTTCAATGCCTATGCGCATGCGGCGCAGCGCGATGATCTGGATCTGCTGGTCCACGTGGGTGACTACATCTACGAATACGGTTTGAGCCCGGATCCGCAAGGACGACGCACCCAGCCCGCTCGGGAGATCGATCCGTCGGATGAGACCATCACATTGGCTGATTACCGGCTGCGCTATGCGCTGTATCGGCGTGATGCAGATCTTCTCGCCTTGCATGCGCGCTATCCGATGGTGATGCAGTGGGACGATCACGAACTGGCCAACGATGCTTGGCAAGGTGGCGCCCAAAATCACGATGACGAAGAAGGCCCGTGGAGCGTGCGTCGCGATGCAGCGATTCAAGCCTATAGAGACTGGATGCCCGTCTCTGACGCCAACTGGAACCAGTATCAGATCGGCGA
>CANFSB010000023.1 GCA_947449495.1 Pseudomonadota bacterium
CATTCCGCTGTTGTCGTCGTTCGCCTGCGCCATTCCCGGCATCATGGCGGCGCGCACCATTCCCAATCCACGCGATCGTCTGGTCACCATCCTGATCGCGCCGTTGATGACGTGTTCTGCACGCCTGCCTGTGTATGCATTGGTGATCGGGGCGTTCATTCCGGCGCGGCAGGTGGGCTGGTTCAATCTGCAGGGTCTGGTGTTGTTTGCCTTGTATCTGGCCGGCATCTTGGGGTCGGTGTTGGTGGCCCTGCTGCTGCGCTTTGTGTTGCTGCGTGCCACGCATCATCCGCTGATGATGGAACTGCCCGAATATCGCTGGCCGAACCTGCGCAACTTGGCGTTGGGCTTATGGGAGCGCGCCAGCATTTTTGTCTCGCGTGTGGGCGGCATCATCCTGACCTTGATGATCGTGGTGTGGTTCTTGGGCAGCTATCCGGCTGCGCCGGTTGGTGCTACCGAGCCTGCCGTCGTGTACAGCTTCGCTGGCCAATTGGGGCGGCTGATAGAGCCGCTGGTGGCGCCGATCGGCTTCAACTGGCAGATCGCCGTGGCATTGGTGCCGGGCTTGGCCGCGCGTGAAGTGGCGGTGGGCGCGCTGGGCACGGTGTACGCGTTGTCTGCCACCGATGATGTGGGTGGGGCGCTGGGGCCGTTAATTGCTGCCGATTGGAGCTTGGCCACGGCACTGTCGCTGCTGGCTTGGTATGTGTTTGCGCCGCAGTGTCTGTCGACCTTGGCCACTGTGAAGCGCGAAACGCAGTCCTGGCGATATCCGGCGCTGATGACGGTTTACCTGTTTGCCATGGCTTGGGTGGCGTCGTTTGTCACCTATCGCACTGCGTTGTGGCTGGGGGCGTGATGCAACAGCTGTTGGTTGCCGTCATCGTTATCGCTGCAGTGCTGTCTGCAGCATGGCGACTGATGGGTGTGGCCGCCCGCATCAAACTGGTGAGCCGCGCTGTTCGGTGGATCCCGGCTGACTCGCGCATTGCGCGACTGCTACAGCGCACCTTGCAGCAGCAGAGGGTGGCACTGCTGGGTGCCGGCTGCGGTCAATGCTCCAAGGCAAAGCCGGACTGAGTCAGCCTGCTGCTTATCGCGCTGTATTGAAGTGCCGATGCAACACTTTGTCCCCGACCTTCAAGCCAAGGCGTTTGCTTTCGCCGGCGCGGATTTCGAGCACGCCGGCCACCACACTGCCCGATGATACAATGTCCGTGGATTGCGGCACGGTATCGGCAGCGATGCGCACAATTTTGCCATCTATGCCGATGAACACCATGTCTAGGGACACATAGGTGTTCTTCATCCACATGTTCATAACACGCGGCTCGGTCAGCGGGAACAACATGCCGTAACCCTGTGGCAGTTCGGTCAGGAACATCAGTCCCTGAGACTGTCGTGCATCGGTATCAGCCAACCAGATTTGCAAGGACACGCGCGTGTCGGCGTGTTGCAGCACCAGTTGGTCCTGAGGGAAGTCGCGCAGCTGTGCCGGGGCGAAGCCTGCGGCCAGCGCGAAGCTGCTAAAGACCAGAGCCAGTGCAGCGAAGATGTTGGTGTGGCGCATAGGGTTACTCCTGCGACAGTCTGGCAGAGAAATCAAAAGTGGACACTAGCAGGCGCTGGTTGCCATCCAGAGTGAGGGCGGGACCGGTACAAAAGCCGCGCACATCGAGGCGGCCGCTGATGCCGCCGGCATCACGCTGCAAACGGTCGGTGGTGCAGCGTGCGTCACCTCGTGTCGCAAACAGCAGACCCTCACCTTCAATGATGACGGTGAGATTGGTGGGTAAAGCTGCGCCGTTGGCAGCGGTGTCGAGGCCGAATACGAAGCGCAGCCTGCGTGGCGTGCCGTCCGTTGCAGCCGGCAAGGGACCTGCGACGCTTATGCGCAGGCCCGTGCCGTCAGGACGGATGCTGCCGTCGCATTGCAACTGATCGCTGTGCCAGTTCAGGTCGGCATTGACTGCGCCACGCAGCGTGGCCCGCAAGAAGGCGCCCTGAGCGGGCAGACATTGACCCACGACCGAGACCTTGGGCGCCGCTGTGGCAACAGGTGCCTGTGCAGTGGCAGCGCTGCACAGCAGTACTGTCAGCAAGGCGAAGAGGGTGAGCGGCGCACGGTGCATCACGCCAAGTCTAGGCGATACACGGCATCAGCACTAACGCGCCCAGCGCCGGCAGATCCAGCACCAGCGACCAAGCGTGACCGTGACAGTGCACGGCCTCTGCGGTCGCTACCGCGTTGCCGGTGTTGGCACCGCCATACAGTGATGCATCGGTGTTGAGTCGCACTTCATACAGGCCGGGTGCCGGCACGCCGATGCGGTGGGCGGGGCGCGGTACCGGTGTGAAGTTGGCTACCAGCAGTACGCAGCGCTCACCGTCGCGTCGTAAAAACGCCAGCACCGACCGATCTCGATCGTGGCAATCGATCCATTCAAAACCCTGCGCGTCGAACTCGTAGCGATGCAGCGCCGGCTCGCTGACATATAGCTGGTTCAGATCGGATACCAACTGCTGCACGCCGCGGTGCTCGGCGTGTTCGAGCAGATGCCACGGCAATGCACTGCGAAAGTCCCATTCCCAGGGCTGTGCAAACTCGCTGCCCATGAACAACAGCTTTTTGCCTGGCAGCAGCCACATCCACGCATAGAGCAGCCGCAGATTGGCCAGTTGTTGCCAGCGATCGCCCGGCATGCGGCCCAACAGTGATCGCTTGAGATGCACGACTTCATCGTGTGACAGCGGCAGGATGAAGTTCTCGCTCCAGGCGTACATCAGATAGAACGTAAGTCGATCCTGCACATGGCCGCGAAACAGCGGGTTGGTGTGCAGGTAGTCGAGCGTGTCGTGCATCCAACCTAGGTTCCACTTCATCGAGAACCCCAGACCACCACTGTCGACTGGACGGCTGACGCCCGCCCAGTCGGTGGACTCCTCGGCCATGATCACTGTGCCGGGGGAGCGCGCATGCGTGACGCTGTTGAGTTGCTGCAGGAAGTCCATGGCCTCGAGGTTTTCGCGGCCACCATGACGATTGGGCGGGTAATCGGTGCGACCGCCGAAGTCCAGATACAGCATGGAGGCCACGGCATCGACGCGCAGACCGTCGAAGTGAAAATGCTCCAGCCAATAGCAGGCGCTGGACAGCAGGAAGCTGCGCACTTCGCTGCGGCCGTAGTCAAACACATAGGTGCCCCAGTCCAGATGCTCGCCCTTGCGCGCATCGGCATATTCAAACAGCGGCTCGCCATCAAAGCGGGCCAATGCATGAGCGTCGCGCGGAAAGTGCGCAGGCACCCAGTCGAGCAGCACGCCAATGCCCGCGCGATGGCAGGCATCGATCAACCGCTTGAGCCCGGCAGGCGGGCCGAAGCGGCGTGTCGGCGCAAAATAGCCGGTGGTCTGATAGCCCCAGGAGTCGTCGAGAGGGTGTTCGGTGATGGGCAGCAGTTCGATATGCGTGAAGTGCAGTTGCTGCACGTGCTCAATCAGCTGGGTTGCCAGCGTGTCCCAATCGAGAAAGCCACTGTCGTCGGCGCGCCGCCACGATCCCAGATGCACCTCATAGATGGACATGGGTGCATGCAGCCAGTCATGGCTGCGCCGCAACTGCATCCAGTCATCGTCCTGCCAGCGGTGCGCCTCATCATCGGTGATGATCGATGCGGTGGCGGGGCGCAGCTCCATGGCGCGTGCCCAGGGATCTGTCTTGAGCAGTACCGTGTCGCTACTGCGGTGTCGCAGCTCAAACTTATAGGCTTCACCCACTGCGAGCCCCGGTACGAACAGTTCCCAGATGCCGCTACTGCCCAAGGATCGTAGAGGCAACCGTCGGCCGTCCCAATCACAAAAGTCGCCCACCACGCTGACGCGCTCGGCATGGGGCGCCCAGACGCCAAAGCGCACGCCATCGATGCCGTCGATGCACGACGGGTGAGCGCCGAGCATCTTCCAAGCCTCGGCATGATGACCGCTGGCAAACAGCGCACAGTCGGCCTCAGACAGCGTCGCTGCGAAGCTGTAAGGATCGATGTGTTGCCCATGGCTGCCGTCGGCTCTGTGCCAGTGCAGTGCCGGTCTTAAAGGCAATTGGCCGGGCTCTGCTTGCAACAGGAAGAAGTCGCTGTGCCCCAGTCGCTGCAGTGGCCTGCCATCAGCGAGGGTCACCTGGGTGACAGCAGGTAAAAACACCCGCAGTTCTGCCACTGCGCCTGCTGCATGGCGGCCCAGCACTGCGTGCGGGTTGTGATGCCGGGCGCTGGCGATGCGGGCGAGATCGTCCTCGGTGATGCCCAGAGCCCACTGCGACGCGTTGCTGATGTCACGTTCTCCGTTGGCACTTGCGGCGCGAATGACGCTTAATATACCCAATGCTCTACTCAGGGTGACTTTTGCATGGCCAGATCCTCACGCGCATCGTCCGGACGCTATGTCAGTCGACTCACGGGAGGAGCCATGGCGATGATCATGGCAGGCGGCCGAGGTGAGCGCTTGCGCGGCCTGACCGAACACCGCTGCAAGCCCGCCACGCCCTTCGGCGGCAAGTTCCGCATTATCGATTTCGTGTTGTCCAACTGCGTCAACTCTGGCATCCGGCAGATCTGCCTGCTGACGCAGTACAAAGGCCAGTCACTCATTCAGCACGTGCAGCGCGGCTGGAGCTATCTGCGCGGTGAGTTCGGTGAGTTCATCGACGTGGTGCCGGCGCAGCAGCAGACCGGCAAGCACTGGTATCTGGGTACGGCAGACAGCGTCTACCAGAATCTCGACATGATCCGCGCACATCACCCTAAGCATGTGCTGGTGCTGGCCGGTGATCACATCTACAAGATGGATTACGGCCCGATGATTGCGCACCACGTTGAGAAGGGTGCCGACATCACGGTGGGCGTAGTTGAGGTTCCCATTGATGATGCGCGCGAGTTCGGTGTGTTGTCGGTCACCGAGACCAACAAGGTCACCAAGTTCAGCGAGAAGCCACGCGAGCCCGAGCCTATGCCGGGGCGCACCGACGTTGCGCTGGCGTCTATGGGCATCTATGTCTTTAGCACCAAGCTGCTCGAGCGACTGCTGATCGAAGATGCGGCAGACCCGGATTCCAGCCACGATTTCGGCAAGAACATCATCCCCAAGGCCATCGGCAAGTTGCAGGTGTTTGCCTATCCGTTTCGCAATGTGCGCACGCGCGCGCAAAACTACTGGCGTGATGTGGGAACGGTCGATGCTTTCTTCGAGGCCAACCTTGAGCTGGTGCATGTCGCACCTGAACTCAACGTGTATGACGAAGAGTGGCCTATCTGGACGTACCAGGTGCAGCAGCCACCGGCCAAGTTTGTGCTCGACGAAGATGGTCGGCGTGGCATGGCCATCAACTCGCTGGTGTCAGGCGGGTCGATCATTTCCGGCGCGGTGGTGCGTGAGTCCTTGCTGTTCTCCAACGTGCGCGTCGATGAAGGCTCCAGTTTGCATCGCGCAGTGATCATGCCCAGCGTGCGCATCGGTAAGGGCTGCACCATCCAAAACGCCATCATCGATGAGCATTGCGACATCCCCGATGGCATGCAGGTCGGCGTTGATCTGGACCTGGATCGCAGCCGCTTTGATGTCACCCCCAAGGGTGTTGTTCTGGTTACTCCCGACCACCTGGCCAAGGTCAGCGTTGCCACTGCCTGAGGCCTGCCGATGACTGATTCGCGTTTGCCGGTGGTGCTGTTGTGGCACATGCACCAGCCCACTTACCGTGATGCGCTGTCGGGTCAGTTCATCCTGCCCTGGACCTATCTGCATGCCATCAAGGACTACGCCGATATGGCCGGTCACTTGGAGGCCAATCCACGTGCGCGGGCGGTCATCAATTTCACGCCAGTGCTCATCGAACAGCTTGAAGAACTGGCGCAGCGTGTCGGTGCACATTTAAGCGGTGGGCAGCCCTTGCCAGACCCGGTGCTGGCACTGTTGTCCGAAGAGCCGTTACCGCAAGCACCGGCGCAGCGCTTGGCGTTGCTGCGTGCCTGTTTGCGTGCTGACCGTCAGAATCTCATCGAGCGCTTTCCGGTGTATGCCGAGTTGGCAGCGCTTGCAGCGGTGCTGGGCACGCCCGAGCAGATCACCTATGCGTCCGATCAATTCCTGCGCGATCTGGCCATGTGGTTTCACCTTGCCTGGTTGGGCGAAACGGTGCGGCGTACCGATCTGCGTGTGGCGCAGCTGACCGAACGTGGCCGTCAGTTCACTGCCGAACATCGTCGCTGCTTGTTGGGGCTGGTGAGCGAATTACTTACCGGGTTGTTGCCGCGTTACCGACAACTGGCGGACGCCGGTCGGTGTGAGTTGTCGGTCACGCCCTACAGCCACCCGATCCTGCCGCTGTTGCTCGACTTTGGCGCAGCACGGGAGAGTGA
Source organism: Pseudomonadota bacterium (assembly GCA_947449495.1). Classification (GTDB taxonomy): domain Bacteria; phylum Pseudomonadota; class Gammaproteobacteria; order Steroidobacterales; family Steroidobacteraceae; genus ZC4RG30. The sequence continues at coordinate 6,414 of CANFSB010000023.1, forward strand.
ACCTGCCTCGCTGCGGCCGCGTCATCACCAGTATCCCGGTGGTGCCGAACGTGCCGCTTGGCACATGCAAGAGGCGCTGGCCGTGTTTGAGCGGGTGTTTGGTCGCCGGCCGCGCGGCTGCTGGCCCTCGGAGGGCGCAATCAGCGAAGGCGCGCTGCGCGTCATGCAGAGCGCCGGCATGGAATGGATCGCCTCCAGTGGCAATGTGCTGCAGGCAGCGCTGGCCAAGTCGGGCATCGTACCCGAGCAGCACGGTGGTGAGCGTCTGTTGCACCAGGCTCATTGCGGGCCTGATGGTCCGATGCGCTGTTTTTTCCGTGATGACGGCATCTCTGATCTCATCGGCTTCACCTACTCACGCTGGCATGGCGACGATGCGGCGCGTCACTTGATCGAACAGGTCGAACATTTGGCCGATGTCACCGAGGGCGTGCCCGGCCGCGTGCTGTTGGTCGCCTTGGATGGTGAGAACGCCTGGGAGCATTACCCGTTCAACGGCTACTACTTCCTCGATGCGATGTATGCGTCCCTGTCGCAATCGTCCCGCGTGCGGTTGACCACGCTGTCAGATGTCATCGATGACGCGACTGCGCAGGGCGTGCAGCCGCATCTGTTGCCGCATGTTCGTGCTGGCAGTTGGGTGCATGGCACTTTGTCCACTTGGATGGGTGATCCGGATAAGAACGCCGGCTGGGATCTGCTGTGCGAGGCCAAACTTGCCTACGACCAAGTGTTAGCCAGCGGTCGCCTGGATGCTGCGCAGCAGCAGGTTGCCAGCCGCCAGTTAGCGCATTGCGAGAGCTCAGATTGGTTCTGGTGGTTCGGTGATTACAACCCGCCTGAGGCGGTGCGCGATTTCGATCTGCTGTTTCGTCATCAGCTCACCAGCCTGTATCGATTGCTGGGCATCGAGCCACCGCCAGCATTGCAGCGGTCTTTGTCGGCAGGTGGTGGTACGCCCGAAGGTGGCGGCGTGATGCGCCGCGCACAGGCCTGACGCGAGTGAATCACCCACAGCGCCTGCCGGTGCTGGATCGCCGTCGCAGCGCAGTGCTCCTGCATCCTTCCTCGCTGTTGCAGGAGCATGGCGCTGGCGCCTTCGGCAGTGACGCCTACCGCTTCATCGATTGGCTTGCCGAGGCGGGCTTTAGCGTGTGGCAGGTGTTGCCACTGGGGCCTACAGGCAGCGACGGTTCACCTTATTGGACGCGGTCGGATCAAGCTGGCAACCCGCAGTTCATCAATCCGCAGCTTGAACCGCCGGGTGGTCACGAGGCCTTTGAGCACTGGTGTCACACGCAGCGCCATTGGCTCGACGACTACGCATTGTTCGAGGCGCTGGCGGCATCGCAGCACGGCGCGCCTTGGTGGCAATGGCCCGAGCCGCTACGCACGCGCCAACCCGATGCACTGGCCCAGGCGGCGCGGCAACTGCATCAACCGATTGCCCAGCTGCAACATCAGCAGTGGCAGTTTGCGCACCAGTGGTCAGCGCTGCGGGCGCATGCCCATGCGCGTGGTGTTCGGTTGTTTGGCGATCTGCCCATCTATGTTGCACCGGATTCGGTGGCCACTTGGGCGCAGCCGCAGCAGTTTCAGCTCGATGCTCACGGCTGTGGCACAGAGGTCGCCGGCGTGCCGCCGGACTATTTCAGCGAGGATGGTCAGCTGTGGGGCAATCCGCTGTACGACTGGCAGCAGATGCAGTCCGATGGCTTCGCGTTCTGGCGACAGCGGCTGGCCGGACAGTTGGCGCGCTATGACCTGCTGCGTATCGATCACTTTCGCGGTTTAGCGGCGTATTGGGCTGTGCCTGCCGATGCAACCAGTGCGCGTGAGGGTCGCTGGTGCACAGCACCGGGCGCTGCAATGTTGCAGGCGGTGCGCAATGAGCTGCCGGACCTGCCGCTGGTGGCCGAAGATCTGGGCGTTATTACCCCCGACGTCGATGCGCTGCGGCGGCAGTTCGCGTTGCCTGGCATGCGCGTGCTGCAGTTTGCCTTTGGTGGCGATGCCGGTAATCCGCACCTGCCGCATAACCACACATCGGATTTGCTGGTCTACAGTGGCACGCACGATAACGATACGACTGCAGGTTGGGCGTTGAACTTGGACCCGGGCACGCGTCAGCATGCGCGGCACTATCTGCACTGCGACGATAACTCGCTGGCGCAGGCGGTACAGCGCGCGACACTGGCATCGGTTGCGGGCTTGGCCATCCTGCCTTTGCAGGATGTGCTGGGATTAGACAGTGCGGCGCGGCTTAATACGCCAGGCACCGTGACAGGCAACTGGCGTTGGCGCGCGCCACTGTCCACACTGACAGCCGATCTTGCGGCACAGTGTCGCGAGTTGAACGCTCTCTACGGAAGGGTCTGATCATGTTGCATCGCATTGCGATTCTGGCTTGCGCCCTGTTGCTCGGTGCCTGCGCGGCCACCGGGCTTGCACGCCCCGACATCCAAGTGGTGGGAGCCGAGGTGCTGCGCGGTGACCTGACTGGTCAGGAGTTGCGGGTGCGATTGCACGTCACCAATCCCAACGCGCGACCGCTGGATGTGGCCAATGTGCGCTTCGAGATTGAACTGGCCGGCGAACGATTTGCGACCGGTTCTAGTGATCGAGCGTTTGTGGTGCCGCCCAAAGGTGAGCTGGATTTTGAAGTGACCACGCGCGCCAATCTGGCCGGCGCTCTGCTCAAGTTTTTGTCAGGTGGTTTGCGCGGTGATGCTAGCGAGTATCGCGTGGTGGGCACGTTGAGCCTGGGTTCGGGGTTGATGCGCACGATCCCCTTTGAGCATCGCGGTCTGTTGGGTGACCGCAAGCGTTGAGCGTGCAGCGCGCCTCAGCGGCGCGCGTACTGAATGAGCGTGCTGATCTGTACTAGCAGCAGGCCGGCAAATAACCACGGTATGGGCAGTCGCGCCAGTTTGCGGCCCGCATCGGTGGTCATGAACCACAAGCCCGTCAACCACAAATACGCTGTCCCCCAGTGAATTTGCAGTGCTACGCCACCCATTAGTGTCAGCAGCACCATCAGCACAAACGGCGCGAAGGCGTGAATCTGCAGCAGTAGTACGGCATCGCGCTGGCGACCGTCGGTTGCAGCCATAGGTTCATCGACCACCAAGTTGACCCGCTGCCTGTGCGCCAGCCACAGCAGTGCCACTGCAATGATCAACATCGGCAGTACGCGGCCGAAGTGATGACCGATGAACTCAAGGATGTTGAGCAGGCGCTGCAAAAAGCTTTGGTTGGCCGCCATCGAATGGCTGGCATAAGCGAAGGTGGTGAAGTCGTTATTGACCAGCCATATCGCGTGCGGTACCAACATCAATCCACACACTGCTGAGGCCACCAGCACGCCCTTGACCCAGCTGCGCACCTCGCCGTGGTGACGCGGGTCGCGCGCCAGTAGCGCTAAAAAGCAGACGTTGCAGCCGATGCTCAGCGCCATTTGATATTTGGACAGCATGCCGATGCCCCACAGCAGGCCCAGCAACAACCACCAAACCGTACGTGCGCCGTTAGCGCAGCGCCAGATGCACAGCGTGGCGCCGGCGTGCGCCACCATCAGTAGCGTGTTGTGGTTGAAGTAGCGCACATGGCTTGTGTAGTACGTAATGCCGCAGATCAGCAGCACCGCCATCAACGCGCGGTTACGTCCCAGCAGTTCGTCGCCCAGGCGCCAGGCAGCCCACAGCATCAAGCCTGTGCACAGGGCCCCCAATGCATAAGTGAGGGGTACACCGTGCGGCAGCAGCAGTTCTGCTGCCGCCAGCACCCAAGTGGGGAAGGGCGGATGCTTGGCATAGCCCCAGTCCACGTGTTGCACCCAGCTGAGCTGTTCGTAGTTGTCCACCGGGACAGTCCAGTGACCCAGCCACGGCACCACAGTCCACACGGCTAGGTGCAGCAGTACAAAGCCTAGCAGCAGCTGCGGACCGCGACGCTCGACTAAAGACTCTGAGTGCGCTGTGTGGATCAAGTCTAGCTTCCGGTCAGCAGCGACACGCGTTGCGAGGCCAGTAGGGCAGGCCAGGCAGCGCTATCGAAGAACGTGTGTTCGGCAATGCGTGCGGGTTGGGCGTCTGCCATGGGACGCTCTGGATGACACATGACCAAGCCGCCATCGGCCAGGCGTGACACCCACCGTTCCATGCGCGCTGCGTATCCAGTTGCGCTGGCCAGGTCATACACGCCGGCGAAATCTGAATTGGTACGCAGTCCTGCCTGCTGTGCGGCGTTGCGCAATGCCCGTGCGCCCAGCAGCGCGATAACCGCAGCCTTGGTGCCTTGCCAGTGCTTGGGCCAGGTGCAGCGTATCGGAACCCTGTGGCCGTAACGGACTGCTACGGCTTCCAGCAGCAGTTCGCGCAGCACCGGAAACTGGTGTACGTGCTCATGGCCATCGACGAAATCCGGCGGGCTGTCGAATAGCTGGCCAAAGCGATCCAACTGCCGTGCCACTTCCGCGGCGATGGCACGCCGATCGATGCGACCGAGCCAGCAGTCGCGAATCCACTGCGTGACGGGTTGGCTGCCAATAAAGGCCGGGTTGCCGGTGAGGTTGAAGTGCAGTCCGACGCGTAGACGTGGACGCAGCGCACGCAGTGCCGGCAGATGTGCTGCCAATGCAGTGCCATCGACCGCGCAGCTGGTGGACGACAGCGCACCGCGCTCACCCAGATGCAGGATCGACAGGCTCGCTGCCTGCGTCAGCCCGAAGTCGTCGGCGCAGACGTCTATCACCCGGGGCCGGTCGCTGCCGGCAGAGTTCATTGCGAAGGTGGCGGGTTGCCGGGGCGCAGAGGACGCGCGCCGGGGCCGCTTTCGCGGCTGATCAAATAGCGCGGCCGTTGCTTCACTTCTTCGAAGATGCGGCCCACGTATTCGCCCACGATGCCCAGCGAGATCAGTTGCACGCCGGAGAGGAAAAACACCGCGGCAGCCAGTGTGGCAAAGCCTGGGATCACCTGGCCCAGTAGCAGCTTTTCGATGACGATCCAGACGGCCATCAGCATTGAGACGATAGATACCGCCAAGCCGGCTAGCGTGACCATGCGCAGCGGCTTTACCGAGAACGCAGTGACACCGGTAGCTGCCAGCGCAGCCAGACTCATCGGGTTGAACTTGCTCTCACCGGTCGGACGGGCATCCATCGTGATAGCGATACCCTCGCTGCGAAAGCCGACCCAGCCATAGAGTCCCTTCATGAAGCGGTTGCGCTCTGGCAGCGCACACAGCGCATCGACCACGCATCGGTCGAGGAGACGAAAGTCTCCGGCGTCGGTGGGGATGTCGACACCGCGACGCGACCCGACCAACCAGTAGAACAGCCGTGAACCGAGTCGTCGCAGTGCGGGTTCTGAATCGCGATCGGCTTTGGTGGTGTAAACCATCTCGATGCCGGCCTGCCAGCGCTCAACCATACGTGCAATCACTGCAACCGGATGCTGAAAATCCGCATCGAGCAGCACGACGCAGTCGCCGGTGGCGGCATCCAAGCCGGCTTGCAGCGCCACTTCCTTGCCGAAGTTGCGCGACAGCTCGATGTAGTGGATGGGCAGTTGTGCAGAAAGCTGCGTCACGATGTCGCCAGTGGCATCGCGGCTGCCGTCGTTGACCACCACGATCTCAACATCTGCTGTTAGATCACGCACGGCAGCTACCAGCTGCGGCAGAAAGTCACCGATCAGTGACGCCTCGTTGTAGGCCGGGACCACACAAGAGAGACGAAAGCTGCCAGGGGCAAAGCGCTGTGATACCGGTGTGTTCATGCGGCCTTGACGGGTGTTGCTGACGACAGCTGTGCATACAGAGATTCGTAGTGTCCCACTTGTGTGCTCCAGCCGTAATCCATGGCCATGCCGTTGCGGATCAATTTGCCCCAGAGCTTTTTCTGCGCGTACAGATCCAGTGCGGTGGTCAGCGCCCAGCCGACGCCAAAGCCATCGAAATCGTTGAATACGATGCCGGTGCCGCGGCCCGTGGCTGCATCAAAATGCTGCACAGAGTCGGCCAGTCCGCCGGTGCGTCGCACGATCGGCACAGTGCCGTAGCGCAGGCTGTACATCTGGTTGAGGCCGCAGGGCTCGTACAGCGAGGGCATCAGAAAGATGTCGCTGCCCGCTTCGATCCAGTGGGCCAGTTCTTCGTTGTAGCCGCCGTGGAAGGCCACACGGTCGGGCCAGCGCGCGGCAAGACCTGCAAAGAAGTCTTCGTACCTGCGATCGCCGCTGCCCAGCACCACCAAACCTGCATCGCGTGCTTCGAGCAGTGGCGGTAAGGACTGGAACAGCAGATCAAAACCTTTTTGCGCCGTCATGCGACTGACGACGCCCAGCATCGGCCGCTCTGCAGCAACAGCCAAGCCCATGCGTTGTTGCAGTTGCTGTTTGAGCTGCGCCTTGATGTGCAGTTGGTCGGGGCCATAGTGCAGGGGCAGGTGACGATCGTGGCGCGGATCCCAGTCTTCGTAATCCACGCCGTTCAAGATGCCGGTGAGATCGCCAGCCCGTTGCCGCAGCACCCCGTCCAAGCCCCAACCGAAGTCGGCGGTTTGGATTTCGCGGGCATAGGTGGGACTGACCGTGCTGATGTGGTCGGCATGCACAATGCCTTCCTTGAGCGGGTTGATGCGGCCGGCATGCCACTCATGCCGATCAAGCAGCTCGATGTCGGTGCCCAGCCCAGTATCTGCTGCGCGGTCTGCGCCAAATACGCCCTGATACCCCAGGTTGTGCAGGGTGAGCAGCGAGCGCGTGCGCGCAAACAACTTGTCCCAGGCGAACACGGTTTTGAGCAGCAACGGGCCCAGAGCTGTATGCCAGTCGTTGCAATGCAGGATGTCGGGTGCAAAGCCCATGCGTTGGCAGCAGGTCAGCGCGGCATGCGTCAGCGCCAGAAACCGCAGGTGCTCATCCGGGTCGTTGGTGTAGATCGTCTGCCGGTCGTACAGCTCGGGGCAGTCGATCAGATAGATCATGGTGGCCGTGCCCGGCAACTGCGTCGTGTGCACGTCGAAGCGCAGGTCGCGCGAGCCTAGCCGCAGTGGCACGCGCTGCAGGAAATCGACGGGCCACATTTGCAGGTTTTCGCAGTTAATCTGCCCGTACCGGGGCATGAATATGCGCAGATCGTGGCCGCGCGCCTGCAGTGTTTTGGCCAGTGCGCCGGCGACATCGGCCAGACCGCCAGTCTTGGCCAGCGGCGCGGCTTCTGATGCGATGAAGCAGATGCGAATCGACATGCCCGAGAGTGTAGCGGCATTGCAGGCTGCTGCGGACAGTGCGGCCACATTGGTAGCGACCAATGGTTGTGGACACTTCGGAACTGGATTAGTTCCGCAAGCGCACGGAATAGTTAATCGATCCTTGACTTGGCAATAACTGGCGGCTTTCGCGTGGCAAAAGCAGGCCTTTCTATGCTTCCTCGCTGGGCTTGGCCAGTGCCATACTTGCGGTTCAACCGTATCCAGCCCTAAGGCATAGTCATGGCCGACCCACGCTCCGTTGTTACCACTATCGCCGTTGTCGCAGCTTTGGCTTGCGGAGGCTGGGCGGTATATGCCACCAAACACAAAGCAGCTGGTAACGGTGGCCAAGGCTTTACCCAGCAGAGTCAGGCGCAAGGCGCTGGGGGTGCCGGACGGCGCCCTGATGGTGCGGGCCAATCCGGTCAAGCCCGCCAAGGCGGCGGCCAAGGCGGTGGCCAGGGCGGCGGCCAGGGTGGCGGCCAAGGCCGACAGGGCGGTGGCCAGGGCCAAGGTCAAGGCCCAGTAGGCGTGGTCACTTCTGCTGCGCGCATGGCCAACATCGATGTGGGCATCGAGGCCATCGGCACTGCCGTGTCCAACGAGGCGGTCAGCATCACCGCCAAGGTCTCCAACATTGTCACCGCCATCCACTTCAAAGATGGTGAGACCGTTAAGGCCGGTGATGTGCTGGTCGAGATGGACCATGCGCAAGTGACCGCCGAGCTGGCCTCGGCCCAGGCCGATTACGCCAACAGTGTCAGCCTGTTCAACCGCAGCAAAGAACTCGCAGCCATGCAGTCGCTGTCCAAAGCGCAGTTTGAGCAGCTCGAGACCAACATGAAGTCTAACGAGGCCAAGGTCGCTGCCATACGCGCCCGTCTCAGCGACACTTATATCCGTGCGCCGTTCGGTGGCCGAGTGGGCCTGCGTCGCATCAGCTTGGGTGCTTTGATCAACCCCGGCACACTCATCACCACCTTGGACGATCTCAGCACACTCAAAGTCGACTTTGCGGTGCCCGATGTCCTAATGGCCGAATTGGGCCGCGCTCAGACTGTGGTGGCACGCACTGCCGCCTATCCGAGTCGCAAATTCTCCGGCAAGGTCGTCAGCATCGATTCTCGGGTCGATGCCAATTCCCGCTCTGTCACTGTGCGCGCGTTGCTGCCTAATCAGGACGGCGCTCTCAAGCCGGGCATGTTCCTGACGGTCAGCATGGATCGCGAACAGCGCAAGGCGCTGGTTATTCCAGAAGAAGCGCTGGTTCCCGAGCAGGCACGCCAGTTTGTGTACGTCATCATCCCCGGCGACAAGGTCTCCAAGCGCGAGGTGCGTATTGGTCGCCGGCAGCCTGGCGAGGTCGAAGTGGCCGACGGCTTGGCCAATGGCGATCGCGTAGTGGTTGAGGGCACGCTCAAGCTGCGCGAGGGCAGCAGCATCACTGAGCGTATCCAGGCAGCACCGGCGGCACGTCCTGTTGCTGCGCCTGCCAAGGAGGCCGCGCCATGACAATTTCCGAGCTGTCGATCCGCCGGCCGGTGTTTGCCACCGTGCTGTCGCTGTTGCTGTTGATCCTGGGTGTGATGGCAGCACTGCGCTTGTCGGTGCGCGAATACCCCAATGTCACCCAACCGGTGGTCAACATCGGCGTCACTTATCGTGGCGCCAATGCCGCGGTGGTCGAAACCCGTATTACGCAGGTGATCGAGAACGAGATCGCCGGCATCGAGGGCATCGAAAAACTCACCTCGAGCAGTCGCGACGAGAATGCATCGCTCAACATTGAGTTCAGCTCCAAGCGCGACATCGACTCGGCCGCCAACGATGTGCGCGACAAAGTGTCGCGTGTGCAGGCGCGCTTGCCGCAAGAGGCCGATCCGCCGCAAATCAATAAGGTCAGCGACAGCGCCGATCCGGTGCTCTACATCATTCTCACCAGCAGCAAGCGCAGTGTGCTGGAACTGACCGATTACGCTAGCCGCTATCTGAAAGATCGCTTCCAAGCAGTGCCTGGTGTGGCCACCGTATTCATGAACGGTCAGCGCCGTTATGCCATGCGCATCTGGCTGGATCGCGCTGCCATGGCCGCACGACAAATTGCTGTCAGCGACATCGAGACGGCGCTGCGCACCGAAAACGTCGAGCTGCCTGCTGGTCGCATCGAGTCTCAGGACCGTGAGTTCACGCTGCGCACGCAGACGGCTATGCGCACGCCGGCGGACTTCCGCAATCTGGTCGTTGGTCGCGGTACCGACGGCTATCTGGTGCGTCTGGGTGAAGTGGCTGATGTGCAGTTGGCTGCCGAGAACGCGCGCAGTGGTTCGCGCAGTGACGGCAATCCGGCAATTATGATGCCCATCGTGCCGCTGTCCACGGCCAACGTGCTGGAAGTGGCCACCGCTGTGAAGGAGGAGATGGCGCGCATCCGCACCACTCTGCCAGAGGACATCGGTGTCGAGGTCAACGTCGATAACTCGGTGTTCATCCTCGAGTCCATGAAGAAGGTTGTGCATGCGTTGGGCGAGACGATGGTCATCGTGCTGGTGGTTATCTTCCTGTTCCTGGGAAGCCTGCGTGCCACACTAATTCCTGCCGCTACCATCCCGGTGTCGCTGTTTGCAGCGGCAATTGTCATGGCCATGCTGGGTTATTCGATCAATACACTGACGCTGCTGGGTGCGGTGTTGGCCATTGGTCTGGTGGTGGATGACGCCATTGTGGTGCTCGAGAACATCGTTCGCCGCATCGAGCTTGGCGAGCATGCGCTAGTGGCTGCCATCAACGGCAGTCGCGAAATTGGTTTTGCGGTTATTGCCACCACGATGGTGCTCACCGCCGTGTTCCTGCCGCTGTCATACCTGCAGGGCACCATCGGTCGCTTGTTCAGTGAGTTCGGTGTGACGGTGGCTGCTGCCGTCGTGTTCTCGGCATTGGTGGCACTGACGCTGACGCCGATGATGACTTCCAAGGTGTTTGCCAAGGGCATGGATCGTGGTCGCTTGGCGCGCGCCATCGACCGCTTCTTCAAGGCGTTTGCCGCCAGCTACCAATCGACGCTGCAAGCCTCACTCAAAGGCCGCAGGCCCGCGATGTTGTTAACTGTGGCCGGCGGCACTGCCGTGATGGTCATCCTGCTGATGGTGGTGGGTTGGCCCATTGGCGGCATGAAGTTGGCACAAGAATTTGCACCGTCAGAGGATCGTGCCCGCGTCCAAATTCAGGTGATCGCGCCGGAAGGCTCGAGCATGCAATACACCGAGCGTCATCTTGAAATGGTGGCTGCCATCGCCCGCGATGAGGTGACCCGTGGTAATGCGCTGCGCGTCATTGAGCGCACCGGCAACTTCAATCGTAACGGTGACGTGAGCAGCGGGCAGGTCATGCTGCCATTGACGCTGTGGGACCAGCGCACCGAATCCGCAGCGCAAATACTGCAGCGCCTGCGCGGACGATTGCAGGACATACCTGGTGCACGAGTCTTCCCAAATGCGCCAGGTGGCTTGGGTGGTAACGGCAAGCCGGTACAAATCGTTCTGCAGGGACCGGAGTACCGGATGCTTGCGGATCTGGCCGAGAAGGTCATTGCGCGCGTAGCCAACAATCCCAATATCTTTAATATGGAATCCGACTATCTGGAGCGCAAGCCGCAGCTTGAGGTCGGCATCGATCGCAACAAGGCGGCGGATCTGGGTGTGTCGCTCAGCAACGTGGGCCGTGCGCTCGAAACCATGCTTGGTTCGCGCGTCGCCACTACCTTCCTGATGGGTGGTGACGAATACAACGTACTACTGCAGGCGCGTGACGACCAGCGCGCGACGGTCACTGATCTGGACAACATCTATGTGCGTTCGGATCGCAGTCGCTCGCTAGTTCCTTTGGCGAGCTTGGTCCAGATCAAAGAGCTGGCGGGCCCGTCTGAGCTCAAGCGCTTTAATCGGCTGCGTTCAGTCACGCTGTCAGCTAATCTGACTGGCAACTATTCGCTGGGCGAGGCTCTCAATTACCTCGAGGGCGTGGTGCGTGAAGAGGCGCCGCAGGGTGTTCAGATCGATTTCAATGGCGAGTCACGTGAGCTCAAGCGTTCGGCCAGCGGTCTGTATCTGACCTTCGGGTTTGCGCTGCTTATTGTGTATCTGGTGCTTGCGGCACAGTTCGAAAGCTTCGTGCATCCTTTGGTCATTCTGGCTACAGTGCCCATGGCCCTCACCGGTGCCGTCATTGGCTTGTGGCTGTTTAATTCCACAATCAATGTCTACAGCCAGATTGGCGCTGTGATGCTCATCGGTATCGCCAGCAAGAACGGCATTCTCATTGTGGAATTTGCCAATCAACTGCGTGATCAGGGCAGGGGCTTCATCGAGTCCATCATCCATTCGGCCAGCGTACGTCTGCGGCCGGTGTTGATGACGACGATGGCCACTGCTGCTGGTGCGTTGCCGTTGATGCTGGCCACTGGCGCCGGTGCTGAGAGTCGCCAGTCGATTGGTGCGACGGTGTTCTTCGGCGCTACTTTTGCTGTGGCACTGACCTTGTTCGTTATCCCCGCACTGTATGTGCTGATCGCGCGCAACACGTCCTCGCCGCAACATGTCAGCCGCCTCATCGAGAAACTGCGATTGGGTGGATCGGCGCCGCCGGTGCCGATGCCGGTTGCCCAGGTGGTTGTCGATCAGCACTGAGGCGGTCATGGCCGGTGGCGCTGCGGTGGCAGCGCCGCCGATGTCCGCTACTCAGCGGCGTCTGGCCGCGCAGTTGCGCGGCCAAGTGGGCAAAGCCATCGCCGATTACGCCATGATCGAAGAGGGCGACCGGGTGATGGTCTGCCTGTCTGGTGGCAAGGATTCCTACGCGCTGCTCGACATGCTGCTGTCTCTGCAGCGCAGTGCGCCGATCAAGTTCTCGCTGATTGCAGTCAACCTGGACCAGAAACAGCCGGGTTTCCCGCCAGAAGTGTTGCCTGACTATCTGCGTAGTCTGGGCGTGGACTTCCACATCATCGAGCAGGACACCTATAGCGTAGTTAAACGCCTGGTGCCCGAGGGCCGCACGATGTGCAGCCTGTGCTCGCGGATGCGCCGTGGCGCGCTGTACAAATGGGCTGCGGACAATGGAATCACTCGCATCGCCTTGGGCCATCACCGCGATGATATTGTCGAGACGCTGTTTCTGAATCTGTTCTTTGGCGGGCGCCTTAAAGCCATGGCTCCCAAGCTGCGTTCAGACGATGGCAAGCATGTAGTCATACGACCACTGGCCTATGTGTCTGAGCGTGAACTAGAGCGCTATGCGCGCGCGCGGGGTTTTCCCATCATCCCGTGCAACTTGTGCGGTTCGCAGCAAAACTTGCAGCGTGTGCACATCAAAAAAATGCTGGCAGATTGGGAGTTGCAGTATCCCGGTCGCACCGAGTCCATCTTCTCGTCGTTGCGCAATATCGAACCCGCACATCTGGCCGACCCTGCTGCGTTTGATTTCGCCGGACTGCGCATTACGCCGTGAAGCCGCCGCTGCCACAGTCCTTCTGGGTTGAGGAGGGGCGTCTGCTGGCCGGAGATCATCCTGCAGGAGCAAGTCCATCGCAGTTGCGCGTGCGCTTGGCCAAGTTGCTGTCGGTTGGCATCAACAGCTTTATCGACCTGACCGCCGCGGGTGAATGTCCGGAGTATCAGCCCTTGCTGACACCTGCAGTGCGTTACAACCGCGTTGAATTGGTCGATCACCAAGTGCCTGATGATCCAGCCACGATGGCCAAAGTGCTTGCCGCGTTACAGCATGAACTCGATGAGGGACGCCGCGTCTATCTGCATTGTCGTGCCGGTATAGGTCGCACCGGCATGGCTATCGGCTGTCATCTGGTAGAGCGTGGACAGCGCGGCCGTCAGGCTTTGGAAACACTCAATCAGTTGTGGCGTCAGCATGTGCCCCCTAACCAGTGGCGGCACATTCCAGAGACTGAAGCGCAAGACAACTACATTATCCGCTGGCAATCCAGCGATCCTGCTGTTGGGGCGTCAGCGGTTGCCGAGCCGGTAAGCGCGGCGCCTGTGCCGGCGGTCCCCATGCGCCGCTCAGCCCTGCGCAGCATTGCATTGCCATTGCGGGCACGCGCGCGCGCTGCACTGTTGGGGTTAGCCATAGGCGATGCGTTGACTGCGGCAGCAGCGGGTTTGCCCAAAGGCGAGACATCGGACGACACCGCCATGGCTGTCTGCGCTGCAGAGAGTCTGGTGCAGTGCCGCGGCGAGTTTGAGGTGCGTGACCAAATAGGCCGTTTTCAGGCGTGGTTGGCCGAAGGTCCTGCGCCCGGTGCAAGGCCGGCAGTGCGCAAGGCCATCGCGTTGGCCAGTTGGCGCCGCACAGCATTGACCGGTTCCCACGATCCGCAGCAGCTCTCACCCGAAGCGCTGAGTCGCTGTGCGCCGGCAGCGGTCTGCTTTCACGCCGACTTGCCCTTGGCCATCGCAGTGGCTGCCGATATTGCGCGTCTCACCCAGCAAGCTCCGTTGGTTGTCGACAGCTGCCGCTTGTTCACGGCCATGCTGCATGAGGCCTTGCAGGGTGGTTCACGTGAGTCGGTGCTGAGCCTGGGAAATCGCTGGCCTGCTGCGCCACTCAAACATGAGCTGACCAGCTTGGTGGCAGGCTGGCAGGGTGGCGCTGCTGCAGGACCGGCGCCGGCCGCCGGCAGCATTCTGGCGATACTGGATTTGGTGGTGCGTGCGGTAGCCGACGCGGCTGATTTTCGCAGCGGCATGGTTGCAGTGGTGCAGCAGGGGATTGAGCGAGATGTGGCTGCTGCAGCCTACGGCCAGTTAGCCGGCGCGCTGTTTTCGCTGGAAGGTATTCCGCCGGAGTGGCGCACCGCCGTGTCTGCCGCCGACTCGCTGGCAACCTTGGCCGACCGGTTGCTCATTTGTCGCAATGATTCGCTACAGTGAGCACATGGATGCTAGGCCACCGTCAGCTACGCCTGTGAAATGCCGTCGTGTGCTGGTGGTGGTGCATGCCAGTCTGGTGCCGCCGGACTCGCTGGAGGGCTACACGCCGCAGCAGATCCAGGACTGGCGAGCCGAATACGACATCGTCAGCACGTTGCGCACCAGCGGCCATGATGTACGCGTGCTGGGTGTTCTCGACAGTCTGGTTGAATTGCGCGCGGTGATCACTGAGTGGGAACCGCATGTGGTGTTCAACCTGCTAGAGGAATTCGATGGCATCGTTGCCTACGATCAGCATGTCCCTGCCTTTCTAGAGATGCTGCGCCAGCCCTACACGGGCTGTAATCCACGCGGGTTGCTCATCTCGCGCGACAAGGCACTGTGCAAGCAGGTGTTCGCCTTCCATCGTATTCCTACGCCGCAGTTTGCGGTGTTTCGCCGCGGTCAGCGCCTGCATGTACCCAAACAGCTGCGCTATCCGTTGTTCGTCAAATCCTCTACAGACGACGCATCGCTTGGCATTGCTCAGGCATCGGTCGTAGAAGATGCTGCCAGCCTGCGTGCCCGAGTCGAGTTCGTGTTTGATCAGAACAAATCCGACGTGCTGGTCGAGGAATACATTGAAGGTCGCGAGTGCTATGTGGGTGTGATTGGCAATGAGCGGCTCACCCGCTTGCCGGTGTGGGAACTGGATTTCGGCACCATGCCGTCTAACCAGTCAGCCATCGCTACGCGCAAGGTCAAATGGGATCTGGACTACCGCAGTCGTTATGGCATTGGCAGTCGTCCGGCGGTCGATCTGCCAGCGGGTGTTGAGGCACAACTGGATCGGCTGTCACGGCGTATCTATCGTGCGTTGGGCTTGTCGGGCTTTGCCCGCATTGATTTTCGCGTCCGTGCCGATGGCAGTGTGTTTGTCTTGGAAGCCAACGCCAATCCGCATCTGGCTGCACACGAAGACTTTGCGCGGTCGGCTGCGGCCGCAGGGCTTGGCTATCCGCAGTTGCTTCAACGGCTGATTTCGCTGGGTCATGCCTATCGCTCGCCCTGGCGGGTGCTGTATGGCTGAGTCCGTGCTGCGTAGTGCTGTGCCACGCATCGGTGCCATTTTGTTCCGGCACATTCTTCGCGAGATGGCGGTGGCCACTGCCGCTGTCGCTGCAGTGCTGATGGTGTTGTTGGTCACCAACCAACTGGCCTTCATGCTGGGCCGTGTCGCTGCAGGTCAGGTGCCTGGCCCGCTGTTGCTCGAGATGGTTGGCCTTGCAGTGATGCAAAACAGCAGCGTGATTCTGCCCATCTCGCTGCTGCTGGGCGTCACGCTGGCGCTGGGTCGTCTATACCACGACAGCGAGATGGCGGCCGCACAGGCCTGTGGCATGTCACCGGCTACGCCCCTGTTGGCTGCGGCGCTGGTGGCGCTGCCTGCTGTGGCGTTGGCGGCGTGGGTTGCCTTTCAGGCAGGACCTGAAGGTGCACGACGCAGTTTCGAAATCCGCAACGAGGGCATGCGTACGGCGCTTGTGCGCGGATTAGTGCCTGGCCAATTTCGCGCCATCGACGGCAGCGCGGTGTTCTACTTCAAGGGCTTTAACCCGGACGGCTCCTTGCACGACGTGTTCTTCGAGCGGCGCTTGCCCTTGCAAGGTGGTGGCAGTGCACGGCCGCTGGAAGTAATGGTTGCCGCGCGGGCGCGGTACCAGTTGGCCGCTGATGGAAGTTTAGCGGCTGTGGTGCTGGAGCAAGGCAGTCGCTATGAAGGTGTGCCTGGACAGGGCGACTGGCGTCGCCTGCAGTTTGGTGAACAGACCATCCCGTTGCCGGCACCGCCGGAAAGTACCAGCGCACCGCGACCTGATGCACAGGCCACCTCTGTGCTGCGCAGTTCGCCATTGCCACGGTTTCGCGGCGAGTACCACTGGCGCATCGCTACTGTAGTGATCACTGCGTTGGTCGGATTGTTGGCGGTGCCATTGGCGCGCTTGCGGCCGCGCCAAGGTCGCTATGGGCGCGTCGTCCCAGTGGTGCTGTTCTATGCGGTGTACGCCAATCTGCTCATCTGGGGTCGCGCGATGTTCGACAAAGGCGCAGTGCCTGAGTGGGCGGGCCTGTGGTGGGTACATGCGGCGATGTTGGTGCTGGGATTGCTCTACATCCGTCGACGATGAGTGTTGCAACGCCACTGCTGGCGGATCACGCAACGTTCCAGTTCTCACATGAAGGCTGGTCTCACGCAGTGCATCACGCCGGTAACGACGCTGCAGCACCGCTGCTACTGCTGCCCGAGTTGCCGGGTATTGCGCCGGGTTTGTTGCTGTTTGCGGCGCGCTTGCGTACCGCTGGCTACAAGGTTTACATCGCTCAGCTGTTCGGTGGCACAGGCCAGCGAGCGCCGCTGCGCAATGCCGCTCGCTTATGCATCTCGCGGGAGTTTGCATTCCTGCGCGCTGGAGTCAGTGCGCCGATTACCCAATGGCTGCAGGCTTTGGCAGGTCACATCAGCGATTTGCATGACGGTGCAGCGGTGGGTGCCATCGGCATGTGTGTGACCGGTGGCTTTGTGATTCCGCTGGTGTTGCACCCACGCGTTACCGCTGTCGTGGCAGCGCAGCCGTCAGTGCCGTTGTCTGTGCCGTATGCACTGACTGGCAAGGGTGGTCGCGCGCAGCGCGCTGCATTGCCCCTTGATGCGCAGCAGTTGCAGGCTGTGCG
Source organism: Pseudomonadota bacterium (assembly GCA_947449495.1). Lineage (GTDB taxonomy): Bacteria > Pseudomonadota > Gammaproteobacteria > Steroidobacterales > Steroidobacteraceae > ZC4RG30. Next base: position 23,322 of record CANFSB010000023.1, read on the forward strand.
GCACGCATTGCAGCAGGGCAGTTGTGCACTGTTGGCAGTACGCTGCCGCGCCGATCGACTGTGCCCACCCGACAAGCTGCAGCGCTTGCAGCAGGAATTTCCAGTTGGCCTGCAGGTGCGTGAGTATGGTGGGCCGGAAGATCACAACAGCGCAGGCGAGCGCTGTCACGCAACCTATACCAAGGAATATCGCCTGGCACCGCCAGACGATGAAAACCATCCTTCACGTCAGGCGTGGCGCGATCTCCTCGACTTCTTGCGCGCCCACCTGCCGCCGCTGCATGCGTCTACCTGAGATGGCTGTCGAGCCAACCCAACACTGACTGATACCACTGCAGGCTGTTGGCAGGCTTGAGCACCCAGTGGTTCTCGTCCGGGAATACCAGTAGGCGACTCTCGATGCCGCGCCGTTGCAGCGCGGTGAACGTCGCCAATCCCTGTGTTTCGGGCACGCGAAAGTCCTGACTGCCGTGGATCACCAGCATGGGCGTGCGCCACTTGAGTACATGTGCTGACGGATTGAACTGTTCGTGAGTGGCTGGCGTATCAAAATAAGCGCCGCCGTTTTCCCATTCAGTGAACCACAGCTCTTCGGTGCTGTAGTACATGCTGCGCGTGTCAAAGATGCCGTCGTGGTTAACCAGACAGCGGAAGCGATCGGGCCAGTTGCCGGCGATCCAGTTGATCATGAAGCCGCCGTAGGATGCGCCCAGCGCACAAGCTCGATTGCCATCCAGAAAGTCGAACTTGGCGACCGCCGCAGCCAGTCCGCGCTGCAGGTCCTGCAGCGGCTTGCCGCCCCAATCTTTGCTGATTGAATCGGTGAACGCTTGTCCGTAACCGGGCGTGCCATGAAAATCGATGAACACCACGGCATAGCCTGCGCCGGCGAAGGTCCGCGGGTTCCAACGCCAGCTCCACGCATTGCCAAAGGCGCTCTGCGGACCGCCGTGAATCACAAAGGCTACCGGGTACTGTTTGCCGGGTTGATAGCCATGAGGTTTGACCACATAGCCCGACACACTGTCACCGCCAGCGCCCTCGAAGCTGAACTGCGTAGCATCCAGCGGCGAGCGCGCATCCAGTACTTCGCGGTTCACTGCAGTCAGCTGCTGTGGTGTGCCGCTGCGCGTGGGCAGCAGATACAGATCAGACGGCGCTGCCAGCGACGCCATGGCAATCACGATGCCGTTGCGCGCCGGCGCGAAGCCGGTGATTTGCCCGTTGTTGTGCAACGCGGTCACTGAGGCTTTGCGCGGGTCGATGGCAAACAAACCGACCTGGCCGTGATCATCTGCAGTAGCCAGCAGGCTGCGGCGGTCTGCGCTGGCGGCCAGATGATCCACGGAGCGATCCCAGCCGGCGGAGATTTCGCGCGTGCTGCCGTTGGCCTCGCGCAGCATCACGGCAAAGCGATCGGCTTCGAAGCCTGGTCGCTTCATTGCCAGATAAGCCATGCTTCCATCGGCTAAAAACACCGGCTGTGTGTCCCACGCCAAGTTTGCGGCGGTTAGATTTTTTGCGCCGCCGCTGCCATCGGCGGCGACTTCATACAGGTCGAAGTTGGTTGACCAAGACTCGCTGCGATCTGCTTTGCGTGCCGCATACACCAGACGCTTGCCATCTGGGCTGAAGCTGAACTCCTCGTCACCACCCGAAGGGCGTGAAGGCACATTGGCCTTGAGGCCGTGCATTAGCGATACCGGCTCGCCGACAGTGCCGTCGGCTTTGAGAGTGGCGCTGTACAGCTGCGCCAGCGTGCCGTCCTCCCAGCGATCCCAATGCCGTACGAACAGCTGATCGTAGCTGCGACCGGTTGCTTTGGATTTGCCAGCATCACGTGCTGCAGTACAGGCCAGATCGGCGCAGTCCGGATAGACATCCATCGACACGGCGATGCGCGTGCCATCGGGTGACACTGCTAGCGCATTGACATCCACGGGCCAGCGCGTGACCTGTTGTGATTCGCCACCGTTCAGTGCCAAGCGCCACACCTGTGAACTGCCCGAGCGCGACGACAGGAAGAACAGGCTGCGACCGTCCGCTGACCAGCGCGGCGTGCTGTCGTTGGCTGCATCGGTGGTCAATTGTTTGGGTACTGCACCGGGTTGCGACAGATCGAGTAGCCACAGATCGGTGCGGCCGCGATTGGCGGCAAGGTCGGTGCTGCGCAGTGTGTAGGCCACATGCAGTCCATCGGGCGACACCTGCGGGTCTGACAGACGCTTGAGCGTGTTCAGGTCCTGTGCAGTGAAGGCCGTACGCGGCGCGTCTGCAGCAGCTGTGGTGCCGATGCACAAAGTCCATGCCAGACCCAGCGCGAGTGCGTTCGTAAGTCCAGAAGTGGCAATTGATCTGCGGTGCATTGCGTGCTCTGTGGTGAAGGAGTTAGGACGGCTGGCGGTTTAGCAGCGCGTGGGCGCGCAGCAGACCGATGACAGTTTTGCCGTCGCGGTATTGACCCGTGACTGCGCGTTGCCAAGCCTGCTGCAAGGGCAACCAATGTACTTCGATGACTTCATGTTGTTCGTGGGCAATATCAGCGGGCGCGAGCCCTTGTGCCAGATACAGGTGGATGGTCTCTGCCAGCACACCTGGTGAGGGCAGTATGCTGCCTAGGCTTTGCCAGCGAGTTGCACTGACACCTGCTTCCTCAATGAGCTCGCGCTGCGCAGTCAGCAGGGGTGCCTCACCGGGCTCGAGTTTGCCTGCGGGTAGTTCCCACACCCAGCCGCCGCCGGCGTGGCGATATTGATGCAGCATGCAGACACGCTGTTGCTCATCCAAGGCAACAATGCTGGCGCCGCCTGGATGACGCACGATCTCAAGCGCAGCATGCTGTCCGTTAGGCAGATCGACGTGCTCAACGTTGACCGTGATGACACGGCCCTTGAACTTCTGCTCGATGCGGGTCATAGGCGCGCGCTCAGCGCGGCTTGATGAACTTGAACGTGAAGCGGTCACTCTCGCCAATGGCCAGATAGCGCGCACGATCTTTGTCGCCGTCAATTAACGTGGGCGGTAGATTCCACACGCCGCGTGGATGGTCTTTAGTGTCGCGCGGATTGGCATTGATCTCGGAGGTGGCGATCAGCCGAAAGCCCGCCGACTGGATCAACCGCATGGCAGTGGATTCGCTCACATAGCCAGAGCGAGCCTTGGGGTCTTGTGGCTGCTGCGGATTGCCGCGGTGCTCGACAATACCCAGCACACCGCCGGGCTTGAGCGCGCGAAAAACATCTGCAAAAACGGCAGCGGCTTTGTCCTCACCCATCCAGTTGTGCAGGCTGCGGAACGTGACGATCAGATCGACGCTGTTGTCTGGCGCGATGGGTGACACACCCGGATCGAACGGCGCGCGTTGAATGCCATCCAGCACCTGCGGTCGCGAGGCGATGACGGCTTCGAGTTGTTCACGTTCGCGCAATGCGCCGCGCTGCTGTGGCGACACCGGCGGCAGAGCAGCGATGTAACGACCGCGCTCGCGCAACAGCGGTGCCAGCACTTGCAGATACCAGCCCGTGCCCGGATCCAGTTCCACCACGGTCATGTTTGATCGCAGCCCGAAGAACATCAGGGTTTGGCGCGGATGTCGCCAGATGTCGCGATTGCGATCGGCCTGCGGACGCTCGGGCGCGGCCAGCACTTGGTCGATGGCCGAGGTCATCTCCAGACGCGTAGCCGAACTGGCGCATCCACCCACTGACAGTGCGAGGGATACCAGGCTCAGCAGTCGGATCATGCGGTTCATGGCTATAGAACTGCGCCCTAGTGGCGGAAGGGGCCGCGCGCCTGGCGGCGGTGTTCTTGCGCGGCGCTAACGCGCAGACGGCGACCAAGCAGCGATTGCCCGTCCAACGCTTCTGCTGCTGCCGTAGCCGCTGCGGCAGGGCCGGGCACGCTGACAAACGCGAAGCCGCGGGATTGGCCGGTTTGCGGGTCGTTGGGAATGTCGATGGACAGCACTTCTGTGTGGGCAGCGAACAACTCGCGCAGTTGTTCCGTCGTGGCAGCGAACGGCAAATTGCCGACGTGCAGCGTGATGACATCCGCGTCCTGAAGACCTTGACCCTGTGGCATGCGTCCGATGCTACGCCCGACGCGGCGCGCAAGTAAACCGAGTGCGCGGAGCCCGCCGATCAGGGC
>CANFSB010000024.1 GCA_947449495.1 Pseudomonadota bacterium
CATGCCGCAGGCGACCGCGTGCTGGAAGTACTCACCGAGCGACTGACCCGCGTAGTGCCTGCCGATGCGGTGATGGGCCGGTTGGCCGGCGACGAGTTTGCACTGTTCCTTGAGGGCGATTCACTCACCACGGTTCGCACTGCCGTACGTCAACTCGGCGCAGCAATTCTGGCGGCCATGGAACAGGCCTTTCACATTGATGAAAACGAAATCTTCCTCAGCGCCAGTCTCGGTGCGGCCTTCAGTCCGCGCGATGCCAACAACGTCATCGACCTAATTCGCAATGCCGACGCTGCGATGTACTACTCCAAGCAGAACGGCGGCAACAACTGCGTCACCTACTCACCGCAGATGAACGCTGCCGCGGTCGAGCGCTTGATGCTCAAGAGCAAGCTGGCGCGCGCGGTAGAGCGCGACGAACTGGTGGTGCGCTACATGCCCAAGGTGGATCTGGCCAGCGGACAGATCGTCGGCGCCGAAGCGCTGCTGCGCTGGCGCTTGCCAGGTCACGGTGACATTCCGCCCTCGCAGTTCATCCCGCTTGCCGAAGAAGGCAATCTCATCCACAGCGTGGGCGAATGGGTGCTGGATCGCGTGTGTATTGATTACCACCGGCTCAGCGAGCAAGGCCGCAAGCCCGGTCGCATCGCACTCAATCTGTCGCTCAAGCAACTGCGTCAGGCCAGCTTTATCTTGCGGTGCCGCTCGGTGTTTGAGCGCCACAACGTGTCACCCGACAACTTAGAGCTGGAGATCACCGAAACCACTTTGATGGCCGACCCCAAGCGCACCATCGCCATGCTCAACGAGTTGCGCGATCTAGGTCTGCACTTGTCTATCGATGACTTCGGCACCGGCTATTCATCGCTGTCGGCGCTGCAGCAGTTTCCCATCGGCACACTCAAGATCGACCAAAGCTTCGTGCGCGATGCACTGGGCGACCCCAACGACGCCACCTTGGTGCGCACCATCATCGAGATGGGCCGCAGCTTAGGGATGATCGTAGTGGCAGAGGGCATCGAGACAGTGGAGCAACTGAACTTCCTGCGCGCTCTGGGTTGTCAGCAAGGCCAAGGCAAATTGTTCGGCGAGCCCTGCAGCGTGACCGAACTGGCCACACTACTGCTGCAGCAGGAATCACAGGCGCCGCTCTGGGCAGAGTGGTTCGACAAAGCCGAGCGGCCCGCCCTGCAGGCCTGAGCCAAGCTCTTAGCGCGACAGCGCTGCGCTGCGCACTGCAGCCTGATCGACCACTTCGGCAACCGCCTGCTGCGCCGCCTGCTCCAGTGCGGCCACCACATCAGTCAGCCGGTTTGCCCCAGCAGGCACTGCCGCAGTGGCAGTGAATGCCGCCAACTGACGATGTGCCGTCAGGCTAGAAAGCGTGCATTCCAACCGCACCTGCGCCACCGGTGCTGCGCCCTCGGCAGACTGCTCTGCCTCAAAGCGACGCACCGTAACGGCCAACACCACATCGGCATCCATGGCCGCGGCATCCGTGGCCACCTGCGCAAAGCGCCCACCATCGCGCAGAGACTGCGCCAACAACGCAGTGACCACATCGTTAAGCGGACCCGCCCAGCGCGCACCGGCATACCAGTCCAGACGATTACCCGCGCGCACCAGCGCAATGCGCGTGGTGTCGAGCCCCGGCTGCACCGACACAGGCAACAACTGCAAGGTGGCCTTGATCGGAGCTACGTTGCTTGCAACTGGTGCGGCAGAGCGCAAGCGAAAGGTTTGTTCCGCAGGTGCCGTGCTGCGCAGCAAGCCACCGCAGCCGCCCAACAGCACACTCAGCGCCAAGGGCGCCAATAGTCGCAAGCTAGGTTTCATCGGGGAATCTCCACGCCGCGGTAAGTGGGTTGATAGATCAGGCGCGACGGGTCTTCACCCAAACCACGCGACAGGGTGCGTACATCCTGCAGCGCGGCACGCGCTTCGCGCAGGGTTTGCTGCAACTGCGGCAGACCATCGCGGACAAACGCACGCACATCGCTGCGGTTCTCGGCTACTGCGGCATCCAGGTTCTTGCTCAATGCCACCGCATTCTCAGAAGTCTTGCGCAAGTTCTCGACTGCCTTAGCAAGCTCCGGCCCCAACTGCACTGAGGTATCACTGAGCGAGTGCACCAAGGTGCGCGTATCAGCTGCGGTGACTTTAAGGTCTGCCACCATGGCCTGCAGATCCTGCGCGGCTTGCGGCAAGGGCTTGCTGGCTTCGCCCAGATTGTGCAGCGTGCGACTGATGGCTTGGGCGTTGTCGGGCGATAGCACCGTGTCTAACCGGATCAACAGTTCGCGCGTACGCGCTGCCACGTCGGGCAGTGTCGCCAGAAACACATCAAAGTCTGAGCGAACCGAATCGATGACCGGATAGTTCTGGCTGGGTACAGCCGGCAACACCTGACTGCCAGGCTTGCGCTGTTGCAGATCCACGAACAACAAACCTGTGATGCCCTGCAATGACAACTGCGCCAGTGTCTGGTCGGTGACCGGTGCACTGCTATCAATATCTGCCACCACCTGCACACGCGCCACGCCGCGCGGATCGATACGGATGCGCACCACACGGCCCACGTCCACGCCCAGATAGCGCACCTGACCACCAACCGTGAGGCCACTGACACTGCCTTCAAAATAAATTTCATAGCGCGTGTAATCGCGCCGGTCACTCTTGCCCGAGTACCAATAGACAAACAGCCCCGCCATCACTGCTACCAGGATGACAAAGGCACCGACGGCGGTATAACGCGCATCACGTTCCATGCGGGACTCCAGTCGACGGTGCCGGCGGCGCATAACGGCGCCCGCGCACACCATGAAAATAGCTTTGAATCCACGGATGCGGGTGATCGACGATGCGAGCCAGATCATCGACCACCATGTGCCGTTCGACGATCACGCCGACACGGTTGCAGGTGCGAAAGATACTGTCCAGATCGTGAGTGATCATCACTACCGTGAGCGCGAGCTCGTGTTGCAGATAGGCTATCAGGTCATCAAAGGCCGCAGCACTGATCGGATCCAGACCCGAGGTGGGCTCATCCAGAAACAGCAAGGGCGGATCCAGCGCCAGCGCGCGCGCCAGTGCCGCCCGCTTGATCATGCCGCCCGACAGCTGCGAGGGATATTTGTCGGCTGCATTGGCGGGCAAGCCCACCAGCCGCAACTTGAGCATCGCCAGCCCGTCGAGCACATCCGGCGGCAGACGCAGATGCTCGAGCATCGGCAACTGAATGTTCTCGCGCACGGTCAATGCCGAGAACAGCGCGCCATGCTGGAACGTCACGCCATAACTGGCCTTGGCAGCACGCAGCGCAACAGGATTAAGCGTAGTGATGTCCTGGCCCGACAGCCGCACCGTGCCAGCCTGCGGCCGCCGCAATCCCAAGATGGTGCGCAGTAGCACCGACTTGCCAGAGCCCGATCCGCCGACGATGCCAAACACATCACCGCGCTGCACTTGCATGTCCAGCCCGTCGTGCACCAGCTGTGAGCCGAAGCGGTTGACGATGCCCTGTACATTGACCATGACGCTGTCCATCAGACGTCGATCTCCATGAACAACACCGCAAACAGCGCATCAGCCAGCAATACCAAAAAGATCGACTGCACCACTGCCATGGTGGTCAAGCGGCCCAGTTCGCGGGACGAGCCGCGCACCTGCAAGCCCCGATAGCAACCCGACATCGCTACCAGCACCGCAAACACCGGCGCTTTCCAAATGCCCACCCAGAAGGTGGTGGGCGCAATGGCCGAACTGGCACGGTTGATGAACTGCTGCAAAGGCATGTCCAGCAGTTGGTGACACAGCAATGCACCACCGGCCAATCCCACAATGTCTGCAATAAAAGTGAGCAGCGGCAGCGCAATAGTCAGGCCGATGATGCGCGGCAGGATCAGCACTTCGGTTGAATCGACACCAGAGGCATCCAGTGCATCGATCTCTTCGTTGAGTTTCATCGAGCCGATTTCTGCTGCAAACGCACTGCCCGAGCGACCGGCAATCATGATCGCGGTGAGCAGCACGCCCAGTTCACGCAGCACGCCCACGGTCACCAGATCGACCACAAAAATATCGGCGCCAAAAGCGCGCAGCTGCGTCGCACTGAGGTAGGCAATGATGATGCTGATGAGGAAGGCCACCAGCGCCACGATGGGCACGGCCGTAAAACCGGTATCCCACACATGCCGCACGATGGAGATGGGACGCAGTCGGCGCAGACTGACGCAGGCCCGTGCAAAGGTCACCGCCACGCGACCGACAAATCGCACACCGGCGCGCAGGTCATCTATGCGCTCGACTGTCGTCTCACCCAGCAGTCGTACCGGATTAAACGGGTGTTCCTTGTCCTGCTCTTGATCAGCACGGTTGCCGGCGCCCAGTGTGTCGCGCACCAAGCGCAGACCATCCGGCAACTCGCCTTCAAAGCTGACCGGCAGTGCGGCCTGTGGCGACAACCTCAGCCAGTCATCCAGTAACCAGGCGCCGGCCAAATCAAAGGCAGCTGCGTGGCTTACATCGATGTGTAAGCCGCCGGTGCCGGGCTCAGGTAAAGCGGCCAAGGCCGCGCGGATGTCGCCGGCGTGGGCCACGGCCCACCGCCCCTGCAATTGCAGGTTCAAACGCTCCGCGCTGGCGGTGGCAACGATCCAAGTCATAGCGGCATCCTCCGGTGCGAGGCGCCCGCTGTCCACTGTCTCAGTCCGCGTCTGCCGTCCTGCGCAGCGCAATAGCACCCCATAGCATCGCCGCCGTCAGCAGTAGCCCCAACCACAGCTGCGGCAGTTGCAGCGCCTGCAGGGGCTGCGGCGGCACGAACCGGGAGCCGAGCAGACCGGCAACGTGTTTACTGCCAAGCAGTATGGATTCCAGAGACATCAGTACCACTGGCGGCGTCACTGCCCAAGCAAACGGGGCGCGCTTGGCCCACGCCGATACCAGCATCAACCACGCTGCCAGCGGCGCGTACCACAGCAGCCCGACGCACACGAAACCCAACAAAGCCAACTGACCCGCCAGCCACTGGCCCACGGTCCAGTTCAATTGAATGACGGCACCTACACCGCTGACTTTGATCAAGCCAATGACCAGTATTGACACCGGCACCGCCAGCAGCCAAGTCGCTAGCAACACCACGGCGACCAGCGAGAACTTAGCCATCACCGTGGCGGTGTCGGACACAGGCAACGAGCGCCAGAACAACGCGCTGCGATCACGCCGATCGGCATACAGGGATTCGAGCAAAAACCCTGTGACAGGAAACAAGGCGACAGACAACAACAGTCCGGTAACGACCATCAGCACTAAGTTTTGGGGCACGGCGTGCGGCACGCCAGACACCTGCGCGTCACCGCTCACCAGCAGACCAGGCATGTTGACCACAACATCCGCTGCATCGTCGTCTTGCGAGTCGACAACGATACGACCCGGGTCGACACTGACGTTAGCCTCTGGCGTGGTCACCTGCACATGCGCACCGTCGACACGCACCTGTGCATCAGGCGTCGTCACCTGCACCGAGCCGCCCAATTGCAACGGGCCCAGCTGCACATTGACCAGACGCAGCGCGCCGGCTGCCAGTATCACCAGCAGCAACCCCGACGCCACCAACGGCGCAATCCACAGACTGCGGTGTTCCCACAATTCACGCTGCCACAGCATCGACAGCCTGCCCCACACAGAAACGGTTGTAGTGGCTGTGTTCATGCTGCACTCGCTGTTGCCGCGGCCTGCGGCTGGATTTGCGCGACAAACAGATCTGCGACACTGGGCCGGCCGATATCCCCCAGCGGTGCAAGCAGGGCCTGCGGCACACCATCAAACAGCATCACTGTGCGCCCGAACACCACACGCTCATGAAAAGGCTGCAGTGCGCGCGCTGCTTGCAGATGCTGCGCAGCAACCTGCAGCTGCACAAAACGCTCACCCAGCACATCCACTGGTGCATCCAACACGATGCGACCCTGCTCGATGAACAACAGATCCGTGAGCACGTGCTCGATCTCTTCAACCTGATGCGTGGTCACCAGGATGGTGCGTTCGCCATCCATATAGTCGTTGAGCAGCGTGTCGTAAAACGCGCGCCGCGACAGCAAGTCCAATCCCAAAGTCGGTTCATCCAGCACCAGCAGCGGCGCCCGGATCGCCAGCACCAGCGCCAGATGCAACTGCGTGACCATTCCCTTAGAAAGTGCGGCCACCTTGGCGTTTAACGGCACCTGCGTGCCAGCCAGAAAGCGCTCAGCCACAGCGCGCTCAAAGCGCGGATGTATCGCTGCGCAGTAATCCAAGGCCTGACGTGCACGCAGCCAACGCGGCAGCACCGCGGTGTCTGCAATAAACGCCACATCACGCATCAGCGCATCCCGCTGGGTGGCCGGGTTCATGCCCAACACACTCAGCTCACCGGCAAACGGCGTCAGCCCCAGCAGCGCCTTGAGCAAGGTGGTCTTGCCGGCGCCGTTGCGCCCGATCAAGCCGACGATGCGACCCGGCTGCACCGCAAAGCTGCAGTCCTGCAGCGCCGGCTTGCTGCCATACAATTTGGAAAGCCCGCGGGCTTGAATCAACGCAGTCATCACGACTCCTTCGACTCTGCAGAGGGGGCGAGCAACTCGCCGGCAGACAGACCCAAGCGCTCGATGGTGGCGCGCACCCGCGGCCACTCGTCGTCCAAAAAGCGCTGCCGCTCGTCTTTGAGCAGTGCCGCGCTGGCGCCTTCGCGCACATACATGCCCAAGCCGCGGCGCTTCTCGACCAGCGCCTCGTCGACCAGCTGCTGATAGCCCTTGAGCACCGTCAGCGGGTTCACGCGCAGATCGGCGGCCACCTGGCGCACCGACGGCAGTACATCGCCCTCTTTGAGCGTGCCTTCCAGGATCATCGCCACCACGCGGTCGCGCAGTTGGCGGTAGATGGGCTGGTTTTCGTTCCAGATTGGCTCTGTCATGGTGATGTATCTAACTATAACACCTGCACGGGGTCAAGCCCCTATGTCGCAAGGCCCGCAATACGGGTCCGCGAGGTCGTAGAATCGGCACCAGTTTTCACTGGAGCCGTCATGAAGAAGCCCCTGACCGTCACGATCACCGGTGCCGCCGGCCAGATCGGTTATGCCCTCGCCTTTCGCGTTGCCTCGGGACAGCTGCTGGGTCCCGATCAGCCCGTCAATCTGAACTTGCTCGAAATCACCCCGACGCTGCCGGCGCTGCAGGGTGTGGTCATGGAGCTCGACGACTGCGCGTTCCCGCTGCTCAACAAAATCACCGCCACCGACGATGCCACTGTCGCCTTCCGCGACAGCAACGTAGCGCTGCTGGTCGGTGCGCGTCCGCGCGGTCCCGGTATGGAACGCAAAGACCTGTTGATGGCCAATGCGGCCATCTTCTCGGCCCAAGGCAAGGCCATGAACGCAGTGGCCGACCGCAACATCAAGGTGCTGGTGGTGGGCAACCCGGCCAACACCAATTCGCTGATCGCCCGCGCCAACGCGCCCGATCTCAATCAGCGCAACTTCACTGCCATGACGCGCTTGGATCACAACCGCGCACTGGCGCAGTTGGCTGCCAAGACCGGCGCGCACAGCACCGCCATTCGCAAGCTGACCATCTGGGGCAACCACAGCTCCACGCAGTACCCCGATCTGTCGCACACCACCGTCGATGGCAAAGCCGCCACCAGCCTGGTCGAGCACAGCTGGATCGAAAAGGACTTCATCCCGGTGGTGCAGCAGCGCGGCGCGGCCATCATCAAGGCACGCGGTGCCTCATCGGCTGCTTCGGCTGCCGCTGCTGCTATCGACCACGTGCACACTTGGATGACCGGCACTGCCGAAGGCGACTGGGTCAGCATGGCCGTGCCCTCAGATGGCAGCTATGGCATTGCACCGGGCGTCATCTATTCGTATCCGGTGACCACGCGCAACGGCGAATACAGCATCGTGCAGGGTCTGTCTGTGGATGCGTTCAGCCGCGCGCGCATGGATGCCAGCCATGCCGAGCTGCTCGAGGAGCGTGATGGCGTCAAGGACCTGCTGTAATGCAGATCCTGCATCCGTCCGGCAAGTTCGATAACCACGCGCGTGATTACGCGCACATCACAGTCGCGCCCTTGGCGGCTGCGATGGGTGCCGAAATTGTCGGCGTCGATCTGCGCACCCTCACCGATGCGCAGTTCGCCGAGATCCGCGATGCACTGTTTCGCCACAAGATGATCTACGTGCGTGGGCAACCGCTCACGCACGAAGAACACGAAGTCTTCAGCCTGCGCTTTGGTCCCTTTGCCGAAGATGCCTACACCAAAGGCGTGCCCGGTCACGCCAACGTGCATCCGCTCATCAAAGAAGCCGAAGACAAATCCAAGATGGTGTTCGGCGAGGGCTGGCACACCGACTCGCCTTTTCTGCCAGAGCCGCCGGCCATCACCATGCTGCGCTCGGTGCAGATCCCGCCGTTCGGCGGCGACACCATCTGGTGCAACTCGGCACTGGCCTATGCCTGCCTGAGCGACGGTTACAAACGCATCGTCGACACACTCAAGGTGCACTTCTCGCTGCGCAATGTGCTGGCCTCGGTGCATGCGGCCGTGGAAATCAGCGACAGCCCCATCGGCCGTTTGGCCACCACGCGCGATGCGCCAACGCTCTCTGAAGACCTGCAACGCAAGATCCGCGGCAACGTGCACCCGATGGTGCGCACGCATCCGATCACTGGCGAGCGTGCGCTATATCTGGATGGCTCGTATGCCGTGGGCATCGATGGTCTGGAGCCACAGGAAGCGGCGCCTATCCTCGATTATCTTGCCAACTTCATCACCCAAGCGGCCTTCAGTTGCCGGCTGCGCTGGGAGCCCAACATGGTGGCGGTGTGGGACAACCGGCTGTGCCTGCATCAAGCCTTCAACGACTATATGGGTTATCGGCGCGAGCTGTATCGCACCACGGTCATGGGCGAAAAACCCGTTTAAGCCACGCGCGGCACGTCAGGGCTAACGCAAGCCCTCGCGCGCAAACCGCTCAAACGCCGCAATCACCGCCTCGGGTGTAATCAAGTCCATCACGCCGGGCTCGTGGATGCGCGCACCCCAGGGCAACTGATCCGCAGGCTTGCCGCGATACTTCACCGCCGCCTGTTCATACACGTCCACGCACCAGCGTTGATCGCTATACGGCCCGCTGCCCCAAGCCGGTGTGGCCGCATGCAAGCCCAGCACCGGTATGCCCATCGCATTGGCCATGTGCAGCGGACCGGAGTCCGGTGACACCACCAGCGTCACGCGTTGCAGCAAACCCAAAAAGCGCTTGAACGTGTCTTTGGCGATCAGGTCCAGCGCCGGCTGCACCAGCAGCGCTTGGATGGCATCACCCATGACGCGCTCCGCATCGCTACGCCCACCGCACAACACCACGCGCCAGCCGCGCACTTGCATCGCATGGTTGGCCAACGCCGCATAGCCTGCGGCACCCCAAGTGCGTGCGGCCACACTCGAACACGGACTGATCAGCAGCACCGGCGGCCCATCGGGCAAGTGCTGCAGCGCAAACTCACGCGCTTCATCCGGCACCGGAATATCCCAGCGCGGCGTGCCGGGCACCAAACCCAGCGGCTCAATGAAACTGCCCAGCAAATCCAGAATGTGCTGCCGCGGCTTATAAGCAATGCGTTGGTTGATGAACAGCGAATGCAACTCGGCACTGCGCGTGAAGTCATAGCCGATACGCTGGCGTGCGCGAATCTGTGTCGAGAGCAAGTTGGCGCGCAACGATCGCTGCATGATGAACAGTGCATCAAAGCGCCGGCCGGCCAGTTCGCGTCGCACCGCGCGCACTGCGGCCCAGCCACCACGCTTATCAAAAGTGATGAACTCTACACCGGGGATGTCACCCACCAAGCGACGCTCGGTGGCACCGATGATCCACGTGATGTGCACACCTGGCAGTTGCTGTTGCAGATCACGCAGCATGGGCACCACGTTGACCACGTCACCCAGTGCCGACAATCGCAAGATGCAGATTGATTGCGTCATCAGCCCAACCCCCACTGCAGCAGCTTGTCGCGTGCACGTTTAATATGTTGGGCCGTGGGCGCTTGATGCCTGCCGGGCAGCAACTGCTCATCGGCCATGTACCGCAAAAACGCCTGCCGTAACGGCGCCTGCGGCGCTGCATCATCTGCCACTGCGCCCAACCAATCAGCCAGTGCCTGCACGCTGCGCGCCGACTGCGCCACACCCTCGATGGCATAGATCGCATTGCCCAGCGCCAGCACCGGCTTGCCCAACAGCAACGACTCCACACCCACACTGGAGTTGAGCGTGACCACACCCTGCGCGCCGGCAATCAATTCGCCGGTGGCATTGCCATTGGCAAAGCGCAGCGCCCCACTCGAGGCATCCGCCTGGGCATGCAACAGCGGATAACGGCGCGGACAACTGGGATGTTCCTTAAACACCACCACCGGCGCGCGTGCGCCCAGCAGCACCTGCGCAGCCTGCACGGCCTCAAACAGCGCTTCCATGCTGGCAAGCCACGGTGAGTGCAGCAGCACCTGACTGTCGAGCATCACCTGAAACGGCACGAACACATAACGCGCCGGCAAGGCCACCACCGGCAACTGCGCCTTGCCGCGCCGCGGTGCGCGCGGCACCACGGCGGCAGCGGTTGCGGTCTGCCACTGCCCCCCACGCGCCGCATAAAACGCCGGATCGCGCGGCACCGAAGAGTCGGCATTCACACCGGCCAAGTCCATCTGTGTGGTGTCGGGCAACGTGCCGTTCTCAAAGCGGATGCACGGCAGGCCGCGATCGCGGGTGGCACACACCACCGCCATCACATCCACTGCATTGCCACCCCACACCCCCACTGCCACTGGCTGCTCGCGGTCGATCAGCTGCAAGGCATGGCGGTAGTGCAACCGGGCGGCAGCGGCATACAGCGCGCGATACAGCGCTAACCGCGCCGGCCCAAAGTGCGGCCGTGCCCGCTTGCGGCGCATGCCATAGTCGATGATGGCGGCCACGGTTGCGGGCGCAACCGCTCGCGGCCGCCAGGCCACGCCCACGCGCCGCACCACACAGTGCAACTGCGGCAGGGCCGCGTCGGGCAACTGGCGCGCCAACGTCTCAAAATAACGCCGCACTCGCGGCGAGTTGTACAGCAGCAGCAGCGTGCCCATGGTACGCAGCACGCTATCACATTCACCGCCCGGCTCCGGCCGTCGCGGTATCGGCACGGGCCGACTCAGGGCTATAGTGATCCCATGATTGCAGCACTCCTGTTCATGGTTCTGACCGGTGTCGCGTTTGCGTTCACGCAGAGCGGCTGGTTGATCACCGTGTTGTTCGTCATCGCAGTGCTGACGCTGGCCTACCAGCGACTGTCACTGTGGGCGTTCTCACTCACCTTCACCGTCTTACTGGGCGCCTATACCGTTGTCGGCCATCCCACCGGCATCTGGAAGGGCGTGCTGTGGCTGCTACTGGCCGCGCTGTGGCTGCTCAATGTGCTGCCGCTGCGTCGCGCACTCATCTCCGGTCCGTTTTTGACGGCCTATCGCAAACTGCTGCCGTCCATGTCGGCCACCGAACGCGAGGCGCTGGCCGCCGGCACCGTGTGGTGGGATGGCGAGCTGTTCACCGGCCGGCCCGACTGGCGCAAGTTGCTCGGTACACGCCCGGCGCAGCTGTCGGCCGAAGAGCAGGCCTTCTTGGATGGCCCCTGCGAAACACTCTGCGCCATGGTCGATGACTTCGAAGTCACGCACCGTCGCGGCGATCTATCGCCCGAAGCCTGGGCCTATATCAAGCAGCAGGGCTTCTTCGCGCTGATCATCCCCAAGGCCTATGGCGGTCTGCAGTTCGGCACCTATGCGCAGTCTTCGGTGCTCATCAAGCTGGCCAGCCGCAGCATCACGCTGGCCTCTACGGTCGCAGTACCCAATTCACTCGGGCCGGCCGAGCTGCTGGTGCACTACGGCACCGAAGCCCAAAAGAACCACTACTTGCCTCGCTTGGCACGCGGTGAGGAAGTGCCCTGCTTTGCGCTGACCAGCCCCACGGTCGGGTCGGATGCAGCCTCTATTAGCGATACCGGTGTGGTGTGCCGCGGTATGTACCAAGGCAATGAAGTGCTGGGCATCCGCCTCAACTTCAACAAGCGTTACATCACGCTGGCACCGGTGGCCACGGTCATCGGCCTGGCCTTCCGCTTGTTTGACCCGGATCATCTGATCGGCACCGAGGCCGACATCGGCATCAGCTGCGCACTGCTGCCGCGCGATACGCCGGGCATCCAGATTGGCCGTCGCCATTTCCCGCTCAACATCCCCTTCCAGAACGGCCCCATCCAAGGCCATGACGTGTTCGTGCCGCTGGATTGTCTGATCGGCGGTGTGGCAATGGCCGGCAAGGGCTGGCGCATGCTCATCGAACAATTGTCGGTGGGGCGCTGCATCTCGCTGCCCGCCAGTGCCACCGGTGGCGCGGTGTCGGGTGTGTGGGCTACCGGCGCCTATGCCCGCATCCGCAAGCAATTCGGCTTGCCTGTGGGTCGGTTCGAGGGCGTTGAAACACTGCTGGCCCGCATGCTGGGCAACAGCTACATCATGGATGCCGCGCGCAGCGTCACCACCGGTGCCATCGACGGCGGCGAAAAGCCTGCCGTACCGGCCGCCATCCTCAAGTACCACGTCACCGAGCTAAGCCGGCTGGTGGCCAACGATGCGATGGACATTCACGGCGGCAAGGCCGTGATGCTCGGACCGCGCAACTATGTGGCCCGCGGCTGGCAGTCCACGCCTATCGGCATCACTGTCGAAGGCGCCAATCTGCTCACGCGCAATCTCATCATCTTTGGTCAGGGCGCGATCCGCTGCCATCCCTTTGTGTTGGCCGAAATGGAAGCCGCGCGCAACACCGACACACGTCGCGGCATTGCCGACTTCGATCGTGCGCTGTTTGCACACATCGGCTTTGCGCTCTCCAACGCGGTGCGTTCGCTGGTGATGGCACTCACCTTTGCGCGCTTTGAGCCAGCGCCGGGTAACGGCCCAGAAAAGCGTTTCTATCAACAGATCGATCGCTTCTCGGCGTCCTTTGCCTTTGCTACCGACGTGGCCATGCTCACGCTGGGCGGTTGGCTCAAGAAGAAAGAAAATCTGTCGGCCCGCTTGGGTGATGTGCTGTCGTTCTTGTATCTGGCCTCGATGGTGCTCAAGCACCATCACGACAACGGCGCGCCCGAGGCAGACCGACCCATCGTCGAATGGGCCTGCCGCAGCCTGCTATACCGCGCCCAAGAACAGCTGCACGACTTCCTGCGCAACTTCCCGGTGCCGCTGTTGGCCGGTCTGATGCGCGTGTTGATCTTCCCGCGCGGCCGCACCTTCTTTGCGCCCGATGACCGGCTCGGTGCCCAGCTTGCCGCGCTCATCATGACGCCCAGTGACAGCCGCGAACGTCTGTGCCGCCATGCCTATCGCAGCGCCGGTGGCAACAATCCACTGGCTGCACTGCAGCAGGCGCTGTTGTTATCGGCCGATGCCGAGCCGCTGGAGCGCAAGCTGCGCGAGCAGGGCATCAAGACCGGCCGTGTTACCGCACTGGATGTCCCCGGGCAGATCCACCAAGGCTTGGCGTTGGGTATCCTCACTCAAGCCGAATCCGATCTGCTGCTCGATTACGATGCGCAGGTCATGAACCTCGTCAATGTCGATGACTTCGCGCCGGATGAAATCGGCACCCATCCTTATTCCCAGGAGTGATTCCATGATCCGCACTTCCCGCATAGCGCTGCTGTTGGCCGTAGCTGCCGTCACGCTGGCCGCTCCCATCGTCATCGCGCAAACCCTGCCGCGCACTCCCGCAACGCCTGGCGCTTCGGTCTATGTCATCAGCCCCGCCAACGGTGCCACCGTCAAAGGCCCGCAGGTCACCGTCCTGTTTGGTCTCAAGGGCATGGGCATTTCGCCGGCTGGCATGCCGATGGGCGCCACCGGTCATCACCACTTGCTGATCGATAGTGAGTTGCCCGCCAATCTGGCCATGCCGATGCCAGCCAACGATCAGCTGGTGCATTTTGGCAAGGGCCAGACCGAAGCCACCGTTACGCTCAAGCCCGGCAAGCACACGCTGCAACTGGTGCTGGGCGATCACAACCACGTGCCCTTCGATCCGCTGCTGGCCTCCGACAAGATCACCATCACGGTTACCGAATAAGCCGCACACCAGCGCTCGCCCATGTACCTGCCGTTCTTCGGGCTGGCCGAGAAGCCGTTCTCGATCACGCCCGATCCACGCTATTTGTTTTTAAGCGGCAGGCATGCCGAGGCGCTGGCGCATCTGGTCTATGGCATCGATGAGGCCGGGGGTTTTATCCAGCTGACCGGCGAGGTCGGTACCGGCAAGACCACCATCATCCGGTCGCTGCTGGCGCGCCAGCACGACAAGGCTTCCATCGCGCTGATTCTCAATCCGCGCATGGCAGCGGCCGAGTTCATGCTGACGCTGTGCGAAGAGTTGGGCATCGGTGTGCCCGACAGTGCAGAAAACAGCGTCAAAGAGCTCATCGACATCCTCAACCGCTACCTGCTCAAGGCCCATGCCGAGGGCCGGCGCGTGGTGCTGGTAGTCGATGAAGCGCAAACCCTGGCGCCCGAGCTGCTCGAACAAGTGCGGCTGCTGACCAACCTCGAAACCGAAACCCAGAAGCTGTTGCAGATCATCCTGATCGGCCAGCCCGAGCTGCGCGACATGCTGGCGCGCAACGATCTGCGGCAACTGGCGCAGCGCATCACCGGCCGCTATCACCTCGATCCACTGTCACGCGACGAAGCAGTCGCCTATATCAAGCACCGCTTGCGTGTGGCCGGTGCCACCACCGATCTATTCAGCAACGGCGCGCTGCGCGAGCTGTTTCGTGTCAGCGGTGGTGTGCCGCGGTTGCTCAACATCATTGCCGATCGAGCACTGCTGGGTGCCTACAGCGAAGACCGCCATCTGGTGAATGCCGCGCTGGTGCGACGTGCCGCCGGTGAAGTGTCGGGCCAGCGCGTGCTGCCTATCTGGTTGCCCTGGGGCTTGGGACTGGCCAGCGTCGCGTTGCTGGCCACGGTTGTGAGCCTGGTGCTGCACAGCAGCGGGAGCCGCTGAGATGTCGCTGATCCTCGACGCTCTGCGCAAAGCCGAACAAGAGCGCAATCGCCAAGGCGGCCCCGGTCTGCATGGCGTGCGCGTGGCCGCACAACGTCAGGGCCTGCCGCTATGGGTTGCGGTCATCGGTGTGGTGCTGCTGGCCAATCTGGGTCTGCTGGCTTGGTTGCTGTTGCGGCCGGTCGCGCCGCCTGTGGCAGTGGTCACCGGCGTGCCCAGCCCCTTGCCTGTGGCCACACCCCTGCCCACTGTCATCGAGCCTGCCGCAAGCCCACTGCCGGATCCGGCACTGGCCAGCACACCGCTGCCGGCCGCACTGCCAGAGTTACCTACCGCCGGACTCGACGCCACAGCCTTGCCGGCCGAACAGGTGCGTCGCCTGCCGCCGGTGGCAACCGGCCCCGCGCAGCCCGCTGCTGCACCCACCCCCGCCGGCGAACGTTTGCCCAGCGCCCAGGACATCAGCAACAGCGGCACTCGCCTACCGGCCCTACGCCTAAGCCTGCACGTCTACGACCGCGATCCGGCGCTGCGCTATGTGCTGCTCAATTCACTGCAATTGCACGAAGGCGATGTAACACCCGAGGGCTTGCGTCTGGAGCGCATCACCGACAGCGGCGTGGTGTTGGTGTGGCGCGGTCAGCGCTTTAGCCTGCAGCCAGGCGAGTAAGCGCCTCACCTGTCAGCCTGAAGGTGGTCCACTCGTCCATCGGCTGCGCGCCCAACTGCCGGTAAAAGGCGATCGACGGCGCATTCCAGTCCAGCACGGCCCACTCCAGACGGCCACAGCCCTCCTCTACCGCCTGCTGCGCCAGCGCCGCCAACAGCGCACGACCAATGCCATGGCGACGCCACGCCGGTTGCACATACAGGTCTTCCAGATAGATGCCCGGGCGGCACAGAAACGTCGAATAGCTGCGAAACGACAGCGCAAAGCCACGCACCACGCCGTCCACCTCGGCCACCAGCGCCCACGCGCAGGGTCGCGGCCCGAACAAGTGCCGCTCCAAGTCCACCGCGCTGCCGATGAACTGATGGCGCAGTTTTTCATAATCCGCCAGTTCGCCAATCAAGCCATGGATAGCCGCCACATCGCGCGGCTCGGCAGCGCGCACTAATGCTGGTGTTGCAGTCGACATAAATGGAACCCACTCCTGTTGGTGAACACGGCCGCCGGAACGATGGCGACCTGCATCACAGACACCACGCGACCAACACCGCAAGGTTGCACGGCAGCTGCCCGAACCGGAAGCCCTTGTGTGACAGTCCGTATCCTCATTGCCGCCGATGACCCGACCTACAGCCGTTGGCTGCAGCACCGTATCGAGTCGTTGGGCGACACGTTTGCCGCAGTCGTCACGCGACCTGCGGCACTACAACGTACCGACAAGCGTATTACCCGGCTGGACTGCGAACTGCTGGTAGCCGTGCTCGACTTCAACAGCACGGAAGGCCAAGACTCACCCGGCATCGCCTGGCTGCGCAGCATGGGTCGTACTGCAGAGGCGACGCCGATACTGGTGGTCGCTGAGGGTGGCAACGAACTCACCGCTGTACAGGCGCTGCGTCTGGGTGCGCAGGACTATCTGCCAAAGCAATTGCTGACACCCGAGCTGCTGTTCAATGCACTGCACCGCTGCTTGGTTGCCATCGCGCCGCAAGCACCGGGCGCAGCCAACAACTTGCCTCGCGATTTAGTGCCGGGCTACACACTGCTGCAACTACTGGGTGAATCCAGCAGAGCGCAGGTGTTTCTGGCCCACAGCGTTCGACTCGGCCGCAACGTAGCCTTGAAGGTCGAGCGCGAGCGTGAGGCGGATCAAGCCGCGTCACTGCTGCTGCGCGAGTACACCGCACTGGCCGCGCTCAATCATCCGGGCATCGTGCAGGTGCACGATCACGGCCAGCACCGCGAGCGCCAGTTTCTGGCGATGGAATACTTTCCCTGCGGCGATCTGCGTGCGCGCCTGCAGCATCCGCTGACCGCAGCCCAAAGCTTGGACTATCTGCAGCGTGTCCTGCGCGCCTTGATGGTGGTGCACAACGCCGGACTGCTGCACTGCGACATCAAGCCCGCCAACATCATGCTGCGCGAGAACGGCCAGTGTGTGTTGATCGACTTTGGTCTGGCCCGGCCGCTGAGCGAACTGACTGGCGGACTCAACGACGAACCGCTGCAAGGTTCACCGTTTTATATGAGCCCTGAACAGGCACAGGGCTTGCCACTGGATCAGCGCAGCGATCTGTACAGCTTGGGCGTGCTGTATCACGAGATGCTCACCGGTCGTCGCCCCTATGGCGGCACCAGTGCACAGCAAGTGCTGCAACGTCATATCGAAGATCCCTTGCCCAAACTGCCGGGCAGCCTCTCCTTTCATCAACCCTTGCTCGATGGACTGCTCGCCAAGCAGCCTACCGAGCGCTATGCCAGCGCAGAAGATTTGCTGCGCGTGCTCGCGGTGGCCGCATGACCCAGATACACAACACCAACATTCGTACTTCCCGACTCATCGACCGGCTCGACGATGCACTGCTGCTCATCGCACCGGATCTGACCGTGCAGGAACTGCTCACGCAGGCTGCGCGGGATCTGGGCAGCACCAGTACCAAGCGGCGCGAGTTGCTCGGCCTGCCGCTGAACGAGGTGCTGACACCCGTGCTGGCACCGCGCGTGCTACAGCAGCTGATGACGCAGATCAACACGCTGATCAATGCGCCAACCGAACCACTGCCCACACTGCGCAGCTTGGAAGGCGCAGCCAGCAGCGCACTTCGCGCTGCGGGTCTGACACGTTGGTATGACGTCTGGCTACAGCCTTTTGTCGGCGATGATGGCGTGACGCTGCTGTTGGGTCTGCGGGATGTCAGCGAGCGTTGGGGTCTGGCACAAGAGCTGGAAGACGCCCGCCGCGCCCATGAAATGACTTTGGGTGTGCTGCGTGCCGATGCACTGGCGTTAGAGGACTTTCTCAACACCGCGCTGCAATCGATGTCCACGCTGCATGCTTTGCAACGACTGCCGGCACGCGCTGACGGCGCCTTTCGCGACAAGCTGGCACGCATCGGTAACGAACTGCGCAATCTGGGCGAGGCTGCCTTAAAAGTCGGCCTCACACCCATCGTGTCGCAGGCAACCGCACTGGATGACACGCTGCAGTCGCTGCAAACCCAAGCAGTGCTCAGCGGTGATGACTTTCTGCAACTGCCACCCGCACTCGATGCGCTCTTCATCTTGATCGGTACTGCCTCACGACTGACCGAACAACGTGCTGGCCGCTTGGTCAATCAAGCAGTACAGAGCGTGCCAACAACAAAGCTGCCCCAACCCTGGCACGAGAGAATCGCTGCAACGCTGCAGGGCTTGGTTGGTACTGTGGGCAATGATCTGGCCCAACCGGCACAGCTGTCAGTGCAAGGACTCGAACAAGTTCCCAGCGTCTGGCAGCGCAACGTAGAACACCTGCTGGTATCACTGGTACGCAATGCCATCGAACATGGCATCGAACCGTTGTACCAACGGGTCGCTGACAACAAGCCGGCCGTTGGCGCAATCGTCGTGGAGTGCAGTACCGCACCGGGCCAAGGCTGCACGCTGAGTGTGCGCGATGATGGCCGCGGTATAGATCCCTCGCTGCTGGCGCATTACCGCATTGATGCCGGCAGCATCGAGCTGGACACCGCCTCGCAGCAGGATACCGAAGCCCTGCTGGGCATCCCTGCATCGCACTCGAATGATGAGCTGCTGTTAACCCAAGCACGCGGGCTGGGTTTGGAGTTCACGCGCGAGTTGCTGCTGCGTATGCAAGGCAGCCTGCAGGTCAGCTGCAAGCCCAAGCAGTGGACCCTGGTGCAGTTACACCTGCCCGAGACACAGGCTGCAACAGCCAGCGATGCGTCGCTGGCCGAGACGCAGCAAGTCGCTTAACGCGCTCAGTCCTGCAGGCTGTAAAAGCGCAAGCGCCCATCGGCCTGCGCTACCGCCAAGCGACGGCCATCACGCGACCAACGCAGCAAGCCCACCGGGCCATCGAGCAGGTGCATGTCGACCGGCTCGTCTGCACCGCGTTGCGCAGGGCCCGGACGCCACAACCCAAGGCGCCAGTCACGACCACCCGACGCCAGCCACGGACCTACCGGTGCAAAGGCCAGACTCTCGACGCGTTCTTGGTGCGCCTTCAGTTGCAAGGGCTCTGTACCTTCGGGGCCTTTGCCCGAAAAATCCCACACCACGATTTCACCACTGCCGGTGGCGGCGGTTGCCAACCAACGGCTGTTGGCGCTCCAAGTGGCTTGAGTCACCTTGCCGTCATAGCCGCTCATGCGTGAACGCTTTTGCGTCGCCAGGAAACGGAAGTTCACCTGACCATCCTGCTGCCCCGTGGCAGCGATGCGCCCATCGGCACTGATCACCAGCACCAGCGGTCCACCATCGAGCAGATGCTGTGTGCTGCGCAGCTCGGGGCTGATGCGATCGGTGAACAATGCACCATTGCCCGCCACCAGCAGTTCATCTGCATTGCGCCAAGCCAATTGCGATAACTGCACCGCATGCGGGCCTAGTGTGCCGACCGGCGTGCCATCGACATCCAGCAGGTGCACGTTGCGACCCACCGCAAACGCCAGTCGTTTGCCGCGCGGATCAAAGCTCAAACCCAGCGGCCAGGCCATGCCGCGATGTACCACGCGCCCTTCAGCGGCCTCAGTAGCCAACGCGTCCCACAGCCGCACGCTGCCATCCTGACCGGAAGTGGCTAGCACCTTGCCGCCCGGTTGCCACGACACCGCCAGCAAACCTGGCTCATGACTGCCCAGCGCCAGCACCGAGGCATCGTCCGCGCTCACACGCTGCAGATGACCTTCACCACCGGCCACCACCACATAGCGACCATCGGGTGACCAGCACAGATCGGCAGGGTAATCGTCGAGCAGGACCTGAGCGCCTGCTGACAGTGTTGCAGTGCTGCGGCTCACGCGATGCACGACTCAAAGCCAGCTTCCAGCTCCGCGCGATCCAGATTGCGGCCGATGAACACCACGCTGCTGTTGCGCGGCGCATCGCCCCAATCGCGTTCGGGACGGCCATCAAACATCATGTGCACCGCATGAAACACATAGCGGCGTGTTTCGCCGCGCAGGTTCAGCACACCCTTCATGCGCAGCAGATCTTCGCCACGGTTCTGCAACAGATAGGACAGCCAGTCGTTGACCTTGCGCGCATCCAGCGGCCGCGGATCGCTGATGCCAATAGAGCTGATCGCTTGGTCATGATGATGCGACGCAAACGCGCGCGTGACGGCAGGCGCCTGCATCAACTGCAGACCAAACTCTGCTGGATCGTGCTCGCAGAACAGCACATAGCTGCCGGCCTCGGCAATGTCGATGCACCACTGGCCGCCCATGCACTGCATGGCCAGCGCCCAAGGTTGCGCGGCAGGCGTCAAATGATCCCCACTCTCAATCTTTTGTACCGGTTCGGCAAACACGCGCACAGCAGGCTCTACCTGGGCATCAAGCGCTTCGCGAGTGGCAGTAGCCACCGGCATCAGCACCAGCTTCAAGTCGGCATGCACATGATCATGATGACCGTGATCATCGTGATGCTGCTCGGCATGGTCGTGCCCATGGTCATGGTCGTCGTGGCCGTGATCATGTCCATGATCGTGGCCGTGCGCATGCTCACCAGCAGCCTTAAGAATGTGGCGGCCCGCAGCCAGCTCATAGATACCGGCCCACTCAAACGGATACTGCGGCTCCAAAAAGTTGGCGTCCGTGGCCAGCGCACGCGCCAGATCAAACGCACCCAACCCCAACACCGTATCCACCGGCACGTTGGCGTTCTGCGCACGATGGATACGCGCTGTGCCGTTGATGGCGCGGATAGCGCGTTCGATGCGGGTCAGGTCCGCCTCTTGCACCAAATCCGTTTTGTTAAGGATGACCACGTCGGCAAAGCCCACCTGTACGGCCGGCTCCTTTAGCTGGCGCAGATGCTGCTCAAAGTGACGCGCATCGACCACCGTGACGATCGCATCAAGCGAGAACTGTGCCTTGAGATCGTCATCGAGGAAAAAGGTCTGCGCGACCGGCCCTGGATCCGCCATGCCGGTGGTCTCAATCAACACATGATCAAACCGCTCGCGACGCTTGAGCAACTGGCCCAGCACGCGAATCAAATCACCGCGCACCGTGCAGCAGATGCAGCCGTTGCTGGTCTCAAAGATTTCCTCTTCAGCACCGATCACCAATTGGTGATCCACGCCCACTTCGCCGAACTCGTTTTCGATGACTGCGATACGCCGGCCATGGTTCTCGGACAGGATGCGGTTGAGCAGCGTGGTCTTGCCCGCGCCTAAGAAGCCGGTCAGCACTGTCACCGGAATGCGTTTCACGTCAGTCATGCAAATGTTCCTGTCAGGTAGGGCTGCCGCGCAGCTTCATGAACAGCCAGCGCAAGGGTGCGAAGGCCAGCAGCCGCGGCAACAACCACAAGCCGGTGCGCCGCGCCCAAGGCACGGGACGGGGCGGCAAGGCGCCGAAGAATTCGGCTTCCAGGGAACGGTGTCGCGGTACGGTCATACCGCAAGGATACCGGAGCGGCTCAGCGGGCGGGACGGCCTGCCAGCTCGGCGGTCCAGCACATGTGCTGATTGGCGCCAGAGCGACGGGCCGCCTGCTGCGCCACGTCGGCCTGCGTCACCAGATCGGCCACGCTTTGGCGCTCGTCGCCCCACAGGGTCGCCCCTATCGAGGCAGTCAGCTGCACCGACAGCCCATCGAGCTCCACCGGCGAGGTGACCACCTTCATCAGCGTGCGGGACACGGTATCTGCACCGGCCAAGTCACGCTCATCCTCCAAAATCACCATGAACCGGTAGGGCCCGACGCGACCCAGCGTGTCCGAGTCACGCAGCGCCCGACGAACACGCGCCGCCACCTGCTTGAGCACCTGATTACCCAGCGTCTCGCCGTGCACCTCAAACACCTTGCTGATGTCACCCAGCTCCAGCGCCATCAGCCCAAACGAGCGCTGCACGCGCTTGGCCCGCACCAAGGCGTGCTCCATGCGATCTTGAAAGGTCAGCAAATTGGGTAGGCCCGTGACCAGGTCATAGGGCGTGATCTGCTTCAGACGCTCCTGGGCATGCCGCTGCTCGGTAATGTCGCGCAGGGTGACCGCGACCCCGTCAGCGGCTGCGACAGCATGGTGGCGCAGCCAATCCGGCCCCTCGCCGGCCACCAACCGCTCACGCTCTTCGAACAACGCCTCGCCCGTCAGCAGCACCTGGGCATATTGCTGCACCAGCGCGCGCGCCAACGCCGCCGGCAGCACAGCCGACAACAGCGCACCGGTCTGCGCGTTACCGCTGCTGCGCCACAAGTGCGCAAAGGCAGGGTTGCAGTAAGCAATCTGAAAGTCGGTCACTGTGCCCTGCGCGTCCGGCAACGGCACCAAGCTGCAAAAGGCATCGGGGCTGCGGGCCAGTGCGGCCTGTAGCCGCAGCAGGTCGCGGCCGCCTTCCACACCTGCCGCCGGTTGACGCCCCCCGCCCAGCCACGAGGCCACCCCAGCCATCAGGCCGCGTTTGGCACTAGGTGTTGCAGGGCGATCGGTCATCGAGCGGGTCCTTTAGCGTGTGGAGCGGGCCGGGGTGCCGGCGCCGTCCATCTCCCATACCGGCAGCGGACTGTCCAACTTGAGCCAAAACCCCGCGCCCAAGTGACGAAAATAGCCCGACAGCTGTTTGCGATACCACGAACCGCGTCGCAGCATGACCGCCGGATCGGTCCGCGACTGGTCGCAGTTGTCTTCCCAATCCTCTTTGGTAAGGGCGCCGAAATACAGCACCCCGCGGCAGACCCGCGCCAGATTGGCAAAGGCCCGCTTGGCTTCGGCAGGCTTGAGGTACTGCAGCACGTCGTAACAGATCACCAGGTCAAACTGCTCGCGCGTGGCCAAGTCCTGAATGCCGCCGTGCCGCCAGCCATAGCGTTTGCACAGGTACTGGCTGATCTCCATGCCCACATATTCGCTACGCGGCCAGGCCCGCTTGAGCGGTGCGCGCAGCAAGCCCACGCCGCAGCCGGCATCCAAAATGCGCTTGACCGGCTGTCCCACGTGATCGCACAAGCCGGCAATCAAGCGGCCGCGCGCGTTCATCTCGGCACGCGAGGTCACTGACGTGCGTGAATTGAAATAGAAGCGCTGGTAATAGTCTTCATCGAAACGTTCTGTGTCGGCCACCCTGCTGCTCCTGTTTTGCCGGTACCATTGCGGGCCGCGCCCAAGCTAGATCGCCTGCCCATGAAAAACCCCCGCGTCGGATTCGTGAGTCTCGGTTGCCCCAAGGCACTGGTCGACTCCGAACGCATTCTTACGCAGCTGCGCGTGCGCGGCTACGACATCGCACCCGAGTACAGCTCGGCTGACCTGGTGGTGGTCAACACCTGCGGCTTCATCGATGCGGCCATCGACGAATCACTGCAGGCCATCGGCGAAGCGCTGGACGCCAATGGCCGCGTCATCGTCACCGGCTGCCTGGGTGCCAACCCCGAGCGCATCCTCAAGCAACATCCGCGCGTGCTGGCCGTCACCGGCCCGCATGCCACCGAGCAAGTGCTGCGCGAGGTCGAGCAGCATCTGCCGCGGCCGCACGAGCCTTACCTCGATCTGGTACCAGCGCAGGGCATCCGCCTCACGCCGCGCCACTACGCCTATCTCAAGATCTCTGAAGGCTGCAACAACCGCTGCAGCTTCTGCATTATTCCGCAGCTGCGCGGCAAGCTGGCCTCACGGCCCATCGATGATGTGATGGCCGAGGCCGAGCGGCTGGTGGCATCAGGCGTGCGTGAGCTGCTGGTCATCTCGCAGGATACCAGTGCCTATGGCGTCGACCTGCGTTACCGCACCGGCAGCTTCCGCGGTGTGGAGTATCAAACCCGTTTTATTGATCTGGCGCGCGCGCTGGGCACGCTGGGCGTGTGGGTGCGCATGCACTATGTGTATCCGTATCCGCATGTCGATGCCGTGCTGCCGCTGATGGCCGAGGGCAAAGTGCTGCCCTATCTCGACATCCCCTTCCAGCATGCCAGCCCCACGGTGTTGCAACGCATGGCGCGGCCGGCCCATGCCGAAAAGACCCTCGATCGTATCCACCAATGGCGCCGCGAAGTGCCCAATCTCACGCTGCGTTCCACGTTCATCGTGGGCTTTCCCGGTGAGACCGATGCCGAGTTCCAGCAGCTGCTCGACTGGCTCGACGAGGCACAACTCGATCGCGTCGGTTGCTTCAAATACTCACCGGTCGAGGGAGCGCCTGCCAATACGCTAGGCGAGCCCGTGCCCGATGAAGTGATGGAAGAGCGTCACCAGCTGTTCATGGAACGCGCCATGGAAATCAGCGAGGCACGCTTGGCACAACGCATCGGCCAGACGATCACCGTGCTGGTCGATCGCATCGAAGACGGCGTGGCCATTGCCCGCAGCAGTGGCGATGCCCCCGAGATCGATGGCGTCGTGCAAGTGCTCGATGGCGGCGCGCTGCGCGTGGGCGAGTTTGCGCAGGTCACCATTACCGATGCCGACGCCTATGACCTGCAGGCCACAGTCGCCGGCACCACCCACTAGGGCCTAGGGCAAGACGGCCTGCATCACAGCCGTCTCAAAGTCACCGGTGCGCGACTGGCCCGGGGTCTGCACCATCATGATGGCCACTAGCTTGGTCTTGGGGTCCACCCAGAAGTGCGTGCCATAGGCACCGCTCCAGCCAAAGCTGCCCGTCGACAACAACGTATGACGCAGCGCGCTGTCCGTAACGCTGCGCACACCCAAGCCCCAGCCTTCACCGGGCTGACGGCCAGGCAAGGTGTCGGGAATGATGCGCGAGCCCATCAAGGCCACACTGGCGGGGCTCAGCACTCGCACGCCGTCCAGCTCACCGCCATTGGCCAGCATCATCGCAAAGCGCGCATAGGTCTCTGCGGTGGCAAACAGGCCCGCAGCACCCGAATCCAGAATCGCGCTAGAG
Source organism: Pseudomonadota bacterium (assembly GCA_947449495.1). GTDB lineage: Bacteria > Pseudomonadota > Gammaproteobacteria > Steroidobacterales > Steroidobacteraceae > ZC4RG30. The sequence goes on from CANFSB010000024.1 coordinate 25,176, forward strand.
AACTGATCCGCGTCGGTATTGGGCTCGATGCCCTTGGGCGTCATCACATAGTTGGTCACCACGCGCGCACGCAGTGCATCGCTGGGCCAGAAGCTCACGTCGGTCATGCGCAGCGGCGTGAACAGCCGCTGCTGCAAAAAATCTGCATAGCGCTGACCGCTGGCAATCTCCACGATGCGGCCGAGCACATCAAACGCACCAAACGGGCTGTAGGCCCAGCGCGAACCGGGCTGGAATTCCAGGGGTGCGGTGGCCAGCTGCTCGGCCCAAGCCGTGCCGCCCTTACGACGGTTGTCGAGCAGGTCTTTGGCCACGGCATTGCCGATGGGGCCACTGGCAATGCCCGAGGTGTGGGTCAGGATGTCGAGGATCGTCACTTGCCGGTCAGCCGGCACGGTGTAGTAGGCCGGCGCAGCACCCGGTGCGGCACCCGGTGCACGCGTCTGCGGCACTGCCACCTTCATGTCGCGAAACGCCGGAATGAACCGGCTCAGCGGATCATCGAGGCGCAGCTTGCCGTCCTCGACCAGCATCAAAATGGCTGCAGCCGTGACCGGCTTGGACATCGAAGCGATGCGAAACACGCTGTCTTTTTGCATCGGCTTGCGCGAGGCGATGTCTGCCAAACCCTGCGCCTGCAGGTGAACCACCTTGCCATTGCGCGCTACCAACGTGACGGCACCCGAGATCTCGCCGGCCTTGATGGTGCGATCGATGAACTGGTCGATGCGCTGTACGCGGTCGGCGACCAGACCGGTGGCCACCGGCGGTGCAGCCAGCGCGGGCAGTGAGGCGCCCATTACGAACAAAGCCAGAGATGGCAGCAAAGCGCGCAGCGTACGCTGGGTCATGATGTGTTCCCCCGAACCTGTTGGTGTCTAAATCCGGCGCCTATCATGCGCCATCCTCCGTTGAGTCGCCTTCCCCTGAGCACTACCCCCTGCGTATGCTCGGCAGCTATGAAAAACCTCTCCGTATTGATCGTCGGCGCCGGTATCGGCGGACTCACGGCTGCCATCGCCCTGCGCGAGCGCGGCTTTACCGTTGAGCTCATAGAAAAAGACCCCCAGTGGTCGGTTTATGGGGTCGGCATCATCCAGCAGGGCAATGTGCTACGGGCCGTGCAGCAATTGGGCTTGCTCGATCGCTACATCGACGCCGGTGCAGGCTTTGATGCCGTAGAGGTCTATCTGCCCAACGGCATCCGCGCCGCGCGAGTGCCATCGCCGCGACTGCTGCCGGACCGGCCCGCCAATCTGGGCGTCAGCCGCCGCGCTTTGCAGCAGGTGCTGGCCGATGCCGCCTTGGCCGCTGGTGCGCGCATCCGGCTCGGTGTCACGGTCACCGATGTGACGCAGAACGATCACGGCGTAGAGGTGCAGCTGTCGGATGGCCAGACGGTGCACTGCGACTTGCTCATCGGTGCCGATGGTGTGCACTCGCAGATGCGCAGCTTGGTCGCGCCCGATGCACCGCCACCGGCTTATACCGGTCAGGCGGTGTGGCGCTACAACCTGCCCAAGCCGGCAGGTCTGGATGCTTTGCATGTATACAACGGGCCGACCGGCGCAGGTCTGGTGCCTATCAGCAACGAGCTGATGTACCTGTACCTCACCACGCCAGAACCCGGCAACCCGCGCTATGCCACAGCCGGACTTGCACAGCAGATGCAATCGCGCATGAAAACCTGTGCTCCTGCGCTGCAGGAACTGGCGCAGCAGATCACCGACGATGCTGCCGTGGTCTACCGGCCGCTGGAGTGGGTACTGCTCGAAGGCGCCTGGCACCGCGGGCGCATCGTGCTGCTGGGCGATGCCGTGCACACCACTACACCGCATCTGGGGCAAGGCGCGGGTCTTGCCATCGAAGACAGCTTGGTACTGGCCGACACACTGGCACAGCACGACGACCTGCCCACCGCACTGAGCGCCTATCGCGAGCGTCGCTTTGAACGCTGCGCTTGGGTCGTCAGGCAGAGCCTGGCCATCTGCATGGGACAGCTGGGCAAAGGCCCGCCCATCGACAACGCCAAAGCCACTGCCGAGATGTTTGCCCTAACTGCCCAACCGATCTGACAGGACATACCCATGAGCCGAGTAACAGACATCCGCTATATAGGCTA
>CANFSB010000025.1 GCA_947449495.1 Pseudomonadota bacterium
AGCAGCTGCTTGCGGTCTGCAGAAATTTTGAAGCGCTCGATCACCTTCACGTTGCGACTGTGATCCAAGCCGTTGTTAGTGAGGGTGGACTCTTTAAGGTGAGTCGTCTCGACCACCAGCATGTCGCCGTCCCAATGAGCGATCGAATCGCCAGTCTTGGTATGCGGGCCATCGGCGGGCAGGTGTTTGCGGCCATCGGTGAAGATCACGCGCGTCATATCAAAATATTCCATGCGGATCACCGTTAGCTCGGTGCCCTGGAAGATCTCGATAGGGAAGGGCCCTTGCATCGAATAGATGATGGACGGCACGCGGCAAGCGTTAGCCACCGACATATCGTCTTTGATGTTCCAAGCCTTGGCTTTGGCCAGCGTTTCGGGCTTGAGCTTGAGCCCACCGAACTCAAGAATGCCGTATTCAATCGGGCCCACGTCATCCAGCACTACGGTGTTGGGCGCAAGCTTGGCGGCCAAGGCGGGGTCTTTTACTGGCTTGCCGCGCGACAGATTCCAGAAGCCCGACAGGTCCGGATGCTTTTCTGCAGCACCCGCCAGTGTGCTGAAAAAGGTAACAGCGCAGACGGCGACCGTTGGCCACAGGCGTGTAGTGCGCATTATTTTTCTTCCTGCGGAGCGAATACCACACCGATTGTGGAGCCGTCGGCGCGCGTGGCTTTGCGCAGTCGCATGTAGCGCGACCCATCGCGCGCACCCCAGCCTTCGATGGTGATTTCTTCACCCAGCTTGAGGCTGTCGCGTGACCAGCCACGACGCTCGAGGATGGAGGGCGAGTTGGTCTCGGCCTTCCACTGCACTACTGCGCCGGTGGCATCGCGCACTTCCAGGCGTATGAGGCCGTGCGGGTTCTTGAAGTCGAAGCCGGTGACCTTGCCCGACACGCTGACCACAGCCTTGTCGTCAGCGAAGAACACCGCAAAAGAGTGGTGTGCCAGTGCCGATGCGCTGAGCGTAAGACCCAGCGCCCAGGCGACTGCCCGGGCTGTGCGTGTGCTGCGCTTCATCATGGTTGCCCCTGTGGCGGCCGCGTGTGGGTGCGACTTATGAGGCTATTGTGGGTCGGATGGTAGGGGGAGGCAACCCGGCGTCACGAGCCTGACAGTTGGGAAGTAGCGGGCGTATCGACGCGGGTCCCTAGCGCAAAGGCAAAAAAAGACCGGCGCGAGGCCGGTCTTATGAGCGAGGTGGACGCGAGCCCTATGCATCGGTTGGATGCAAATTTGATTGGGCTGCTGGCTATTTGGCCACGCCCATTGCGTTTACCTCATAGACCGCGCGCCAAACGCCATCGGCTCCCTTGCGCCAGTAGGTGGCGGCCGGATTGACGTGGTTGACGGCCTTCTTCCCTTTTTCCGTCAGAGCAAATGTTGCAGTGACGAACGTGAGAGCCTCTGTATCGCTAATGACCACCAGCTTGTCGATGCCTATGGTGCCTGCAGTGATTGCCTCGTAGCTGCCAACGAAAGCCTTGGCCCCTGCGGTGATTTCTGCCTGTCCCTTGAACGTGCTGGCATCAGGCAATACCCAGACTGCGTCGTCGGTGAAGAACGTCGCAAGCGTTGCCCCGTCCTTGGCCTCTGCAGCCGGCAGGAACTTAGCCAGCTGACCTTCAATAGCGGTGCGGATTGCAGCGGCATCTGGCGCCGGTGCTTCGACAGCCTGCGGCTTCGATGGGTTACAGCCAGCGGTGAGCGCCAGGAGGGCAACGAGCGCCGGAGAAAATTTGAATGGGTTCACAGGGTTTTCCTATGTGGTGATCAGCCATGAATGGGGCTACAGGCAGCATATAAATTTGGCTTGGGCCGATCGAAGGGCATGAAGCCAATTCGGATCGTTCGGCTTGTTCTCTGGGGGTCGAACCCGAAGCCCGGTGTTTGGCAATCCAAGAGGTTGTGCGCCTGGCGAGATTGCTCGCGGCTTCGCCGCTCGTCCCTCGCGCTGCTCGGGACCGCCTTCGCGCGGCGCGCTCCGGCGTCCAGCCGACCTGCGGCCGGCTGTCGAACTCACGACCCAGCTTTAAGATCCTGAGCGTGTCACGCTGGACAGGCCAATCAAACTAAAAGACCGGCTCGAGGCCGGTCTTTTACTTTGATGTGGTGCGCCTGGCGAGATTCGAACTCACGACCCCTGCCTTCGGAGGGCAGTACTCTATCCAGCTGAGCTACAGGCGCATTGAGCGGGCGAGGATACCGGATTCGACTGCGGGGGGCACATGGACACTCGATCATCTCTGCTTTGGGGCGCTGCGATAGGCGCTCTGCTGGTTTTTAGCGCGCCGTCACAGGCGCAGTTGCGGGCTGGCGCACCGCCGCCCCAGGCCATGGGTGATTTGGCCCGGCGTGATATCCGGGTGCCGGATTCGGTGCCCAATATCTCGGGCACTTGGCTGTCGCAGAGCAGCAACCGCTCAATCCTGCCTATGGATGGGTCGCCCACACCCTTCCTGCCTTGGGCGCGTGCGTTCTTTGACAACCGCACTGCTGCCGAGGCGCGGGGTGAGCCGCTGTTTGACCCGAACGCCAACTGCCTGCCCAGCGGCGTGCCGCGGGTGGTGGCGGTGCCCTATCCGTTGGATATCGTTCAGACCCCGGAACTGACGATGATCGCCATCGAGGTGATGCATAACTACCGCATCATCCACATGGATCGCACCGAGGCACCGGCGGGCTGGCCGCTTAGCTACCTGGGTTATTCGGTGGGGCATTGGGAGGGCGACCAGCTGGTGGTGATCACTACGCACCTCAATGGCTATACGCAGGTCGATGAAGAAGGCCGCCCCAAGAGCAGTGACATGAAAGTTACCGAGCGCTATCACAAGCGCGCACCGGATCTGCTCGAGGTGGATTTCACTATCGACGACCCGCGCACTTATGCGCATGCGTGGACGGCACGGGCCCAGTTTCGCTGGGCACCGGAGGCACGCTTGGCCGAGTACGTCTGCGAAGAGAACAATCGCAACAAGTCCGATGCAGCCGGCAAGCTGCGTCGCAACTAGGAGCCGCGCATGACATACCTTTCATTCGTACGCGTGGCCGCAGTGCTGATGCTGGGCGCTAGCGCCATGGCTCATGCGCAAGCGCCTTCGTCTCAGCCGCGTGAAACGGCTGCACGCGCTGCTCTGCAAACCGCCGCTGATAAGTCACGCGCCGCTATTGAAGCCGAACGGACGCGACCGCGTTTGTCGGGCATTTGGCGTTTGGCGGCACCCGTCACGCAACTGCGCACCATCGAAGGCAAGGCGCCAGTGCTTACACCTGCAGGCCAGAAGCAACTGCGCAGTCAAACAGACCCTGCGGATCGATGTCTGCCGCCGGGCACGCCGCGATTGATGTTCACCGATGCGCCTTTCCTGCTGACGCAGGCGCCGGTCAAGGTCACGCTATTCAGCCAGCATCGTCATGTGGTGCGGCATGTGTTTTTGGATGGGCCGCTCAAGCTCGATGCAGATGCCGACCCGACCTGGGAAGGCTATTCGTCGGGACGGTGGGAAGGCGACACGCTGGTCATCGACACGGCAGGCTTTAATGGCCGGCAATGGATACACGCCAGCGGCTTGCCGCAATCACCCGCAATGAAAATCACTGAGCGTCTACGGCTGGTAGATGCCAACACGCTAGAAGACGTGCTGCATATAGAAGATGCCGCGTATTACCGCGGTGCCTTTACTACGCGCGTACTGTTCAAGCGTCAGCCGCCTGGCACTGAACTGCCGGAAGAAGAATGCTCGGAAAAGCTGTTGGAGTATCCGCTGCGTGAGTACGCACCGCCGCGCTGACAGCGCTTAGCCCGGATCAAACTGCCCGGACACATCGCGTGCGCGATGGATGATGCGCAGGATGGTGACCTCAGCAGGCGTTGCGCCAAAGAAGATGATGTAGTTGCCATGTACGCAGCAACGGACATCGTTGGCGATGTCTTGTCGGCGCCGATAGGCTGAAGGGTTTGAACAGATGCGCCGGCAGTGCTCGCGCAGTTCTCCGATGAAGCTGGCCGCGCGAATTGGGTTGTCGATAGCTATGAAGTCACCGATCTCTTCGAGATCCTGTTCGGCAAGCGGTGTTATCGACAACCGCATCAGCGGTTCTTGTCTTGGATCCTGTGGGCGTATTTGGCCTGCAAGCGATCAAAGACTGGCTCTGCGGGAACTGCGGGGCCGCTAGCTTTGCCGGCAGCCACATCCGCGCGCAGTGCTTGCAACTGCAGCGCCTGCAGGCGCTCGGTATCTTCAAGCAGCCGTAGCCCGGCACGCACTACTTCACTGACGTTGTTATAGCGACCGCTTGTGATTTGATCCCGGACGAAGGCTTCGAAATGCGGACTCAGTGCGACGCTGGTGGGCATGCTGATCTCCTAATAGATAATAACTATTATTAGGAATCAATTCGGCCTGTCAAGAGTCGTTATGCCGCCAAATGGGGATCAGCGCTTACAACCACCCACGCTGTCGGAACCACACATAGGGGCCGACCGCCGACACCACCATGGCAGCAACAGCCACACTGAAGCCCCACGGTTGCTGCAGGCCCGGCATGTGCGCAAAGTTCATGCCGAAGATGCCGGCAATCACCGACGGCGGCAGCAAAAACACGGTCACCACCGAGAAGATCTTCAGGATGTTGTTCTGGTCGATGTTGATCATGCCCAGCGTGGCATCGAGGATGAAGTTGAGGTTGGTGCCCAAAAACCCTGCGTGATCGCTCATCGCCACAACGTCTTTGGATAAGGTCTGCAAGCGCACTTGCACATCGGCTGGCAACGGATCGGTGGACTGTTCGACGAAGGCCAGCAATCGCGACAGGCTAGCCAGACTCTCACGTGCCTTGGCAATCAGTTCGCCACCTTGCCCAATACGCTGTAGCACTTTGCGAAAGTCGCGCGCTGCGGCTTTGCTGCCTTTGCGCTGCGTGCCAAACACTTCGGCTGAAGACTGGTCGATGTCCGAGCTGATGCGTTCGATGACATCGGCTATGCGATTGACGATGGACTCGAGCAGCCCGACAAAAATAGCGTGCGCACTGTTGCACGCAGCAGGGTGACGCTCGGCAAAGGCCACAAAACGTCGAAAGGGCAGCGGGTCCGCGTAGCGGTTGGTGACCAGTCGCGGGCCTTTAAGAATGAACGTGATTTGCGCGTTCTCTGGCAGATCACTGTCGAGCTTGGTGACCACGGTGGCGGTCAGGTACAGCGCACCGCCGTCTTCATACAGCCGGCTCGATGACTCGATCTCACGCATCTCTTCGCGTGTGGGCACTTCAACGCCCAGTCGTGCTTCAACCAGCCGCTCTTCTTCGATGCGCGGCTCGAGCAGGTCCAGCCAGATTGCTTCTTCTTCGATGGGGGCGCCGACGCTGCGATCGAGTTGTCGCAGGCCCTGCGGTCCTTGCGCGTAGACGGTCAGCATGGGCGTAACGCGCGGCGCCCGGCGCCGTCAGCGCTTCTTCTCGGCTGCAGCCATGTCGGTGATGAGCGCAATCAGCTGCTCATGTCCGCCTGCCATGGCCACATCGGTTTGGTATTTGCCGTTAATCACGATGCTCGGCACGCCTTCGACCTTGTAACGGCGCGTCACATCGTCGGCACGTTGCAGCGCCTGATTGACGAAGAACCCGTTGTACTCGCGATTGAAGTCTGTCTCGGCAATGCCTTTGCTGCGCGCGAAGGCCAACTGCATCTTGAGCGTCTTGCCTTCGTCGGCATCTACCAGCGGGTTGTTGCGGGTTTGGATTTCGTCGAACGTGGGGCCGAACAGCGAATCGAGCTGACCCAATGCCTGCAGCGTATAAAACAGCCGTGCGTGGGCACGATGCACCGGTCCCCACATCACCGGTACGCGCACAAACTTGATATAGGCCGGCTTGCTCTTGAGCCAATTCTCGAGGAACGGATCCAGCGCGTAGCAGTGGCCGCAGCCGAACCAGAACACTTCGAGGACTTCGACATCGCCGGGTTGGGCGCTAGTGCCTTGGGCCGGCACGACCGGCAGATAATGCTGCCCGGCTTTCCACTTGCCGCCGGGCAATTGGCCGGCTTCGGGTAGCGTGGCTACGCGTTCGAGGGTGGCATCGGCACGGTCGCTGGTTTCGCTGCCCGCATCGGCCGCCAGCTTTTCGGTGGCGGCACTGGCAGCGGCGCTGCGCTGCTGCGCGGCTGCAACATCAATCGCGGACTCAGGCGCCTTTTTGCCGCAGCCCACAAGCAGCAGGCCCGTGACCAGCGTCAGCAGCAGCGCCTTTTTCATCACATTCCTTTAGCGGATACCCTGCAGATAGCTCGCCAGACTGTTGCGGTCGGCATCGGTGAGGCGCGAGGCGATGGTTTGCATCATCACGCTGTTGGCGCTGCCCTGCATCTGACCCTTGTCGTCCTTGCTGTAGCGCGCCAACGAGGCGTAATCAGACAACTGCTTGGCCGTGTAGGTGCCGTGCTGCGCACGCAGTGCCGGGTAGCCGGCTGCCGGGTTGCCGCGCGCGCCAGGGCCGTGGCAAGCCATGCAGGCCGGGATACCGCGGGTTGCGTCACCATTGCGATAGAGCTTGGAGCCGGCCTGCCACAGGGTGGCATCGGCTTCCAAGCCAACAGGCGTCTGTGTCGAGAAATAGGCCGCGATGTCGGCGATGTCCTGATCGCTGAGCGCGTTGGCGATACCGGCCATCAGTACGATGTTGCGCTTGGCACCGCGGATCAGCTTGATTTGATTTGCGAGGTAGGTGGCATTTTGACCGGCAAGGCGCGGCCACTCGGGATTGACGCTATTGCCGTTGGGACCGTGGCAGGCAGTGCAGGCAACGGCTTTGGCGGCACCGGCTTCGGCCGAACCCTTGATAACGGCGGCTGCTTCGGCAGCGGCGACGGGTTGGGCCAGCAGCAGCGCCGCAAAGCAGGCGGCGGCTAGCGCAGCAAGGCGAGGGGCGATACGGGTTACGGGCAACGTATAAATAGTCATCGGCCTGAGGCTCCGGCAACGTTAAAAAGCCGCGAGATTGTACACTAAGCCGCCCAGCCAAAAGGCGGCCGCCCTGTGAGTCTGTTCCCAAATGTGAAGTTCCTGCTTAGTGTGGCAGGCGCAGGCCAGTTTCCGCCCGATCGGGGGTTGGACGTGGCGATCGCTGGTCGGTCCAATTCAGGCAAATCAACGGCCATTAACGCCATCTTGGCGCGCAAGGGTCTGGCGCGCACCAGCAAGACGCCGGGCCGTACCCAGCTGCTTAACTATTTCGAGTTGTTGCCGGAGCGGCGGCTGGTCGACCTGCCTGGCTATGGACATGCCGACGCCCCTGGCGAAGTGCGTGCCAAGTGGGGTCCCATGATCGATGGGCTGAGGGTGCGCGAATGCTTCGGTGGTTTGATGCTGGTGGTGGATTCACGCCGCGGCGTTCAAGACAAAGATCTGGAATTGCTGGATTGGTCCGGGCTGCCGGCCGAGAGTTTGCATGTGCTGCTCAGCAAGTCTGATCAGCTGACTCACTCCGGCGGCATCAAGGTGCTGCGCGACACGCAGGCGCAGCTGGAGGGCATTGGCGGCGTGCAGTTATTTTCTGCATTGAAGCGCACGGGCCTGGACGAGGCCCGTGCAGTGCTCAAGCGTTGGTGCGCGCAAGGCGGCCCCAAAAAATAAAAACCCCGATGACGGCACCGGGGTGAAAGAGCCTCGGCAGGGTATGCCAGAGGCTCGCCCGCTCAGGGAGAGAAACGGGGAGTGTTCATCACACTCACTGAATCAGACCATGCCTCTGACTAAAAGTTCGGCCAGATTGCATAAGTTTTATATGCACGACAGTTCGGTTTTTCCGAATGGTCGCGCTGCTCAGTGCGCCTGGTCCCAGTTGGCGCCGACGCCGATTTCCACCTGCAGGGGAACGCGTAGCGACCCGGCGGCCACCATGGCATCGCGCACGGCAGATTTGATCTGCTCAACCGCATCGGCCCGCACTTCCAAAACCAGTTCGTCATGCACCTGCATGATCAGTCGGGCCGGCAGCGCTTGACCAGTCAACAAACCCTCTACGTTGATCATGGCCTGCTTGATGATGTCGGCTGCAGTGCCTTGCATGGGTGCATTGATGGCGCTGCGCTCGGCGTACTGCTGTTGCTGACGGTTGCGGGAGCGGATCTCTGGCAGATATAGCCGGCGACCGCGCACTGTTTCCACATAGCCGAGTTGTTTGGCCTGTTCACGGGTGCGATCCATGAACTGCTTCACGCCCGGGTAGCGTTGGAAGTACAGATCCACATAGCGTGCCGCTGAACCGCGATCGATACCCAGTTGCCGCGCAAGACCAAAAGCCGACATGCCATAGATAAGGCCAAAGTTGATGGCCTTGGCCGAGCGACGTTGATCTGCACTGACTTCGTCCAGCGGCACGCCGAACACCTCTGCGGCAGTGGCCTGGTGAATATCACGGCCTGCAGCAAACGCACGCAGCAGATCCGGATCACCGGACAAGTGCGCCATGATGCGCAGTTCAATCTGCGAGTAGTCGGCGGCCATCAACACATAACCCGGTGGGGCGATAAAGGCCTGACGGATGCGCCGGCCTTCGGGTGTGCGTATCGGAATGTTCTGCAGGTTCGGGTCGGTGGAGGATAGGCGCCCGGTGGCCGCTACTGCCTGGTGATAGCTCGTGTGGATGCGACCTGATTGCGGATCCAGCTGCAAGGGCAGCGAATCGGTGTAGGTCGACTTGAGCTTTGCCAAGCCGCGGTACTCAAGGATCAACCGTGGCAGCTCATGCGCATCGGCGAGTTCTTCGAGCACGTCTTCGGCGGTAGAGGGTTGGCCGGTGGGTGTCTTGCGTAGCGGTGCAATGCCCAGCCGATCAAACAGGATGTGCTGTAACTGCTTGGGCGAATCGAGGTTGAACTCTCCGCCTGCGGCAGTGTGGGCGCGAGCCTGCAGATCGAGCAGGGTGCGGCCGATCTCGCCGCTCTGGATGCGCAGTAGCGCGCCATCTACCAGTACACCGCGCTCTTCCATCGCCAGCAGCACAGCGACCAATGGCTGCTCCAGCTCATCACACAGCGCCAGCAGGCCGGGCTCGCCCTGCAACCGGGCGTGCAATGTTTGATGCAGGCGCAGCGTCACGTCGGCGTCTTCGGCGGCATAGGGTGCCGCTTGCTCGATGGCCACTTGATCAAAGCCGATTTGCTTGGCGCCCTTGCCGGCCACCTCTTCATATTTGATGGTGGTAATGCCCAGATACAGCGCAGCACAGGAGTCCATGTCGTGGCGCGTAGCCACGCTATTCCAAACATAGGACTCGAGCATGGTGTCGTAACGCATGCCGCGCAGCACGATGCCGTGGTTGGCCAATACATGCGCGTCGTACTTGAGGTGATGACCCACCTTGGGCAGCGCTGCATCTTCCAGTAGGGGCTTAAGTAGCGCTAAGGTGGTGTCGCGATCGAGTTGATCCGGCGCACCGGGATACACATGCGCAAGTGGCACATAGGCTGCCTCGCCCGGCGTCACACTAAAAGACACTCCGACGATGCGCGCGGCACGGTAGTCCAGGCTAGTGGTCTCGGTGTCAAAGGCGATCAGCGGTGCTACAGCCAGTCGATCGAGCCAGGTTTGCAGCTGCTCCTGGGTTAATACCGTTTCGTAATGGCGCGGCAACGCACCCAAGGCACTGTCGGCCTGCGGTGCAGGCTGTGCTGGTTCGGCGCTGCTGATCCTGCTGGCGCTGGCCACTGGCGCTGCGCCGCCCTCAATGGCCGACAGCAGCATCTTAATTTCTAACTGAGCATGCAGCGCGCGCAGCGCAACTTCGTCTACTGGGCGACGCGTGAAGTCCAGGTGTTCGTCGGGCAGTGTCACATCCAGTTGGATAGTGGCCAATTGCCGCGACAGCGCCAGTGTCTCAAGGCCGGCGCGCAGGTTCTCGCCAACCTTGCCGCCGATGTCGGCCGCGTTGGCTACGATCGCATCCAACGTGTGGTACTGCGCCAGCCACTTGGCAGCGGTCTTGGGGCCCACTTTGTCGATGCCTGGAATGTTGTCGCTGCTGTCGCCGATCAGCGCCAAATAATCGATGATCTGCTCGGGCCACACATCAAACTTGGCTTTGACGCCTTCGCGGTCCAGGCGCGAGTTGCTCATGGTGTTGATCAGCGTGATATGCGCGTCCACCAACTGCGCCATGTCTTTGTCGCCAGTGGAGATGAGCACTTGCTCACCGGCATCGGCTGCGCGCCGCGCCAGCGTGCCGATGACATCGTCTGCTTCTACGCCGCTGATCCGCAGCAGCGGAAAGCCTAGTGCCTGCACGGCCTGTAACAGCGGATCAATCTGCGCGCGCAGATCATCGGGCATGGGCGGGCGGTGCGCCTTGTACTGTGCGTACAGGTCGTCACGAAAGGTGCGTCCTGGTGCATCAAACACCACGACTACGCGAGCGCCAGCGTGCTCGCGCTCGTAGCGTTGCAGCATGTTGAGTACGCCCGTTACTGCACCGGTTGGCTCGCCGCGACTGTTGGTGAACGGCGGCATCGCATGAAAGGCGCGATATAGATAAGACGATCCATCGACCAGGATCAGCGGCGCTGCGTTACTCAATGGATTTTCCGGTGTGTGTCTTCGCTGCGATCTGCCGTTGCAGTGTCCGGTGCAGTAACCGGCTCAGCGGTGCGATCGGGCAGATAGAGCGAACCTGTTTGGCCACAGCCTGCAAGCAGTGCGGCAGCCAACAGGGCGGTAACGATCGACAGCGTTGCGGTGCGGTGCATGCGCTCGATGATAGCCGGTCAGGGGGTGTGGCCGTCGCGCAAAGCCAGCCAACCTGTACCGATACGCCATGCGGCCCACAGGCCGATCGCGCCATAGGCGCTCAGCAGTACGGTGGATCCGACGCCCAGCAGCACGACAGGCCCTAGAGCCAGAGTCGCAGCCACAACCGCCAGTACCGTGTAGCCGACGCTGCGCTGCTGCCAGAGAAAGTGGGTGTGTAGCGTGCTGCCGCGCGCGCTGCGTACACGCAGCAGGTTCATCAGCACCGCCACGGCCGATGGCAACGCAAACAACAGAGCCAGGCCGAGGAAAGCTCCCGCTAGCACCGACACCAGTGCCAGTGCATGCAGGCCGTACATCGCCTGCACCCAGCGGTGCAGGCTGCGCTGCTGCGCGTCGCTGTCAGCCACCGGCCTTAAGCCTGGCACCGACGATGCGATAGGCCTCGCGAAAAGGAATGCCGTCTTTGACGACCAGCGCATAGGCTTCTTCAGCGGTGTGGATCGACGGATCGATCTTGATGCGTGCCGGATTAAAGCTCACCGCTGGCAGTGCTGTGGCCATGATGTCCAGCGCTTGGGCGCACAGATCGATGCCGCGAAACAGCGGCTGCTTGAGCAGCTGCAAGTCGCGCTGATAGCCAGAGGGCAGCTTGGCAAATATAGCCAAGGCTTCCAGCAGGCAGGCCTGCGCCGAGGCACTGCGACCGCGCAGCAGCTCGAACACGTCCGGGTTGCGCTTCTGCGGCATGATCGAAGAGCCGGTAGTAAAGGCATCCGGCAACGACACGAAGGCAAACTCCTGCGTGTAGAACAGCAGTAGATCACTCGACAGACGACCCAGGTCTTGCATCGTCAGTGCAATCTCGAACAGCAGCTGTGCCTCGGCCTTGCCGCGTGACAACTGCACGCTGGTCACCGGTTCCTGTACTTCAGCAAAATCCAGCTTGGCGCGCGTGAGTTCGCGATCCAGCCCCAGCCCGGGCGCGCCATAGCCAGCGGCCGATCCCAATGGATTGCGGTTGATGCGTCGCAGCACGCTGCGTAGACCTGCAGCATCATCGCGCAGCTCGCCGGCAAAGCCGCCAGCCCACAGTGCTACTGAGCTGGGCATCGCCTGTTGCATATGCGTATAGCCAGGCAGCACGACCGCGCCTTGGCGTGCAGCCAATTGATCCAGCTCGCCGGCAACGCGTTCCGCATTCTCGGCCAGCCCAGTGGCGGCATCGCGCAGATACAAGCGCACCGCCGTCAGCACCTGATCGTTGCGCGAACGGCCCAGATGCACGCGACCCCCGGCCGCACCGATGCGTGCAGTCAGACGCTGTTCGAGTGCTGTCTGTCCGTCTTCGTCAGCAAGGCTGATGCGCCACTGACCGGCCGCATGTTCCACTGCCAAGTGTTGCAGGCCGTCGCGGATCGCCTCTAGGTCGGCGGCTTCGAGCAGACCGCGCGTATACAGCATTTCGGCGTGCGCGATTGAGGCGCGCACGTCATAGGGCACCAACCGTTCGTCGAGGGCATAGTCCTCGCCGGCGGTGAACTGCAGTACGCGCTCATCCAGCGGTGCGCCTTTGTCCCAGAGACGGCTCATGGCGTGCGCCTTAAGCCTTGCCGACTTGCTGTTCTGCCGGCGACAGCGCGTTGACGTCGTTGACGTCATTGACGATCAGCGTGCCGGTACCTTCGTTGGTAAAGATCTCTGCCAAGATGCTGTCGGGTGCGTCATACGAGATGACATGCACGCGCCGCACGCCGCCGCGGATCGCCGCTTCAATGGCCTTGGCCTTGGGCAGCATGCCGTCCTTGATGGCACCGCTGGCAAGCATGGCATCGAGACCCTTGAGATCGGTGTAAGAGATGATCGAACGCGGATCGTTGACGTCGGCCAGGATGCCCGGCGCACCGGTGCACAGGATCAGCTTCTCTGCACCCAGCGCTGCGCCGATAGCCGCTGCAACGGTGTCTGCATTGATGTTGAGCAGTTGGCCGCTGTCGTCGGCCGACAGCGGGCTGACCACGGGCATCAGGCCGTTGTCGAGCAGCTTGCGCAGCACCGAGCCGTCGATCAGGTCAATGTCACCGACAAAGCCATAGTCGACCATCTCAGAGTCAACTTGTACTGGCGGACGCTTGTGCGCCTTGACCAGTCCGGCATCGACACCCGATACGCCCACTGCCTCAATCTCCAGCTCGCGGCACATGGCCAGCAAGCGTGTGTTGATCAGGCCATTGAGCACCATTGAGGTGGCATCGATTGATTTCTCGTCGGTGACGCGACGGCCTTGCACCATACGCGTCGGTACGCCCATGGCCTCGGTGACTTGTGTGAGCTGCGGACCACCACCATGCACCATCACTACGCGGATGCCCAGGTAATGCAGGATCGCGATCTGCTCGATGAGCGCGCGTGTGGCGACCGGATCGCCGAACACTGCACCACCGGCCTTGATCACGAAGATCTTGCCCTTGTACATGCGGATGTAAGGAGACGCGTTGCGCAGGGCGCGAACGGCGGCAGACTTGTCGGAGCTATGAACGATCATGGTTGCGCCCTGTTAATTCGAGTTGGCAAGCAGACGGTGCAGCACGGCCATTTGGGCCGGCATGCGGTTATGAGCCTCTTGCAGCACGACGCTGCGCGGGCCATCGAGGACATGGTCGGCCACTGCGACATTGCGTCGCACTGGCAGGCAATGCATAAAGCGGCAGTCTTGTTCGGCATTGGCAAACCAACGCTCGTCGACCTGCCAGTCGCCCAGTTGAGAGCGCAGGGTGCTATCACCCTCCACATCACCATAGAATCGAGTCGAGCCCCACTCCTTGGCATACAGCACCGTGGCGCCTTTCATGGCGGCAGCGCGGTCTGTGGTCTCGCTGACAGAACCACCTGAGGCGGCAGCAGCACGGCGCGCCTTCTCCATAATGGCATCGGGCAACGCAAAGCCATCCGGACGCAGCACGGTGACATCCATACCGCGCATGGCGGCCATGTGCAGCGTTGCTGCGGGCACTGCCAGCGGCAGCGGGCGCGGATGCTTGACCCACGACAGCACAAACTTGCCGCGCTGCGGCACGCCCAGCTCGTCCATGGTCTTCCAATCTGCCAGTGCCTGGCAGGGATGGTTGACGGCCGATTCAAGATTGATCAGCGGCTTGTTGACCGTGGCAGCCATTGCATTGAACTGCGTTTCGGCCAGATCAAACCCTAGATCGGTGCCTTCAGCAAACGCACGGATACCAAACGCATCGCAATACGATGCCAACACCGGAATGCCCTCGCGCACATGCTCGGCGCGATCGCCATCCATGATGGCTCCTAAGCGATGCTCGAGCTTCCAAGTGCCTTGGCCCGGAGTCACGACAAATGACGTGCCGCCCAGTCGTGCCATACCAGCCTGAAAAGAGGCCAGGGTGCGCAGCGAAGGATTGAAAAACACCATGCCCAAAATTTTGCCGGCCAGAGCCTGCGGTTCGGGATGCTTTTGCAGACGCGCAGCAAGAGCCAGCAGGTCTAGTACTGCATCGCGTTCAAGATCGGCAAGGTCGAGGAATCGTTTCATGATTCGATCCTTCAGAACGTAAGGCGCGCGAGCGCGGCGGCCAGAAAGTCGACGTCGGCTTCCTTGAGTACGTACGGCGGCAACAGGCGCAGTACGTTGGGGTCACCGCTGGTGCCGGTGAGGATGTCTTGCGCAAGCAGCGCTTGTTGTACTTGCTTGGCAGGCACGCGAGTCTTAAGACCAGTAAGAAAGCCTGCACCTTGGTGACCAATCACCGGGCCCACGATGCAGGTGTCGCGGATGTACTGGGACACGCGCCGCACATTGGCCAGCAGGTCTTCGGATTCGATGGCCTCGATGACGGCTTCGATGACTGCGCAGGCCATCGGTCCGCCACCAAAAGTGGTGCCCATCGCATCGAGCTTGATGGCCTTCGAGACCTTGGCCGACATCAACAGCGCCGAGCACGGAAAGCCGTTGCCCAGTGCTTTGGCGGTGGTGATCATGTCCGGCATCACGCCATACAGATTGGCGCCGAACGGATGGCCGGTACGGCCCATGCCGCACTGCACTTCATCAAAGATGAGCATGGTGCCGGTTTCATCGCAGCGCTTGCGCAGCGCCTGTAAGAAGCTGGCGCCGATATCGAAGGCACCACCCACGCCCTGCACCGGTTCGACAAAGACCGCAGCGGTCTTCTCGGTGATGGCGGCCAGACCCGTCGTATCGGTGCGCGACACGAACTGCACATCAAACGGCGTGCGCGGATAGCCATACCACTTCTCCATGGCGCCCCAGGTGATGGCGGCGGCACCGGGTGTGCGGCCATGCCAGCCTTGCTCCAGCGCAATGACCTCGCTGCGCCCGGTAACCGTGAACGCCATCTTGAGTGCGTTCTCATTGGCCTCGGCGCCGCTGTTGACGAAGAACACGCGCTCGAAGGGCAGACCAGAGAACTTCACCAACCGCTCTGCAGCGCGCAGCCGCACATCCATCGGCACGGCGTTGGTCTGGAAGTTGACGGCCTGTGCCTGTGCGATCAGTGCATCAGTCCAGCCCTTGTGCCCATAGCCAAGCGCCGCCACGGCATGGCCGCCGTACATGTCCAGTACGCGACGACCCTCTGGCGTGTACAGCCACACGCCTTCGGCGCGTGCGACGGGCAGCGGATACTGGGCAAATACGGGTGCGAGATAGTCATGCATGACGAGACGTGTCCTTGGCGTATCAGGTCCAACCGGCAGCCGGCGCCGTAAGACCCGAGGTCTCTGGCAGGCCCAGCAGGCGGTTCATCCATTGCATGGCGCCGCCGGCGGCGCCCTTGTTGAGATTGTCGATGACGCTCATGACCGCGACGCTGCGGCCGTTGGCTGCAACCGACAGGCGCGCATAGTTGCTGCCTGCCACATCTTTGATGCGCGGTGCCTGTGCGGCCACGTGCACGAACGGGGAGTGTGCATAAAAGTCTGTGAAGGCCTGCAGCAGCTGCGCCTGTGATACCGGCTGTATCAACTGCGCCTGTACCGTCACATGAATGCCGCGCGCAAACGGGCCCGAGTGCGGTACGAAATTAAAGTCTGCAGCCACATCGCTGGCGGCCAGTGCGCAGGCAGTGACCTCGGGTGTATGGCGATGCGCCAGCGCGTTGTACGAATACATATCGCTGTGCCGTTGCGGGTGGTGCGTGCCGTCGGTGGGCTTGCGACCCGAGCCGGTGCTGCCGGTCACGCCACTGACAAACAGCTGTGGCGACACCAGACCCAGCTTGAGCAGAGGCACCGAAGCCAACAGGATGGCCGTAGCAAAGCAGCCCGGATGCGCCACGTGCGGTGTGGGCGACTGCGCCAGATGTTCGGGCACTGCGCAGCTGAACTGCGGCAAGCGCGCCGGCGCACCGTGTGCATGCTTATAGACCGCGGCATAGGCTGCATCGGTGCTGTAACGAAAGTCCGCAGAAATGTCGACGACGCGCGGCTGTGTGCCTGCAGCCTCGGCCACCGTCAGCAAGCGATCGATGAGCGCGGCTGATGCACCATGCGGTGCGGCCGAGAAGATGGCGCTGACCGGCAGGCTGGCCACCAGTGCTTCGATCTGTTCGATCGATGAGAACACCGCGTCGGGATAGGCGCTGGCCAAGTGGCCAAACGAAGCCGCTACCGCAGCACCGGGCTGGCTGTCGGACAAAATGCCCGCCAACTGCAGTTGCGGATGGCCGGCAATCAGGCGCAGCAACTCACCGGCTACATAGCCGGTGCCGCCGAGCACGATGACGGGAATGGCAGACGTGCTCATCAGGCTGATTCCGCAGCCTTGGCCGGCAGCTTCAGACTGTCGATGATCAGATCGCCTAGCTTGGCGCCATCGGTAATCGCGTTGCAGGCGCGCACGTTCATCTGCTCTTCAATGATCTGTACGCCCACTGCATTGTCGGTGGCAGGGCCGGTGACCACGGAAGGCTCAATGCCAAATCGCTCGCGCAGTAACTTCACGCCACCCCATGCAGCCACGGGATCGTTGGCTGAGAGCACGACGCTGGTCAGCGACTTGGCGATGTCTTCGCACTTGAGGATGGCATCGACACCATAAGTGCCTATCAGGCCATCACCCAGCTCGAACACAATGACGTCGGGCTTCTTAGCAGCAAGCTCGGTGAGCATGGTGCGGGTAAGCGCCGGACCGGTCTTGGCCGTAGTGGTGACCACGCCCAGATCAGTGAAGATGAGGCCGTTGCGGGCGCCGGAATCTTCCATGGCCAGAATGTCGCGACGCAGCGAAACGCCAGTGGCCTTGAATACATCGACCACAAGTCCGCGATGACGCATGCGCGAAACGATGGCGCAGGCAGCGGCAGTCTTGCCGGCTTCCATGCAGGTACCAGCCAGTGCCACCACCGGCACGCCTTGCGTGTCGAGCGGCGCATCGTAATTGAGCTTGCGTGAACCCACGCGCGCCGGCACGCCGATGCGCTCACCCAGGAAGGGGAACTGCAGCACCACGCCCAGCACGCGCACATCAAACGGTTTGCCCTTGTCGGGGTTGGCCGAGTCGCACACGCCCAGCACACCACCGATGTTGAGCATCTGAATGACATCGCCGGCCTTGACCGACTCGGGCACGCGACCCGAATAACCAAACAGCGCACGCCGTGTGCCCAATGCACCGACCACGATATCGCCGCGCACAACCTTGGCCATGCGACCGCTGGTCAGTTCCAGCGTGTTGTAGGTGGACTTGTTGGTCAGCACTTCGACCACCAACACCACGCCCTCTTCGGCGGGGATGTTGTCCTCTGCAACGCGCAGGTCGTGCTTGAGTCCCAGGGCCTGCGTGACCGAGGCGATCTTGTCGACGACGACGCTCTTCATCTACTTGTTGCCTTCGGCTTTTGCAGCCTGTTCGCCAGCACGGCGGTGAAATACGCCCGTCAGGGCCACAATCTTGGAGAAACCCAGCGCATCGGTCGGGGTCCATTCGCCCACTGCCTCGCCATACACGCCCTTGGAAGCGGCCATCATCGAGAACGGCGATTCGACGCCCTCGACAAAGCACTGACCAGGACGCAGCAGCACATGCACGTCGCCCGTCACGCGCGACTGCGACGACAGCAGCAGTGCTTCGATATCGCGGCACACCGGATCGAGCAACTGACCCTCATGAACCAGATCGCCATAGGGGCCGGCGACGCTGTCTTTGATGCGCTGCTGACGCGGCGTCATCACCAGCTTCTCCAGCTCACGATGCGCATTAAGAAGAATCTCTGCGGCGGGCGCTTCGAAAGCCACGCGGCCCTTGGTGCCGATGATGGTGTCGCCCAGATGAATCCCACGACCGATGCCAAACGCAGCACCGATAGTCTCCAGACGCTCGATGACCTCAACCGGGCTCATGGTTTTGCCATCCAGGCCGACCGGCACGCCTTCATTAAAGTGCACGGTGTGGCAGGCGGGAGGGGCTGGATTGACGAACGCGTCCTTAGAGAGCACCCACGCATCTTCGGGAATGCTGCCCTTGGAGGTGAGCGTTTCGGTGCCACCGATGGTCACGCCCCAGAGGCCGCGATTGATCGAATAGGCCGCGCCATGCGGCGGCACCGGCAGGTTGCGCGCCTGAAGATATTCGAGTTCTTCCGAGCGCTTGAAGGCCTTATCACGTACCGGTGCAAACACTTCAAGGTCGGGCGCCAGCGTACGCAGCGCCACTTCAAAGCGCACTTGGTCGTTGCCGGCAGCTGTGCAGCCGTGCGCGATCATGTTGGTGCCCAGTTCGCGGGCCACGCGTGCGATGGTCTGGGCCTGCATGGTGCGCTCGGCACCCACGCACAGCGGGTACATCTGGCCGCGACGCACGTTGCCCATGATCAGAAAGCGCAGCACCTCGTTGAAATAGTCGGCGCGCGCATCGATCTGGTGGTGATCGATAGCGCCTAGCGCAACGGCACGCTCTGCCAGCGTCTTGGCGGCCGCGGCATCGATGCCGCCGGTATCGACAGTGACTGTGATGACTGGGCGACCGGTGTTCTCGGCGACCCAGGGCACCAGGAAAGAGGTGTCGAGACCACCCGAATAGGCGAGGACGATGGGCTTGTTGGTGTTGCTCATGCTGCTTGGATCCGGAACGAGGATTGAAGACGGATGATCAGTCGCTGCTGCGCAGCCTGATCCTGGGTGGCAATAAAAATGGTGTCGTCGCCGGAGATGGTGCCCACCACCTCGGGCCAGTCGGCCTTGTCGAGCACGGCGGCCACGGTGCCGGCAGCCCCTGCGCTGGTCTTGACCACGGTGATTGACGGGCCGGAAGGCAGCACTGCCCGCACGAAGCGCGCCACCGCGCCAAAGTCGCCTTGTACCGGCGACAGTTCGGCGCCCGGCGGCAGATAGCGGCCCTGTGCCTTGATCACGCCCAGCTCGCGCATGTCGCGACTGACCGAAGACTGGGTGACGTCGAAGCCCTGCTGGTGCAGCAGGCCGACCAGATCTTCCTGACGGCGCACGACCGAGCCGCGCAGCAGGCGCAGGATGGCATTACGACGGTCGGCGAGATGCAGGTCTTGTTGCATAAGCATGCAAGGATAGTGCATAAATTTGCAACAGACAAGCCCCGTCTGCGCTGGGCATGACGCGGCCGTCTTCTTTATATAGGGTGTTTGGCTATCAGCCCTTTGCAGCGGGAGCCCCTTATGGCCGGTCGGAGTGTCGTTTTGTTGCTGTCTGCCCTGCTGGCTGCCGGCGCTGGCTCTGCCGCCGCGGCCCAGCAGGCCCCGCCCGAGCAGCCGCTGACTCAGCTCCCCTATGAGCCGAGCCTTAACCCGGCGTCGATGGACCGCGCGGTCGATCCTTGTGTGGATTTTTATCAGTACAGCTGTGGTGGCTGGCTGCGCGCCAACCCCATCCCCGACGATCAGTCGAGCTGGGATGTGTATCGGCGCGCCACGGTGGCCAATCAGCGCTACCTGTGGGGCATTCTCGACGGGCTATCGCGCGCCGATGCGCCGCGCACCGCCACCCAGCAGCAGGTGGGCGATTACTTTGCCGCCTGCATGGACGAGACCGCCATCGAGCGTCGCGGCAGTGCGCCATTGGCGCCGCGGTTGGCAGCCATCGATGCGCTGAGCGATCTGCGCGGCCTGCCGATGCTGCTGGCTGATCTGCATCTGGCCACACCCACCAATGCGCTGTTCGATTTCTCGGCCAGTCAGGATCTGGTCGATTCGTCTCAGGTCATTGCCTTTGCCCAGGCTGGCGGCCTGGGTCTGCCGGATCGCGACTACTACAGCCGTCAGGACGACAAGTCCGTTGAGCTGCGTCGTCAGTATGTGGCGCAGGTGGTGCGTGTGTTGATGTTGCTGGGCGACAGCGAGGTGCAGGCCACCCGTGCCGCGGCGCAGGTGCTGCAATTGGAGATGTCGCTGGCGAGCGCATCGCTGACGCGTGTTGAGCGTCGTGACCCGCGCAAGCTGCTGCACAAAATGGATTTGGCTGCGTTGCAACGCCTGACGCCGCATTTTGATTGGCGTGCGTACCTGCAAGGCGTGGGCGCAGCATCATTGCGGCGTTTTAATGTGACTGAACCGCGTTTTTTGCAGATGCTGGATCAGCAATTGCAGACAGTAGATCTGGCGACGCTTAAGGCCTATCTGCGTTGGCAGTACGCACGTGGCATGTCGCCGTATCTGTCGAGTAATTTTGTGGACGCCAACTTCGACTTTTACAGCCGCACGCTACGCGGCGTGCCGGCGCAGCAGCCGCGGTGGAAGCGCTGCGTGCAGTTGGTGGACCGGCAATTGGGTGATGCACTGGGTCAGGAGTTTGTGAGTCGCAACTTCAGTGCGGATCTTAAGCAGAAGGTTCTGCACATGACCGCTCAGGTGGAGCGCGCGTTTGAGATCGAACTGGAGCAGCTGGATTGGATGGGCCCGCAGACCAAGGCGCGTGCGCTGCAAAAGCTGCATGGCATTACCAACAAGATTGGCTACCCGGATCGCTGGCGCGACTACAGCAGCATCACGCTGCAGCGTGAAGACTTCGCTGGCAACGTCGAGCGCGCCACACTGTTTGAAGCCCGGCGCCAACTGGCCAAGATCGGCAAGCCTTTGGATCGTGGCGAATGGGGCATGACGCCGCCGACGGTCAATGCCTATTACGACCCGCAGATGAACGACATCAACTTCCCCGCCGGCGTATTGCAACCACCGCTGTATGACGCATCCATCGACGATGCGCCCAACTACGGCAACACCGGTGGCACCATCGGCCACGAGCTGACGCATGGCTTTGATGATGAAGGCCGGCAGTTTGATGCCAAGGGCAATCTGCGTGACTGGTGGACTGCCGCTGACGGCAAGGCCTTTGAAGAGCGCGCGCAATGCGTGGTCGATCAATATGCGCAGTACACGGTAGTCGATGACATCAAAATCAACAGCAAGCTCACCGAAGGCGAAGATATCGCCGACTTGGGTGGTTTAGTGCTGGCGTGGATCGCTTGGAAAATGGACCCGGCCACTGCCAATGCCCAGCCGCGTGATGGGCTGACGCCTGAGCAGCGCTTCTTTGTGGGCAACGCGCAGTGGGCCTGTGGCGATACGCGCCCCGAGCAACTGCGCCTCAGTGCCGCCACCGATCCGCATTCGCCGCTCAAATATCGAGTCAATGGCTTGGTCTCTAACCTGCCGCAGTTCGCTCAAGCGTTCTCGTGCAAAGCGGGTCAGCCGATGGTCCGTCCCAAACCGTGCAAAATCTGGTGATTCCCATGCGCAAACTGATGTTGTCTATTGTTGGTGTGCTGGCAACGATGCCGTTGTGTGCTGCAGAGCCCGCGGCAGCGGTGGACGGCGCAACGCTTGCACGGATTCGCGATGCATCGATGCACAGCGACTGGGCCATGACCAATCTGGCAGCGCTCACCGATCGAATCGGTCCGCGTTTGTCAGGTTCGCCACAACTGGAAGCGGCAGTGCAACAAGTGGCTGCAACGATGCGCACGCTAGGTGCCACCGTGCAGTTGCAACCGGCCAAGGTGCCGCACTGGGTGCGCGGGCTGGAGCAGGGGTCACTAGTTGAATACATCGGCAGACCCTCTGGCATTACCCAAAAGCTGCACCTGACGGCATTGGGTAACTCAGCAGCCACACCTGCAGCGGGGCTTACTGCACGCGTCGTGGTGGTGCAGGACTATGAAGAGTTGAACAAGCGCGCAGCAGAAGTGCGCGGGGCCATCGTGCTGTTTCATACTCGCTTTGACCAACGCCTCGCTGATAACGGTGAGGCAGGCACGGCCTATGGGCAGTCCGTGCGCTATCGCAACGGCGGTGCTTCTGCCGCTGCTGCGTTGGGGGCGGTGGCCGCGTTGGTTCGATCTGTGGGTGGCGCCGATTACCGCCTGCCGCATACCGGTAACACCAGTTTCAAGCCTGGCCAGGCAGCCATTCCCGCCGCCGCGTTGTCTGCAGAGGACGCCGATCTAGTGCAGCGTCTTGCGGCCCAGGGTCCGGTCAGCATGAATTTGCTGCTCACCCCACAGACGCTGCCCGATGCCGACAGCTTCAATGTGATCGCCGATTGGCGCGGACGCGAAAAGCCCGATGAAGTGGTGATCGTGTCCGGACATTTAGATTCATGGGATCTGGGTACCGGCGCAGTGGATGATGGTGCTGGCGTTTATGCCGCTGCCGGCGTCATAGAGGTACTACGGCAACTGAACCTACATCCCCGTCGCACGATTCGCTTTGTTGCTTGGACGAATGAGGAGAACGGTGGGCGTGGCGGTAAAGCCTATGCCGCTGCGCTGAGTGGTAACGCCGACAAGCAGATTGCGGCCATCGAAAGCGATGAGGGCGGCGGTCGTGCGCTGGGTATCTCTGCGGCGGTGAGGCCCGAGTCGCTGGCCGCACTGCGCCCGGTGATCGATGCGCTGCGGCCCATCGGTGCCACCGCACTCAAGCACAACGAAGGCGATGCCGGTGCAGACATTGAGCCGCTGCAGGTGATGGGCGTGCCGGGCTTCTCGCCACTGGTTGATGCGCGTAGCTATTTTAGTTACCACCACACAGCCGCCGATACGCTCGACAAAGTAGAGCCGCAGAGTCTGCAGTCGCAGGTGGCGACGATGGCAGTGCTTGCGTACTTCCTGGCAGAGATGCCAGAGCCGCTGCCGCGCTATTCCATTGCGCCCTAAGTGCATGAAGCCGGTTTCGTTGATTGTGATGCTGGCGCTGGCGGCCCAGCCGGCTGCGTTTGCACAGCAGCCGTCGACGCCGGCGCAGCAGGCTGCCGCGGCGCAATTGGCTGCCGCCGCACAGCAAGACCATCGTCGCCTGTTGGATCTGCTGGGCATCGAGTCCCTGCGTCCGGCTGCCGATAGCCGCGCCACGTCGGGCCCTACTGCCCCCAACTATGATGAAGCGCGTGCGGCATTGTTGGCGCCTTTGCCTGATGCCCTGCGTTTCAATAACGACAAGCCGGTGCGCAGTGCAGCCGATTGGCGCAAGCGTCGCAGCGAACTGCTCGAGCACTTTGATCGCGAAGTATATGGGCGCGTACCAGCAGGTCTGCCCGCCGTAAAGTGGACCGTGCTGTCGCAGCAACGGCTGCTAGAGCAGGGCATCGAAGTTATTCGCAAAGACCTGCGCGGCACCGCAACACATGCTGACAAGCCCGATGGTGTGGTCACTATCGAATTGCAGTTGACTACGCCCGCTACGGCCGCTGGCCCAGTGCCGGTGATCCTGGAGTTGGGCTTTATTGGTGCCAGTCCGTTCAACCCGCCGCCGCCCCCGGGTCAACAGTCTTGGCAGCAGCAGGTGCTGGAGCGCGGCTGGGGTTATGCGATTGTCTCGCCCCGTAGTGTGCAGGCCGACAACGGTGCGGGTTTGCAGCAGGGCATCATCGGTTTGGGTAACCACGGCAAGCCGCGTGGCCTTGAAGACTGGGGTGCGCTGCGTGCCTGGGCTTGGGGCGCCAGTCGTGCGCTCGACTATATGACCACTGATCGGCAAGTAGATGCTCGACGCGTTGCGGTTGAGGGGCTGTCTCGCTACGGCAAGGCCGCCCTCGTGGCGATGGCCTATGACACGCGCTTTGCTGCAGGCTTTATTGCCTCATCGGGTGCGGGCGGCGCAAAGCTGCACCGGCGTGACTGGGGCGAGCGCGTCGAGAATCTGGCTGCACCGGGTGAGTATCACTGGATGGCTGGCAACTACCTCAAGTATGCCGGGCCGCTCACGGCTAACGACTTACCTGTAGATGCACACGAGTTGATTGCGCTGTGTGCACCGAGGCCGGTGTTCATCAGCGCTGGTGCGCCCGAAGTCGAAGGCGGCTGGATTGATGCACGCGGCATGTTTCTGGCTACGGTTGCTGCCGGGCCGGTCTATCGGATGCTGGGTGCCGGTGATGTAGGAGCCAGCGACTATCCTGCGCCGCAGGTCACGGTGACCGGCGGTGCTTTGGCTTTCAGGCAGCATGAAGGCGGACATACTGCCGGTCCTAATTGGCCGGCGTTTTTGCAGTGGGTTGCGACGCGCTGGCCCTGAGCAGCCTTATTTGTAGATGCTCAGGTTGTGGTACGCGGCTTCGATGTTATAGGGCCGCAACTGGGCGTAATGCGCCCAGCTTTTGTAGCGGTCCAGCGTTAGTTGCTCACGCATCTGCGCAAGACTCAGGCCGCGTGACATAGCGCCCTCTACTTCGTGCTGCAGATATTCAAAGTACTCGCGGCCTTCGGTGATGTCCTGCTTGCGAAAAGCCACGGTGCCATGCCCGCCGACCAGCACATCAAAGTCCAATGCCTCTAGGGTGCGATAGGATTTAATCCATTCGGACATGGGGTGGCCATCAAATGGACCGCACGCACTGGGCAGCGAGCGCATCGAGGCTTGCACCAATGCATCGGCGGGGAAGTCCACCGCAAACAGCACGCGCTCGTCTTTGAACAACACTGCCGTGCCGTCGTTCGCATGGTTCTTGCCCGGGAACACCAGCTCCATCGTCTTGCCGCCAAAGCGCAAGGTCATGCGCTCGCTGTAGACAATGTCGGGTTTGACGATGTCGGCAAAGAACTGCGCCGATGTGATGCTGCCGTGATGATCGGTGTCCTTGTTGGTAACCGCGCCACGTGTGGAGCCGCAGAACCACAGCCTGTCTAAGAACGGTTGCTCAAACTCCGCGATGTTCAGGCGCCCATCTTCGTTGCGATCGACGATGTCACCGGGCAGGGCCGGATAGCGACCGTCCATATTGCGCAGCATGCCTTCCTGACCGATGAAGGTGGCGGTGTCGGCAAACACGCGTCCACCTTCGGCATGGTCCCAGTGGCTGTGACTGTAGATGACGTATTTGACTATCTTGCCGGGGAAGCGCTCGGCTAGAGCTTTCTTGAGCCACTGCGCAAAGTCGGTGTTGAGCGTGTCGACCAGCACGATGCCTGCGGGCGTGACCAGCACAGCCACATACCAGCCGCCATTGTTGGCGCGGTACAAGTCACCGGCCACATGGGTGATGCTGCGGCCCGGCGGTGCAAACATGCCAGCCGGTGGCGGCGGCAACTTGGGGCCGGCATCTGCTGCAGCCGGTGCAGCGGCCTGCGTGCCCTGCAACAGCGGCAACAGCAATGCGGTCAGCAGTGCCAGCGCGTGACGCGCCCTCACTTGGCATCCTCCCGCACCAGCGGGCCTTGTGGCGTTTGGCCCTGCGCCCGGGTGTTGTAGAGCTTGCCGTCGGCGGTGACTGCTTGAACGTAGGCTGCTGCAGGCCGGCCGTCGCGCAGCGGATAGCCGGTAATGGTGACTGTATCGCCCAATTTGAGTACCTCGGGTGTCAGGCCGGTGGGCCGCATCTGCCCGGGGGTGCCGGCTTCAAACGACCACAACACGGTTTTGCCATCGTCGCCGGTGACGTTGATGTCGATCCAGCTGTGCGGGTTGACCCACTGAAACTTGACCACGGTACCGGTCACGGTGACCTTGCGGCTGCGGTCAAACATAGCGCCTGAATGGTGTGCCAGGGCTTGGCTAGCCACCAGCACTGTGGCCGCTGCCAACGCGATGCGCGAGTACGTCACTTGTTTGTGTCCTTTTCGCCGGGCAGCACCAGACGCTGCGTGCCATCGTCCATCTCGATGCGACCGCCTTCGCAATAGGCTCCGTCGCTTTGTGGTTGGCGATTGATGCGTCGCAGATGCCGGGTCACCTGCCACGGCTTGGTCAGCATCACTGCATCGTCAATGACCATGCGCGACTCAATGATGTCTGGCGCAATCATGCGAATGCGTTCGACCACGTGCACCTGATCGCTGTGTGGTGCGCCAGTGCGATCGTATACACCCTCATGCATGCCCACAGTGTCGACCACCAGAGTGTCGCCTTCCCAGTGACCGATCGAATGGCCCATGTAGCTGGGCACCAGGTTGACACCCGCGGGATGCGGCCGCCCATCTGTGTAGATGCGGCGAGTGGCGTTGAACCAGTAATAGGTCATCCGCACTTGACCGGGCAGCACGATGATCTCGGGTCCGCCGGGTATGCCGCCAAGTTCACGTGGCATGCCATGCGGTTGCTGACAGCCACCGACTGGGTCATTTACCAACCCGTTGATGGCATCGATCACGGTCTTGTCGTAGTGCTTTTGGTATTCGGGTTTATAGGGGATGTTGCGCACCACCGAGCCTTCGAGCGGGCCGGTATCGAAGGCCTCGTCATCATTGGGCGGCAACCAGGCGTTGGACGGATCAAATAGATAGCCGCCGATCATGAACCACGAGCCGTTCCAGTCGGGCAGTTGCGCTAGCTGTTGCAGGTACTCGGCGCTAAATGCTGGCGCTTTGAAGCCCTGCTGTGCTGCCGGTGCCCGCCAGGTCGGTGGTAACAGCGGCGGCCCAAAGGG
>CANFSB010000026.1 GCA_947449495.1 Pseudomonadota bacterium
CGATGGGCACTGTGTACATACAGCGAATGCTCGACGGTGTACTTGAACGCTGCAAAGCCCCGGAACACGCCATAGCTGGCAAAACCCAGCAGTACACCCGCCTCGTCTTCGATACCCAACACGGGATAGCCTCGCGACTGCCGGGTCTCAAACCAACCGGGCATGCTGGCTGCAGTACGCGGCGCGTACTCATACAGCGCAGTCGAGTGCGCGATAGCCTCGTTGAGGATGGTCAGGATGGCATCGCCGTGGCGCGCCAGGGTGCAATCGATGACATTCATACAATCACGCTGTTGGGCAGGTCAGCCGTAATGCTGCCAT
The DNA here is from genome assembly GCA_947449495.1 of Pseudomonadota bacterium. Lineage (GTDB taxonomy): Bacteria > Pseudomonadota > Gammaproteobacteria > Steroidobacterales > Steroidobacteraceae > ZC4RG30. Next base: position 322 of record CANFSB010000026.1, read on the forward strand.
CAATCAAGGTGATGATGAGATCACACCCAGCAAGCGCGCCCGCCCCCAAGGAACAGGTACAGCTTGCGGGCGCGCATGCTCATGCTGCGGGCGGCTTAACGCCGCCCCTCATCAACGGGCCTTGACGGGCAAAGCCACCGAGAGCTCAAGGACCTCCTGGCCCTCTTCGCGTTCGTAGTTGACTTGCACAGCTTCGGAATCGACGTTGACGTACTTGCGGATGACCTCAAGCAGTTCACGCCGCAAGGTGGGCAGATAGTCTGGCGCTCCGCGGGAGCCACGCTCCTGCTGCACGATGATGCGCAGGCGCTCTTTGGCAAGATTGGCCGAAGGCGATGTGGTGCGAAAGAAGTCTAACAATCCCATGTCAGCCTCCGAACACGCGCGCGAAGAAACCCTTCTTCGGCTCGTCAATAAAGCGCATTGGCAAACTCTCATCACCCAACAGACGCGCTACCGCATCGCCATAGGCTGCAGCGGCATCGCTCTCATCCATCATGATGACGGGCGTACCGGCATTGGAGGCCGACAGTACCTGCGGTGACTCGGGGATGACGCCGATGACATCCAGGCCGAGAATGTCTTTGACGTCGGCGATACTGAGCATCTCACCGGCAGCAACACGCGTCGGGCTGTAGCGCGTGAGCAGCAGATGCTCGCGCACTTTTGTGCCGCCCTTTTCGGCGCGCTCTGTCTTGCTGGCAAGCAGCCCCAGAATGCGATCCGAATCGCGCACAGAAGAGACTTCCGGGTTGACCACCACCACCGCACGGTCGGCGTAGTACATGGCCAGGTGCGCGCCCTTCTCGATTCCAGCAGGTGAATCGCAGAGGATGAAATCAAAGCCATCGGCAATGAGTTCATCGAGCACTTTGCGCACACCTTCGGCAGTCAGCGCGTCTTTGTCGCGCGTCTGCGAGGCGGCGAGCACAAACAGCGTATCGATGCGCTTGTCTTTGATGAGCGCCTGCTTAAGGGTGCAGTCGCCATTGATGACGTTGACGAAGTCATAGACCACGCGACGCTCGCAACCCATGATCAGATCGAGGTTGCGCAGGCCGATGTCGAAGTCGATGACGGCAACCCTTTTGCCAGTCCGTGCCAGACCGCAAGCGAGGCTGGCAGACGTGGTGGTCTTGCCGACTCCACCTTTACCGGAAGTCACGACGATGATTTCTGTCACAGGCTCTATCACTCCTCAAAAAACGGACTACCGCCGCGGTCAGACACCAAAGCGGGAAAAACGCAGCGCCTCACCCTCAAGCCAGGCCTGGACCGGATGACCGGCCAGCTCTTCGGGCAAGGTTTCAAAGACGCGAAACACGCCAGCGATGGCCACCAGCTCGGCGCGGAACTCTTGGCAGAACAGCCGCGCGTTGGTATCGCCGCGCACACCGGCCATGGCCCGGCCGCGCAACGTGCCGTAGACATGCACACAGCCGTCGGCCATGACCTCGGCACCGGCACCCACCGCAGCAGTCACGATCAAGTCGCGTTCGCGCGCATAAACACGCTGGCCAGAACGTACCGGCTGGGTGTGCACCAGACCCGAGGTGGGCGGAGGCGGTGCAATCTCTGGTTCTGGCTCTGAGACAGCCTCGGGGGCCGGCTGTGCGGCAGCCTTGGCAGCGCGCACCAGCTGTGCCGGCGGCCGGCTGAGCTGACGAAAACCCGCCAATACCGGCAGGTCTAGCGCCGGCGCCAGCTGGTCGGCAGTGGGCGAAGCGTCGGACACGCCGACCGTGATCATGCCGGCCAAGCGGATGGCTTCGACGATACCGCGCAAAGTAGCCACTTCGGGCGGATGCTCAAGCGCGCTCAAGTCCAGACAGACGCCGGTGTGCTGAAAAAACTGCGGCGCACTGGCAATGCGGGCGGCCAATTCGGCCTTGATAGCGGGCGCATCAACCTCGCGCAGACGCACCTGCAGCAGACCCACCTGGCCAAAGCGCAGGTCGATCACAGAGGCAGGAGTTGCGGCAGCGGCTTTTTTCATCGAGGTCCCGGACGGGCGCCGAAATGGCCGCTGTAGTGTACGGCCAAGGGGCCGCCGGGCCTAGCGGGTATTACGGTTCGATGACCTCTGCGCCAGCGTATTTTTGACCCGTTCTGGTGTGAAAGGCGCGCGACGCAGGCGCTTGCCCGTCGCATCAAAAAACGCATTGGCCACGGCCGCCGGGACGCTACGTATCGTCGGCTCACCGGCACCGGAAGGTGCCGCTGCAGTGGGGTCGATCATCACGACTTCGATATGCTGGGGCGCATCAGCCATTTCCAGAATCGGGTAGCTGGCCCAGTCGACGCTGTGCACCGTCTCGGAATCAAACTGCACTTGCTCGAACAGCACGCGCGACAAGCCATGCAGCACATTGCCCTCGATTGTCTGGCGCAAACCCTGCGGATTGACCACCAGTCCGCAATCATGAGCAACGCTGACGTGCGGCACGCGCACCCGGCCAGTGGCCGGATCGACAGTGACCTCGGCGATGACCGCCACCACCGTGTCGTTACGCTGCGCGTAGGCAATGCCCCAGCCCCGCAACAGGCCATCGCGGCCTTTGCGGCCACGGGGCGTGCTGCGCGGCTGCCAGCCGGCGGCCTTGGCAACGGCTTCGATAACGGCTTTGTCACGCACGGCTGTCACATGCTGCAATCGAAACGCCACTGGATCGTGGCCTGTGGCCACAGCCAGCTCGTCGATGAACTGCTCGCTGCCGAAGTGCACTTCGGGACCCAGCGGATCACGCAGGTGTGACGTACGCAGCGGCGAATAGCGTGCCTGCAGCGGCGCCACCACCTCCCACGCAAGTCGCTTGGCGGCAAAGTCATAGCTCTCGCCAGGGATACCCAGACCCAGATCGGCGTTGGACGGCATACCCAGCGCCTGGCCCGCCAAGGTGTCGCGCGGATCGGCCTCGTGAAACTGCGCATCCACGCGCGACAGGCCACGCGTGGTGAAATCCAGCGCCAGCACCTTGCCGGCGGCATCCAGCGCAGCCCGGCCGCGATGCACGCAGGCCGGCCCCTTCGGATCCCAAGCGGTAGCGTCATGACGCATGTACTGCACGCGCACCGGCTTACCCAGTCGCTGCGAGAGCCAAGCTGCATCCAGCGCCGCATCGCCGGCATCGTTGCGTCCATAGGAACCCGGCGCCATCACCCAGATGCTGCGTACGGCTTCGGGTGCCAGACCCAGCAGCTTGGCCGCACCGTCGCGTACCGAGTGTGGCTTCTGCGAACCTGTCCAGATCGTGGCGCGTCCGTCACGGACATCGGCGATGGCGCAACCCGGGCCCATGCTGGCATGGGACTGCAGCGGCCATTCGTACTCGGCCTCGATGATGCGTGCCGCACCAGCAAATGCAGCGTCCACATCGCCACGGCGCAAAGGCTCTTCGCGTCGCAGCACCGGTGCCGCACGCAACGCCGCATGCAGACCGTCATGGCCGGGCCAGCGCGTACCGTCAGCAGACCACTGCACCTGCAACGCACGCGCTGCCTGCACCGCCATCCATTCGCCCGGTGCCACCACCGCCAGCATGTCCTGCTGATGCACCACCTGCGCCTGCGGCCAAGCAGCAATGGATGCCGTATCTATCGACTGCACGTGCCCGCCGGCATGTGGCGGCCGGATCATGCGCGCGTGCCACATGCCTTCCACCTTCACATCGGTGATGAAGGGCCGTGTGCCAAATACCTTGCCCTGCAAATCGCGGCGCTGCAGCGACTGACCCACAAGCGTGTACTGATCGCGTGATTTAGGAGTGGCCTGACCCTTCACGTCCATCAGATTGCCGACAGCTTTGTTCCACTCCACACGCGTGTTGAAACTGCGGCCGCCAATCAACTGCGCATAGCTGAGCTGCCGCGCCGGCTGTGCAGTAACGCTGACCACACCATCACGCACGGTCAACTCGGTGACCGGCACCTGCAACTGCACGGCTGCAGCCGCCAGCAGTACGCGACGTGCTTCGGCCGCGGCATTGCGCAGCGGCCTGCCACCGTGGGACACGCCATAGCTGCCCGAGGCACCGCCCTGATTACAGGTGCGCGCCGAATCACCCATCACCAGCGTTACGCTGGCAAGCGCCACATCCAGTTCTTCGGCCACGATCTGTGCGATGGCCACCTCGAGCCCATGACCCATGTCGATCTTGCCGAAGAACGCCTGCACCGAACCGTCGGGCAGAATGGCAAGCCAAGCGTCGAGCTGTGTCGGATCGGGAACGGCCGGTAAATCAGCCACGGCAGCGCCGGGCGCAGCAGCGATGCTGGCCTGGCCTGCGGCCACAACCACCACCAGTGCACCACTGGCCTGCAGGAAACCGCGGCGCGACAGGCTGCTCATGCCAGCATCCTTGCCTGCGCGCGCTTGATGGCACGCAGAATAGACAGATGCGTACCGCATCGGCACTTCAGGCCAGCCAAGCCTTCGCGTAGCTGCGCATCGGTCGCGCGCGGCGTGCTGGCCAGCAATGCAGCGGCGGTCATGATCCAGCCGTTGATGCAATAGCCGCACTGCGGCACCTGTTCGTCGACCCAGGCCTGCTGCAGCGGATGCGGATGCTCGGGCGTGCCCAAGCCTTGCAGCGTGGTGATGCGATGCCCTTCGCAAGCTGACACCGGCGCCACACAGCTGCGCAGCGCAGCGCCATCCAGATGCACGGTACAGGCACCGCACTGGGCAAGGCCACACCCAAAGTGCGGGTTGGCCAAGCCCAACTCATTGCGCAGTACATAGAGCAGCGGCGTGTCTGCCGGTACATCGACCGACACCGGCTGGCCATCGAGGACGAACTTCACGGTAGACATGGCAGCGAGGCTACTCCGCGTTACGTCACGAAGGTAGAGTGCCTGCATGCAAACCTTTGACTCTGACTTGCTGACAGACCTGTGCGCCCGCGCCGCGGCATCACCGCGGGCCCGCGCCCACCACAACATCCACTTGGGTAACGACGACCCGGTACAGCGCTTTCTAGTGGCCGTGCAGCACAGCAGCTATTTTCGCCCGCACCGGCATCACACGCGCTCAGAGCTGGCTATTACGCTGCGCGGTGGTTTTGAAGTGCTGGCGTTTGATGACAGCGGCGCGGTGATAGGTCGCTGGTCCACCAGCGCTGACAGTGGCGCATTCGCCTATGAAACACCCGCTGGCACCTGGCACACGCTGTTGGCGCGCGAGGATGCCTCGGTGTTTCTGGAAGTGAAGCAAGGTCCCTATGACCCGGCCACAGCAGTGGACTTTGCGCCCTGGGCTCCGGCCGAGGGCGACCCGGCGGTCGCGCAATACCAACAGTGGTTGCGCGCCGCCGGAATCGGAGACCGCTATTAGCGCTTGGGCTTGCGGAACTTGAAGACGAACTGATCCGTCTTGCCGCGGATGCCGGTCTCGCGGTTGACCGACTTGTGGTCATCGCTGGCGTTGGCCAGCAGAGTGCTCTCGGCCTCCAGCTTGAAGCCCGCAGCCAACACCTCGGCCTTCACAAAGTCAGGGTCGATACGATGCAGCGTGGAGGTGGCGCTCTTGCCCGTGCCCTTGGCCGCAGCGTGGTCGATGACGATGTATACGCCGCCCGGCTTGAGCGAGTTGAACACCATCTTGTTGAACGCAGCCAGATCCGCGCCCTGACGGTTCTGCAGATCGTGGTAGTTGAGCGACGTCCACATCACATCGAGCGGTTCGGTGGTGGCGGGCTTGACCATGTCGAGCGACACCACACGCACGTTGCCATAGCCCTTTTCTGCAGCAATGGCGGCAACTGCAGCAGCCGGATCATTGGGTGCGTTGGCTGCGCGCGCCGGTGCCATGGCATAGACAGTGCCCTTATCACCCACCGCCTTGCTGAAGATGCGGGTGAAGTAGCCACCGCCAGGGAGCATGTCGGCGATCTTGTCGCCAGACTTGATGCCGGCAAAGGCCATCAATTCAGCAGGCTTGCGATCGGCATCACGGGTGCGATCAGCCTCGGGACGGGTTGATTCGGCAACCGCAGCGGTGAGTACCGGCGACACCTTGGATGAAGACGCCACATCGAGCGTGGCACAGCCAGCAAGCGCCGCGGCAACCGCAGCGGCAAGAATCATCGGACGAAGCGACATGGAAGTCCCCTTGTTGTAATGGTCTGCAATAACTGTAGCAGGTCAGGCGCAGCGGATCAGGCGCGCTGCGTGTCGATCAATGAGGCCGAACTGATCTCGGCAATGCTGCGGGCACCACAGCCGACCATGGCCAGACGCAGTTCGTTGTTGACGATGTCCAGCACGCGCTCGACGCCGGGTTGACCAAACGATGCAAGTCCCCAGATGTAAGGGCGCCCGATGCCCACTGCCGTGGCGCCCAACGCCAGGGCCTTATAGACATCGGTGCCGCGACGCACACCGCCATCGATGAGCACTGGTACGCGACCGGCCACGCCCTTGACCACCTCGGGCAGTGACGCAATGGTGCCCGCGCCGCTTTCCAGTGCGCGACCGCCATGATTGGAAACCACAATGCCATCGGCGCCCTCTTGCACCGCACGCTCCGCGTCCTCGCGCGCTTCGATGCCTTTGATCAGCACCTTCATGGTGGTGATGTCTTTGAGGCGCTTGATGAAGTCCCAGGTCAGCGACGGCGACGTCTGCCCCAAACCCTTGGTGTCGATACCGGCAAACATCGGCTTGGTCGCAAGGCCACCGGTCGGGTTGCCCGTCGGACCGACCACATGGCACGTGCTGCAAGTGCGCGTATCGTCCCGGCGCAAACGCGAAGCAGTTTCGGTGTTGCGACCGGCTGGCAAATCCACTGTCACAGCAATGGCCGGCACACCGGCAGCCTGCGCGCGTTTAATTAGCGCAGCGGTCGCTTCAAAACGATTGGTGGTGTACAGCTGCATCCACACCGGTGCGCCACGCATCTCGATGATGGACTCTATGGGCATCGACATAACTGTAGACACCACCATCAGCTGATCGCGCGTGCGGGCGGCCCGCGCCACTGCCAGCTCACCTTCCTGATGAAATGCACGCTGACTGCCGATCGGGCACATCAACACCGGCGACTTGTAACGCGTGCCAAACAGCGTCATGCCCAAGTCCATCTTGCTGACATCGACAAAGCGTCGCGGCTTCAGGTGCCAGCGGGCGTAGTCGCTGCTGTTGGCACGCAGCGTGGTTTCACCATCGACACCACTGGCCAGATAGCCCCAATGCGCCGGCGGCACCAGCTTGCGGGCCATCGCCTCAAACTCAAAGACATCGAGGGCATCGGCCGCACTGGCCAAGCTTGCCTCGTCCGCCAAAGCCAGCGGTATGCCGCCGGTTGCTGCCAGCAACGGGCTGGAGGCCAAAAACCTCAGCAATGCACGCCGATTCGCCGCGATGTCTTGCATGTCACCTGCCCCCGCCGTCGACGCTTAGTGCGCCTTATAAATGGATTTACCGGCCTTCAGTGTCTCAAGCACCTTGATGCCCTTGATAGCCATCGGCTCCACTTTGAGCGGATTGGCCTCAAGGATCACCAGATCAGCCAATTTGCCCACTTCGAGTGTGCCCTTGGTCTTCTCTTCAAAATACTGATAGGCCGCATAGTCTGTCATTGCTTTGAACGCGATGTACGGCGACACACGTTCATCCGGGCCGATGACCTGACCGCTGCGGCTCTGACGATTCACTGCCGTCCACGCCAAGTACATCATGTCCGGCGGCACGATCGGCGAATCGTTGTGGTTAGTGAACTTAAAGCCCGGCAGTGAGCTGGCATAGTTCATCGGGCTGATGCCATAGGCCCGCTGCTTACCAAAGCTCTGCACATGCCAGTCACCCCAGAAGAACGTGTGTGCCGTAAAGAAACTGGGGATAACACCCAGCTTGTTCATGGCATCGAGCTGGTCATGCCGCGCCAGCTGTGAGTGGATGGCAACAGGGCGCAAGTCCTTCTCCGGATACTTGGCGCGCGCCTTGCCCACTGCTTCAAGCAGTTGATCCACTGCCGCATCACCGTTGGTGTGGGTGATCACCTGCACATTGTTTTTGTAGGCCACCTCAACCCACTCATCCAGCTCTGCCTGCTGCAAAGTGGGATAGGCGCGATAGTCCTTTTTCTGACCCGGCGGTGGCAGGTCGTAGGGATGCGTGACGTAAGCGGTCTTACCCTGGGGCGAGCCATCGGCCACGATCTTGATGCCACCGATCTTGAAGTGTTCGCCATACGCACCGATCTTGAGTCGCTGCTTGACCGGCTCGTCCAGCGTCACCGGCGTGCGCACCAGCTTGGCACTTTCAAATTGACGACCCGCGTTGCTCAGTTCGGCACCAGGCACATGAATGTCGGCGTTGTCTGCCCTTGCATCAGCCTCTGCAGGTGTGCCGAGTGTTTTCCACATCGCATACGAGACGATGTCAAAAATGAGTTGGTGTTGACTGTCTGCCGTTTGCATCATGGCGATGTTGGCTGGGCTGCTAACGCCATCCTGTACGGTGGTCAAACCGAAGCCGGCATACCACTTTTGAATCTCGACGAGCTTGTCGATTTGCTCAGCGGCTGTCGGTTGCGGAAACACTGCAAAGAACGGATAGCCCGCCTGCTCTTCAAGCACACCGTTGGGCTCACCGGTCTTGCGATCACGCTGAATGTGGCCGCCCGGCGGGTCTTTGCTGTCTTTGGTGATCTTGACCAAAGCCAATGCTGGCGTGTTGGCCACCACCAAATGACCTGATGCATGGATGATCAGGATGGGGATCGTGCTACTGACCTGATCCAGATCAGCGCGCGTCGGATGACGCTGCTCCGCCAGCAGGCTGTCGTCATAGCCGTTGACCAAGACCAGCTTGTCGGGTGTGGCCTTGCTATCGACCAGATATTTGGCGACCTTGGCTTTGATGTCCTCGATGCTGCGCGTATCGCCGACCGGAGGCGGGCTCAAGTCGGGCTTGCCCCACCACAGGGTGTAGTCAGCAATATGGCCGTGCGCATCAATAAAACCCGGCAACAGCGCGCGGCCGTTAAGGTTCACTTGTGCAGTGGCTTTGCCAGTGAGCTTGCTGGCATCGACCAGAGAACCGGCCAGCACAATGTGGCCGTCTTTAACGGCCAGCGCCTCCACGTACTGCGGTTGATCACCCACCATGGTGAGAATGTCGCCGCCGCTATAGACCACATCGGCGGCTTGCTTGGCAGACGGACCGCTGCATGCAGCCAGCAAAAGAGCTGTTGTTGCCACTCCACCTGCTATCAAGCTTTTCATCGGGCGCGCTCCAAGAGTTGAGTCAGGCGGGTTGCTGACCCTCATAGCCGCCAATGATAACCAGATCCATAACGGATGCACCGTGGCGCAGGGCTGCTGCTGCGCGGTATTCAGGCGAATTCCAGCAATCGAGTGCCGCCTGATAACTGGGAAACTCAAGCACCACATTGCGCGCCCGGCTGCCGCCATCCGGGTTTTCGAAGGGCCCGCCGCGCACCAAAAACCGCCCGCCATATTTGGCAAAGGCCACGCCGTTGGCTGCGGCATAGTTTTTATAGGCGGTCTCATCGTGCACATCGACCCGCGCGATCCAATATCCCTTCGACATAGACGCTCCTCAGCGAGCCTGCTGCTTCCACAGTTCCCAGGGCCGCGACACCGCGCCCTGCTGTGTGACATCGGCCATGTCGCCTTCTTCGCGCGACAGGTACGTGACCGGGCCGCCCATAGCCAGTGCCTGCGCCTGCATGCGCGCGTTCACCTCGGTATAGATCGCGCGGTACACCGCGATCTGCAGACTGGGTCCCACCACCACATCGCCATGGCCCCGCATTAATGCCACCGGCTTATCGCCCAAGGTACGCACCAGTGACCGGGCGCGATCGACATCGTTGACCAGCATGTTGGTCATGCCGTACTGCTTGCGGATATCGAACACTGGTACGCCTGCGGCCAGGAAGCCTGCTACGTGGGACAGCGCTTGCAGCGATGTTCGCCCGGTGCCAAACGGAATCACCGCCGGCGAATGTGAATGCACCACCGCCTGCACATCCGGACGTGCGCGATAGATTTCGCAATGGATGAAGCGCTCGAGAAAGCCGCTTCGGCCGTGATCATCAATCGCGTTGCAGTCCAGATCGTATTCCAGGATGTCGGCTGCGGTAGTCAACGCCGGCGCCATAGAGCGCGACAGCAGTAGGTGCTGCGGGTTGCGCGGATCGCGCATGCTGACGTGACCAAAACCATCGAGCACACCCTGATTGACCAGGATGTGATTGGCTGCCACCAGGTCCTCAACCAGTGCGGCATCCACTGCAGCTGCAGCGTTGTTACTGCCGACGCACACCAGCACCGCGATCATCCAATGCAAATGTCTCATGATGCGTCCATCGGTTCGCGCAACTGAAAGACATTGCCCTCGCAGTCATGGGCATCACGAGCGCGAAACCCCGGCCCGTTCCAGCTGTAGCCGTGCACATCACCGCCTGCACTGCGAGCCTCCAGCGTGGCAGCATCGATGCTGGGAACAGTAAAAAACAGTTTCAGCGCAGTCTGCGTACGCAGTTGCGGCGGCGATTCGATCACTAGCTCTGCGGCCACTTCGGCTGGTATGCAGTGAATCACCAACTGCATGTCATCCGAGCTGATGATCGCGTGCCGTGCGTCCTGATGTTGGCAAGTCATGCCCAACACCTGGCAATAGAAGTGCACCACGCGTAGCACATCCTTGGCATAGACCACACCACCGGCGTTTGCAGGTCCTCGCATCACTCCCCCCCTGATTAATTGTCAGCGCAGATGAACAGCCAGTACCTCTGCGGCGCGCAGCGCACCGTTGTGTCCAGCCAGCTGTGCGGCCACTACTTTGGCAGCTCGTGCAGCCTCGGCGTCATGCAGCAACTCGTCAAGCGTCTGAGCCAGCCGGCGGCTACGCACCTGTGCAAACGGCACTATGCGACCAACACCTAAGCGCGCGGCGCGCTGCGCATTATCCGGTTGGTCAAAGGCCACAGGCGTTAGCAGTTGGGGGCGGCCAGAACGAAGCGCCTGCGACAACGTGCCGATGCCCGCCTGATGCACCACAACCGCGGCACGCTCGAACACCAACGAATACGGCAGATAGTCCACAGCCATGACGCCGGGCGGTAAGGCCGGCAGTCGCCCCGGACCGGTCAACAACAGTGCCCGACGACCCAGCTGCTGCGCCGCACTCAGCGCCTCTTGCCAGTAGCGATCTGCAAACCAAACCGCAGAGGAGCCCAGTGCAAACACCAGCGGCGGATCGCCAGCATCCAAAAAGCGCTGCACGGTATTGGGCAACTGCGCAGCAGACACCGCGCCGTCATACAGCGGGGTACCGCAGATAGTGGTCAGCGCAGGCCAGTCCGGTTGCGGGCTGGCCAGCACTGCATCAAACAACGCCAAGTTACCCTGCGGTGAGAACTGCCCCCCAAGCAGCATCGGCTCGTCGTTGCGCGGTAGGCCACGCTCACGGCGATAGCGGCGCAGCGGTCGTTCCCACTGCTGCAATGCAAACCGCAATAGGCTGTGCACAACCTGCTGCGCAGCAGGTCCTAGTGTCTGGGCGTGCTGCAGCAGATTGGCTCCCGCAAGGCGCGGCGGGTCATAGCGCGACAAAAAGCTCGCAGGCGCCAAAACCGTAGAGAGCCACGGCTTGTGCTGTTGCTGGGCCACCATCGGCACAGCAAAGCTCAAGGGGTGCGAGACCAGCAAATCACACTGCTGCGCTGCCAGCGCAAGGTCTGCATGCGCCTGCGGCAACCAAGGCAGTACCACTTCGGTCAGCAGACGCCGCGGCCCCTGCAATGGATGAAACAACCGACGCGCCAGGCGCGCTCTATCACCCATCTGGTCAAACGCCGGTCTTATCGGCGCATGCTGAAGTCCTGCTTGTGCAACCTGCGACGCGTAATCGGGACTGGTCGCGATGACCGCGTGATGCCCAAGCTGCTGCAGCGCTTGACCAACAGCCAGCATGGGGTGCAGATCGCCCAGCGATCCGACCGCCGCTAGCAGCACCCGCTTCAAGGCAGTTGCGGTGGCTGCATCGAATACACAACCATGTCACGCGGTACGCCTGCGGCATTGGGCACGACAATGGCGTGTGATAACTGCGCGCCGATTTTTTCCATGGCGCGGCGCGAACGCAGATTGTTGGTGCCAACGTGAAACCACACGCGCTGAGCATGGCCGTACGCATGCTGCAACATGAGCCTCTTGAGCTCACGATTGGCGGCGCCACCCCAGTGGCTGCGAGCCAGATAGGTATAGCCGATGACCACCTCGGCTTTGTCCGGGTTCCATTCGTAGAAGCTCGACGACCCAATCACCTGACCGGTCGTGTTCTCAACCACTGCCAGCGACCCACCGAGCTTCAGACAGACCGCAAACAACTGCTCAAACACAGAGCGCTGCCACCGATCGGTCTCGGGGTGTAATGCCCACAGCAGCGGATCGCTGGCCACTGCATAGAGAGACTCAAGATCATCGGGATGCAACGGCCGCAACGTCAACCGCGGACCGGCCAAGGTCGGCTGCAGGGGGAAGGCTGAGTCGACAGCCAAAGCGGTGGGATGGGTCACGGCGGCAAGATTAACGCACTGCGCGGCGCCGACGCTCGCGCCAAATCAACCAGCCGCCTACCAGCAGCGCTTTCACAATAATGAAACCCAACAGCCACCACATAAGTCAGCCCGCCGGTCAACGCGGCACTGCAGGCAGGCTGCCCAACTGGTGTTGCTCAACATCAGCAGGCGGCACTACCCAGCTGTGGGCCGAGCGCAGCCAGACATGCCGGCGTACTGCAAACGCATTGGGGTCGTCCAAGCTGCCACCGGCAATGGCCCGAGCTGCGGGTAAGGCCTCGGCCAACCAGCTGACCACGCTGCCGCAGCGCGGGCAGAACTCCTGCTCCAGCGCGCGGCCTGTCTCGTCCGAATGGTGGGTATAGCGGCTGCGCGGCGCGTCGTTAAAGGTCACCGCCGCGGCGTCAAAGTAATGGCCGATGCCAAAGGCACTGCCAGTGCGCTTCTGACAATAGGTGCAATGGCAGGCGCCACTGCGTAGCGGTTGGCCACTAACCTGATAGCGCACTGCGCCGCACAGACAACCGCCGTGTTGAATGCTCACTCGCTTAAGCCCACGCTGCAGGCCAGACCAGCCCTGTCGCAAGACTAGCAACTGCCGCTACCATCGGGCGACCAATCTGGTGCACTGCACAGGAAAACGGACAGAGTATCCAAATGAGACTAACCAGCAAATTTGCGGCAAGCCTCTGCGTCGGTCTGCTGGCAATAGCAGCAAGCGCCGCAGAGTCTCCTGACTCAGTGGGTGACTGGCGCATCACGCTGCTCAAGCCTACCGATTGCTACACCTGCTCGATGGTCGAAGAATCGCTTAAGCGGCGCGGCGCAATTCGCAGCATCACCCTTAACGATGGCCGCACCTTTGAGGTCACTGCCACCATCGAGCGTCGCGCGGGTGGTGACGTTACGGCTACCGAATACGCTGAGCTCACGCAGCTGCCCTACTTCAATGCCACGCTGTGGAAGCTGCAAAAGCAGCAAAAGCTGGCGCAGGTGCTGCTCAAACACGACGGCCACATCGTATCGGCCGGCAGTATTACCGAGTCAGCCGACTTGCGTAATGTGCGCATCCCGGACGACATCACACTGCCCGGTACCAAAGAAAGTTATGACGCCGTCAGCGGTGCCTATGCGCGCTTTCAGCAAGAGATGTTCTTGCGGCAGTGGAACCTGGATTGGTTTTTACAGTTAGCGCGGCATCCAGAGCTGGCACAAGAGCGCGGCATGGAGCGCTGGCTGACGCAGCGTCCAGCGCCGACAGCCCCGGCTTTGCCGCAGGTCAGCGTCGTGCTGGCCACCACTGCATCGGGTGCGCTCGACAATCCCATATTCAATGCAATCCGCAACGAAGAGATCGCCACCACGCTGACTCGTGACTTGGCTCTGCCCGACAATCAGCTGCTGCGTTTTCATGGTGCCGGCCAGCAGCCGGGTCCTAATGCCTTAGAGGCCACGCGTACGCAGCTACGCTTTGTGCAACGTGATCTGCCAGGCGCACAGGCTTTCACGCTGGGTTCGCTGGCCGATGTGTTCGAGCGCGGCAGAACTGTAGCCAATAGCCGCAAGCTGCTCGTCTTCATTGGTCATGGCATGCCGGATGGCGCGCCGATGTGGGGACAGCCCGCACCGCTGGCAGCCACCGAGCTCTCGCTGTTGCATCGTCGCGGGGGCAGCGATGACGTGCTGGTCAGCGGCAACTGCTTTGGTGGCGTTATGGCACAAGCCGTCAGCTGCGGCTTCTTTGGTGCACGCCCCGATGTGGTCGCCACGGGCTGTCAATCCAACGCGGCCGAGGTCGCTGCGAGTAAGGACTATCTGCACGTTTTTTTTGATGGGCTGAGCCGTGCGGGTCAGCGCCATGCTGATGCGGATGGTGACGGCAAGGTGAGCTTCGAGGAAGCGCATTGGTATGCCACGCGCTTGGGCGACGAACGCAACATCACCTACACCACGGTCGACTCGCTTGCCGACAACTGGTTTGAGCAACATCCGGATCAGCTGCCGCAAACCATCACCGTCGGCGACTTGCACAAGCTCGCTGCACGCGCCACGGCAGGTGAGCGAGTCACGCTACAGTTTCTGTCGGCTGGACTCGATGGCAGCTATCGCGTGCGCCTGCATGACTTGGCCGAGCAGGCGGAGCGCTGGTCGGCCAACCCAGAAGGGCCGCGACCGATGTTGGGACAACTGGCCAGACGGCTTATGTATACCCAGCGCGATGGGGCCGGCACCCCGGCACTGGCGCTGGTTCGCGCCTGCGGCAACCGGGCCGTGAGCGAATTTCTCGGGCATTGAGAATTGTTCACGGCGGGCAGACTGGGAGTGCCAATACCGGTTTGCGCTGCTCTCGCTGCACGAAATGGGTACTACGCAGGGATTCACTTCGGCGCGGATCGGTATATCCTTGGGTTGTAGATCCCGGGGGGGCGCAGGCTGCAGCCATACGCGCCGAACTTAAATCGAGGAGTCGCATTCATGTTCAAGCGTTCAGCTATCGTCATCGGTTCAGTACTGGCTCTGTCAGCCGGCACTGCCTTCGCCCACCATTCGTTCGCGATGTTCGACAATGCCAAAGAGCAAACGCTCGAAGGCACCATCAAGGACTTCCAGTGGACCAACCCGCACATCTGGATCCAGGTGAACGTCAAGGGTGCGGACGGCAAGCTCACTGAGTGGAGCATTGAGGGCGGCAGCCCCAACGGCCTCAAGCGCAGTGGCTGGAGCAAGAAGTCCATGTCTGCTGGCGACAAAGTCGTCATGAAGATTCACCCGCTCAAGGACGGCACGTCGGGCGGCAGCTTCATGAGCGCCACCGTCAACGGTCAAGAGCTGGGTCGTCGCGGCGGCGAGTAATACTCGCAGCAGCGTCTTGCTCGGCTTGTTTCATCGCAAGCCCGGCAGCAAAAACCCCGCTACGGCGGGGTTTTTTGTTTAAGGCAGTCCGTATTTGGCGCGTGCCTTCAAGCAGCGCTCGTCACCAGGCTGTACTTGCCTGCACGGTGACGGGCGCAATGCGTACACACTGCACTGCGCATCCAGCCCCACCGTACCCTGCAACGCTGCGCAATGCGGTGACGCTTGATTGGTGCCTGCCATACACGCCATCGTCGGTGTCAGCTGATTGATCAGCACAGCATCCAGAGCAGCACACTCGGCCCAATAAAACGACACGCGAAACGCGGCGCAGCATGCTCCACAGCCGATGCATTGGTATGCGCCGGCACGAGGGGTCATGGTTGTTTTAAAGACTGGTGCAGAGGATAGGCCTGCCTGTCGTGATGATCAGTGTGTGCTCATATTGGGCACTGAGATTGCCGGACGGGCCACGCAGCGTCCAGCCATCAGCAGCCAGTCGTGGCCGACGACTGCGCGTTGAGATGAACGGCTCGATGGTGATCACCATGCCCGGCTTGAGCACACGCCGATCGCGTGGATCTGCATAGCCGGCAATAAATCCCGGCGCCTCATGCAACCGACGTCCGATGCCATGACTGCCCAAGGTCTCGACCACACGCAAGCCATTGGCCACAGCCGTCCGCTCGATGGCAGCACCAATGCTGTTGAGGCGTGCACCGGCGCGCGCCACCTGCAGCGCTGCACGCAACGCTTGTCGCGCAGTGCGGCACACACTGTCTTTTTGCTCTGTGGACGGCGGCACCACCCGCGTGCCTCCGGTATCGGCATAAAAGCCATCCAGCTCCACCGACACATCGACATTGACCACATCACCGGCGCGGATCACGCGTGCGCTGGGAATGCCGTGGGCAATTTCTTCGTTGATGCTGATGCAGGTGGCGCCTGGAAAGTTGTACGCCAGACGCGGTGCACTGCGTACACCTGCGCGTTGCATCAGGCGCTCGCCGAGTTGATCGAGTTCGAGTGTGGTGATGCCCGGTTCAAGTGCTGCCAGCATGCGCTGCAACACCCGGGCGGCATGGTGGCCAGCGCGCTTAAGCGCTGCCACATCACTGTCGCTGCGCGCGATCAGCCTTTGATCTTACGCAGCTTCGCCAGCAGCTTGAGCTGCGCGGCGGCACGCGCCAACTCGGCCAGTGCTTCGGCCTGCTCAAGCTTGTCGATCTTGCCAGCCAGCGCCTCTTCGGCCCGCTGCTTGGCAGCCAGTGCAGCAGCCTCGTCCAGGTCTTTGGCACGGATGGCGGTGTCGGCCAGTATCGTCACGCGGTTGGGCTGGATCTCGAGCGCACCGCCGCCGACGAACACCGAGGTTTCGCCCTCGGCAGTCTTGACGCGTACTTCGCCTGCTTTGAGCAGTGTGAGCAGCGCGGCGTGACGGGGCGCAATGCCCAGTTCGCCTTCTTGCGCAGGCACGAACACCATCTCAGCCGGGCCAGAGTAAATCTGGCCCTCTGCGCTGACGATATCGACTTGGATGGAGTGGGCCATGTACTGCTATGCCTCGTGCCGGTTACCGCTGGGCATCAGCCCAGGGTCTTGGCCTTCTCAACAGCTTCTTCGATGCCGCCGACCATGTAGAACGCCTGCTCGGGCAGGTGATCGTAGTCGCCGGCGAGGATGCCCTTGAAGCCGCGAATGGTATCGGCCAGCGGGACGATCTTGCCGTCCTGACCGGTGAACACCTTGGCCACATTGAAGGGCTGCGACAGGAAGCGCTGGATCTTGCGGGCGCGGTACACGGTCTGCTTGTCTTCCTGCGACAGCTCGTCCATGCCCAGAATCGCGATGATGTCCTGCAGCTCCTTGTAGCGCTGCAGCACGGCCTGCACACCACGGGCTACGCCGTAGTGCTCTTCGCCGATGACCAACGGATCGAGCTGACGGCTGGTGGAGTCCAGCGGATCCACTGCCGGGTAGATACCCAGCGAGGCGATCTGGCGCGACAACACCACAGTGGCGTCAAGGTGAGCAAAGGTGGTGGCAGGCGACGGATCGGTGAGATCGTCGGCCGGCACGTACACGGCCTGGATCGAGGTGATCGAACCGGTCTTGGTCGAGGTGATGCGCTCTTGCAGCACGCCCATTTCTTCGGCCAGCGTCGGCTGGTAGCCCACGGCCGAAGGCATACGACCCAGCAGTGCCGACACTTCGGTACCGGCCAGCGTGTAGCGATAGATGTTGTCGACGAAGAACAGCACGTCGCGGCCGCGGCCGTTTTCCTGCTTCTCGTCGCGGAAGAACTCGGCCATGGTCAAACCGGTGAGCGCCACGCGCAGGCGATTGCCCGGCGGCTCGTTCATCTGGCCGTACACCATCGCCACCTTGGAGTTCTCGAGGTTCTCGGCGTCGATAACGCCCGACTCGATCATCTCGTGATAGAAGTCATTGCCTTCGCGGGTGCGCTCACCCACGCCGGCGAACACCGACAAGCCCGAATATTGCTTGGCGATGTTGTTGATCAGTTCGAGCATGTTGACGGTCTTGCCCACGCCGGCACCGCCGAACAGACCGACCTTACCGCCCTTGGCAAACGGCACCAGCAGGTCGATGACCTTGATGCCGGTGACCAGCAGATCCTGGCCGCCCGCCTGCTCATCAAACGCTGGGGCTGCGCGGTGGATGGGCAGTGTGCCTTCAGAGGCAACCGGACCACGGTTGTCTTGCGGCGCGCCCAGCACGTCCATGATGCGACCGAGTGTGGCCTTGCCCACCGGCACGTTGATGGCCTTGCCCGTGGCATTGACCAGCAGGCCGCGCTTGAGGCCTTCGGAGGCGCCCATCGCAATGGTGCGCACGACGCCGTCGCCGAGCTGCTGCTGCACTTCAAGCGTGAGGTCTACATCCTGCAGCTTGAGCGCCTCGTACACCGCGGGGATGGAGTCGCGCGGGAACTCGACGTCGATGACGGCGCCGATGATCTGGGTGATCTTGCCTGTGGCCATGTGTGTGCTTCCTTCGGGAATTCGTGCTGCGGTCAAACCGCTGCGGCGCCGCCGACGATCTCGGCAAGCTCCTTGGTGATTGCTGCCTGACGGGCCTTGTTGTAGACGAGCTGCAGCTCGCCGATGAGCTTGCCGGCGTTGTCGGTCGCGGCCTTCATGGCCACCATACGCGCGGCCATCTCGGAGGCGACGTTCTCGACCGCTCCGCGATAAACCTGCGACTCGACATAGCGCATCAGCAAACCATCGAGAATCTCGGCGGCCGACGGCTCGTAAATGTAGTCCCAATGAGCCGGCAGATCGCCGGCCTTGAAGGCCGGTACCGGCAACAACTGCTCGATGTTGGGCTTCTGCGTCATGGTGTTGACGAACTGCGCGTGCACCAGATACAGGCGATCGATGCGACCCTCGCGGTAGGCATCGAGCATGACTTTGATGGTGCCCACCAGATCGGCGATATGCGGCTTGTCACCCAGGCCCGATGCGGTGGCCAGCACCGGCAGACCCAGACGACGGAAGAAGGCGATGCCCTTGCTGCCCATCAGGCACAGCTGCACCGGCACATTCTTGGCCTGCCAGTCCTTGAACAAGCCCAGTGCGGCCTTGAACAAGTTGGCATTGAGACCACCGGCCAGACCGCGATCGGTCGACAGGATAATCACGCCGACATTGCGCACTTCGCGCTCTGCCATGAACGGGTGACGGTAGTCGGGATTGGCCTGGCTGAGATTGCCGATGACGCTGCGCATCTTGTCGGCATACGGACGCGCCAGCTTCATGCGGTCCTGGGCGCGACGCATTTTGCTGGTCGCGACCATCTGCATGGCCTTAGTGATCTTCTGAGTGCTTTTGACACTCGCGATCTTGGTGCGGATTTCCTTAGTGCCGGGCATGTGTGCTTACCGAGTGCCTCAGTAGCTGCCGGTGGCCAGGAAGTCTTCGATGACCTTCTTCAACGCCGCTTCGTTGTCCTTGGACAACTTGGGGTTGGCGTTGACGGTATCGAGTACGTCCTTGTGGCTGGCCTTGGCAAAGCCTTGCAGCGCAGCTTCAAAGTCGACGATCTTGTTGACCGGCACTTTGTCCATGAAGCCGTTGTTGACGGCATAGATGGACAGCGCCATCTCGGCCACCGACATCGGTGCGTATTGCTTCTGCTTCATGACTTCGGTGGTGCGCTGGCCGCGCTCGAGCTGGCGACGGGTCGCCTCGTCCAAGTCCGACGCGAACTGCGAGAACGCAGCCAACTCACGGTACTGAGCCAGTGCCAAGCGGATACCACCGCCGAGCTTCTTGATGATGTCGGTCTGCGCAGCGCCACCGACGCGCGACACCGAGATGCCGGCGTTCATGGCGGGACGGATGCCGGCGTTGAACAGATCGGACTCGACGAAGATCTGACCGTCGGTGATCGAGATGACGTTGGTCGGCACGAACGCGGTGACGTCGCCGGCCTGGGTCTCGATGATCGGCAGGCCGGTCAGTGAACCGGTCTTACCCTTGACGCGACCGTTGGTGACCATCTCCACGTACTGCTCGTTGACGCGCGCACTGCGCTCCAACAAACGGCTGTGAAGATAGAACACGTCGCCGGGATAAGCCTCGCGACCCGGCGGGCGGCGCAGCAGCAGCGAGATCTGGCGATAGGCAACGGCCTGCTTGGACAGATCGTCATAGACGATCAGCGCATCTTCGCCGTTGTCCATGAAGTACTCGCCCATGGTCACGCCGGCATAGGCCGACAGGTACTGCAGGGCGGCAGGCGTAGAGGCCGAAGCGGCCACCACGATGGTGTGTGCCATGGCGCCGTGCTGTTCGAGCTTGCGCACGACGTTGGCGATAGTCGACTGCTTCTGGCCGATAGCGACGTAGACGCACTTAATACCGGAAGACTTCTGGTTGATGATAGCGTCGATAGCCATCGCGGTCTTGCCGGTCTGACGATCACCGATGATCAACTCACGCTGACCGCGGCCGATCGGCACCATCGCGTCGACGGCCTTGTAACCGGTCTGCACCGGCTGGCTGACGCTCTTGCGATAGATGACGCCCGGTGCCACGCGCTCGATAGGTGCAGTGGCCTTAGAGTTGAGCGGGCCCTTGCCGTCGATGGGGTTGCCCAGCGCGTCGACAACGCGGCCCAGCAACTCGGGGCCCACTGGCACTTCGAGGATGCGACCTGTGGTCTTGACGGTGTCACCCTCGCGGATGCCCTTGTACTCACCCAGCACCACGGCGCCGACCGAGTCCTGCTCCAGGTTGAGCGCGAGGCCAAAGATGTTGCCTCCGAACTCGAGCATTTCACCGTAGCGAGCGTCGGCCAAGCCGTGAACGCGCACGATGCCGTCGGTCACCGACACGACCGTACCGACATTGCGGTCCTCGGTGGCGCCGGCGAAGTTCTGGATCCGCTGACCGATCAGGTCGCTGATTTCCGATGCCTTGATAGACATATGCAGGAGTCCTCTTGAATTCTTAGGCGGTCAGCTCGTACGCCATGCGTTCGAGTCGCGATTTGATGGAGCCGTCGATGACCAGATCGCCAGCGCGCACCACAGCGCCGCCGAGCAACGTGGCATCGACCGCGGTTTGCAGGCGCACGCGGCGGCCGAAGCGCTTTTCCAGTGATGCAGTCAGCGCAGCCTGCTCGGCTGGCGCCACCTCGGTGGCTGCCGTGACAGTGACGTCGATAACACCCTCGGCCTCGTCCTTGTAGGCGGCAAACAGACGCGCAATCTCGGGCAAATAGCCCAGACGACGGTTGTCGGCCAGCACTGCCACAAAGCGACGGCCGTTGTCGTCGAGGCCAGTGGCGGCGACTTCGCACAGCAGCTGCGTCAGCTGCGCCGGCGTAACGCGCGGGCTGCCGATAAGCGGGCGCACACGCTCATCAACCACGGCTTGCGCAGTGGCAGACAGCAGGTCTGACCAGGCAGCCAAGCGGTTGTCGGCGCTTGCGGTCGCAAAAGCGGCCTTGGCGTAGGGACGGGCGATAGTGAGTCTGTCTGCCATGGCGCGCGATCAGATCTCGGTGGCGAGTTGGTTGAGGATGTCGGCGTGCTTGGCCGCATCGATCTCGCGACCGATCAGCTTGGACGCAGTGGCAACCGACAGGCGGGCCACGTCACGACGCAGTTCCTCGCGCGCACGGGCCGCATCGAGTTCGATCTGCTGGCGACCAGTGGCCAGCAGGCGCTCGACTTCCACCGAAGCGGTCTGCTTGGCGGACTCGACCATCTCTGTGGACCGGCGTGATGCCTGATCGACGATCTGGTTAGCACGCTCGCGCGCCTCGCGGATCACGTCGTTGGCGCGCGCTTGGGCCTCGTCGAGATCCTTCTGGCCGCGATCGGCTGCGGCAAGACCCTCAGCGATCTTCTGCTGGCGTGCCGCAATGGGCTTGGCCAGCATCGGCACAACCACGCGGTTGATGAACCAGAGCAGGATCAGGAAGACAATGATCTGCCCGATGAATGTCGCGTTGATATCCATTGCCGCCTCGGAAGGAACTCGTGGGGTCGGGTGGTCTTAGCCGCTGAGCTTGGACAGCAGCGGGTTCGCGAAGGCGAACAGCATGGCCAGGCCGACACCGATCAGGAAGGCGGCGTCGATCAGACCGGCCAGCAGGAACATGCTGCCCTGCAGCATCGGGGTCAGCTCGGGCTGACGGGCCGACGACTCAAGGAACTTGCTGCCCATGATGCCGATACCGATGCAAGCGCCGATCGCGCCCAGGCCGATGATGATGCCGATACCCAGTGCCGTGTAGCCCTGAACGATTGCGATCGCTTCCATTGAAAGTCTCCTGGTCTGAAAAGTGTGTGCGCGAAAAGAAAAAAGCTTAGTGGTGTTGCTCTGCCATCGAGATGTAGACGATGGGCAGCACCATGAAGATATAGGCCTGCAGCAGCACGATGAGGATGTGGAAGATGGCCCAACCCGCACCGAACAGCACTTGCGCGAAGAATGCGGCAGCAGGACCGATGCCCAGCAGGCCTGACAAGTGCTCGCCGGCAACCATGCCCAGCAAGGCAATCAGCATGAAGAGCAACTCACCGGCAAACATGTTGCCGAACAGTCGCATGCCCAGCGACACCGGCTTGGCCAGCAGCTCAACCGCATTGAGCACCAGATTGGGAATCCACAGCACCGGATGACCGCCGAACGGCGCGGCAATCCATTCGTGCAGGTAACCGCCCACGCCCTTGGCGCGGATGGCATAGCCGATAACCAGAAACAGCACCACGATCGCCATGGCGATGGTGCCGTTGAGATCGGCGGTAGGCAGCACGCGCCAGACCGCATGTTCGTGGCCAGAAGCGGCTGCGATAAACGATGGCAGGTCGAGCGGCAGCAGGTCCATGGTGTTCATCGCGATGATCCACGTGAACAGCGTGAAGCCCAGCGCCGTAAGGAAGCTGCGGTTGCCGTGATAGATCTCGCCGACTTTGCCGTCGACAAACTCGTACATGAACTCGACAAAACCCAGCAGCCCGGTGGGCACACCGGTCGTGGCGCGACGTGCGCCCAACCACAGCAGCAACGCCACGAAGGCCGCGGTTACTGCCGACATGACCAGCGTATCGACGTGCCAGGTCCAGAACCCCTGACCCACGCTGTTGTGGGTCATGTGGTGGACGATGTAATCGGTGGGAGACTGACCGTGCTCGGAAGCCATCGTGATCCGTGTGTCCTGATTAACGCCTGTCAAATTCAACACTGCTTTGCCGCACCGCCCCGTGGCAATGCAGCGACCCAGACCATCATCAATGCCGCCACATAAGCCACCAGTAACGGTGCCCATACGACTTTTGCAGTGCGCCCGACCAGCACAAACAGCGCTGCGGTGAGGCCCACCTTGGTCAGTTGCCCGATGATGAGCCTGACCAAAGCCCCCCCCGCGCTGCGCGTGGGGCGCAACACAGCCAGGGTCATATACAACTGCGCGACCAACCCGATGGCACCACCCGCCAAGGCGGAGTAACCATGCCGGCCACCCCACAGCCCAAAGCTGGTGGCGGCCAGAACTGCCGTGCTTGCGGCTTGGGCCAACAGGATCCGCGCGGCGAGGCGCCTGGTTGCAGGGTCGCGCGTCAGGATCAAGGATTGCCCCGGTCAGCTAAGGCGCGCGAAGTATAGGGAAAAGGCGGTTTTTATTCAAACAAAATGCGCGTGCAATTCAACGGATGTGCGCAAGGATGCCGTCGAGTTCTTCAAGGCTGTTATACGACACCACCAGCTTGCCCTTGCCGCCGCGCGCAGCCTGAATCTGCACCTGCGCACCGAGCTTTTCGGTGAGGTCCTGCTGCAGGCTGGCGATGTTGGGATCCAGCTGTGGCTTGCCGCCGCCCTTGCCTGCTGTTGTGACTGCTGCCGACTGCAGCATCTGCCGCACCAAAGCCTCGGTCTGGCGCACCGTGAGCCCCTCACGGGCCACACGCGCACCGGCTTCGGCCTGCTGGCGTCGCTGCGGCAGACCCAGAAGGGCTCGCGCATGGCCCATTTCGAGCTGGCGCTTTTCAAGCAAGGTGGCGACCTCTGGGGCCAGCTCAAGCAAGCGCAGCAGATTGCTGACCGCGGCGCGCGAGCGGCCCACCGCATCGGCCGCCTGCTGATGCGTCACCGCAAACTCTTCTATGAGGCGCTGCAGAGCACGCGCTTCTTCCAATGGATTGAGGTTCTCGCGCTGAATGTTCTCGATCAGCGCCATCGCGATGGCTGCGTCGTCGGCCACCAGCCGGATCACCGCAGGCACTGCGGTAAGACCGGCAATTTGCGCGGCGCGCCAGCGACGTTCGCCGGCGATGATCTCGTAACGCGGCGCATCGCCGGTGGCGCCGGCCAGCGGTCGCACCACGATCGGTTGAATCACGCCTTGGCTGCGGATCGAGATGGCCAACTCTTCGAGCGCTTCCTGACGCATGTCGACGCGCGGCTGGTATTTGCCGCGCTGCAACTGACCCACTGGCAGGCTGGCAAGCTGATCGCCTACCGGCTTGGCCACCGCCTGCGCGACCGGCACGCCCGCGTCGACCGGCACCGCTGCAGCCGGCGCGGGGCGCTGCGTAGCCTTGCCCAGCAGATCAGCCAGGCCGCGGCCCAAGGACGGTTTCTTGCTCATGGGGATTCCTGCTCGCGCCGCAACATCTCACCGGCCAGCGCCAGATAAGCCAACGCGCCACGCGAATCCTTGTCGTGCAGCAGTACCGGTTTGCCAAACGAGGGCGCCTCGGCCAAGCGCACATTGCGCGGAATAACGGTGCGAAACACGGTATCGCCGAAGTGGGTCAGCAGCTGCGCACTGACCTCGTTGGAGAGGTTGTTACGCGGATCGAACATGGTGCGCAGGATGCCCTCAAGGCCCAGACCCGGATTGGCGGCAGCGCCGATCTGCTCGATGGTCGAGACCAGTGCCGACAACCCCTCGAGCGCGTAGTACTCGCACTGCATGGGCACCAGCACGCTGTCGGCGGCCACCAATGCATTGACCGTGAGCATGTTGAGCGACGGCGGGCAGTCAATAAAAATGCGGTCGTAATCGCCGCGCACCGCTTCCAGCGCCTCGCGCAGTCGTGACTCGCGGCCCTCATCGGCGGCCAGCAGCCGCACTTCGGCAGAGGTGAGGTCGACATTGGTAGGCAGAATGTCAAAGCCCGCACCCTCTACGGCAACGATGGCCTGCCGTGCGGTGCATTCACCCAGCAGCACTTCGCAGCTGCCCAGTTCGACCGCAGATTTGTCGACACCGCAGCCCATGGTGGCATTGCCCTGCGGATCCAGATCGATCAGCAGCAC
Source organism: Pseudomonadota bacterium (assembly GCA_947449495.1). Taxonomy (GTDB): domain Bacteria; phylum Pseudomonadota; class Gammaproteobacteria; order Steroidobacterales; family Steroidobacteraceae; genus ZC4RG30. Next base: position 25,525 of record CANFSB010000026.1, read on the forward strand.
GCGACGGCCGCTGGCAGCCAGCGACGCGGCAATATTGACGGCGGTGGTGGTCTTGCCGACCCCACCCTTTTGATTGGCGACTGCCACCACACGGTTCATGCGCGGCAGTCTAGCAGCCCCAAGGGTGCCAACCACACAGCAGCCATTGCGCAGGCAATGTGGCCGCGTGGTAATTTGAGCGACCTAAGCGGGTTCTTTTTAAGCATGAGCAAATTTCTGGGCTTTCTCGGCGGCTTGGCGGTGCTGGTCGCCGTCACCGCCGTCACATTGGGTCTTTGGGCTTGGTACAACCGGCCGCTCGACGAGACCCCTTGGCCACGCATCATCCAAGGCTTCTCGTTCTCGCCTTATCAAGAGGGCCAGGACGCGATCCGCAGCGAGTTGCCCAGCGAAGCCGAGATCGACGGTGACCTTAAGCTGCTGAACGGCAAAACCCATGCCGTGCGCTCTTATTCCACGCAAGGCACCTTGGCCAAGATCGCACCGCTGGCGGCCAAGTACCGCTTGAATGTGGCGCAGGGCATCTGGATCGACCGCGATCCGGAGCGCAACGAGACCGAGGTACGCACCGGCATCGAGCTGGCCCGCAAGCACAACAACATCGTGCGCGTGGTGGTCGGTAACGAGGTGCTGCTGCGCAACGATATTCCGATGGAAGAGCTCTTTGGCATCCTCGATCAAGTACGCGACAAAGTGCGCGTACCGGTCAGCACCGCCGAACCTTGGCACGTGTGGCTGGCCCACCCCGAACTTGCCGATCACGTCGATTACATCGCGGTACACATGCTGCCGTTCTGGGAAGGCGTGCGCGTAGAAGATGCTGTCGAATATGTCGTCGACAAGATGCAGCGACTGCAGGATCGCTTCCCTGACAAGAAAATCATCATCGGCGAAGTGGGCTGGCCTTCTGA
>CANFSB010000027.1 GCA_947449495.1 Pseudomonadota bacterium
CGCACCAGCGCGTCGCGGTCGCGCATAGGTCGCAGGGCCTCGATGTCCACCCCGACCTGCACGCCCGGCAAAGCCGCCAGCAAAGCGAACTCGCCACTGTGTGAGAGGTTGAACTGCCAGTCGCCTGTCGAGTGCGCAGCAGCCAAGCGTGGCTTGCCCTGCTCGCCATAGTCGAAGGCCAGCTCCGCCGGATCCGCCTGCAGCACCTGCGCCAGGCGCAATCGCAGCCCGGCACGTGCGGCGACGAAGCGGCTCTGGTCGTCAGCAAAGCGATAGCGATCGGCACGCGCCAGTTCGTCTGACGACAGCAGCAACCGGTCGGCGACCGGCGTGGCAGTGTGCAACGAAAAGCACCACAGCCAGCCGGGGCTGGCGGGGGCAGCGCCTGAGATCAGGCGCCAGCAGCGGGCCTGACTCAGTGGCCCGAACTGCCGGTGCGGCGCGGCTCGTCGACCGCCGCCACAATGCTGGGACTGGCGGTCGCGGCTGCTGCAGCGGCAGCGCGCACGGCCTCTTCGGACTGGTAGACGATGTACGGGCCGGAGTGGCCTTCGACCACCGACGCATCGACCACCACCTTGCTGACGTTCTTCATGGACGGCAGGTCATACATGGTGTCGAGCAGGATGGTCTCGAGGATGGTGCGCAGACCGCGAGCGCCAGTGCGACGCTCCATGGCCTTGCGCGCCACGGCCGAGAGGCCATCGTCGCGGAACTCGAGGTCTGAACCTTCCATCTCAAACAGGCGGCGGTACTGCTTGGTCAGCGCATTGCGCGGTGCAGTCAGGATGGACACCAGCGCGGCTTCATCCAGCTCTTCGAGGGTGGCAACCACCGGCAAGCGGCCGACAAACTCGGGGATGAGACCGAACTTGATGAGGTCTTCGGGCTCCACATCGTGGAACAGGTCGTTGCCGTGCGGGCGGTGATTGACGCCGCGCACTTCTGACGTGAAGCCAATGCCGCCCTTCTGGGTGCGGTTCAAAATGATCTTTTCGAGGCCGGCAAAGGCGCCGCCCACGATGAACAGGATGCTGGAGGTATCGACCTGCAGAAACTCCTGCTGCGGGTGCTTGCGACCACCCTGCGGCGGCACCGAGGCCATGGTGCCCTCGATGAGCTTGAGCAATGCCTGCTGCACGCCCTCGCCCGACACGTCACGCGTGATGGACGGATTGTCGGACTTGCGCGAGATCTTGTCGATTTCGTCGATGTAGACGATACCGGTCTGCGCCTTCTCGACGTCGTAATCGCACTTTTGCAGCAGCTTTTGGATGATGTTCTCGACGTCCTCACCCACATAACCGGCTTCGGTCAGGGTGGTGGCATCGGCAATCGTGAACGGCACATTGAGCATGCGCGCCATCGATTCGGCCAACAGCGTCTTGCCCGACCCGGTGGGGCCGATCAGCAGGATGTTGCTCTTGGCGATCTCGACATCGTCTTTGTTCTTGCTGCCGCTGTTGCGAACCTGCAGGCGCTTGTAGTGGTTGTATACCGCCACCGACAGCGTCTTTTTGGCGCGCTCTTGGCCGATGACATAGTCATCGAGCATGGCTTTGATTTCGTGCGGCTTGGGCAGCTTGTCGCGGCCCTGCTCGGTCTTGTCTTCGAGCTCTTCGCGGATGATGTCGTTGCACAGCTCGACGCATTCGTCGCACACAAACACCGACGGGCCCGCAATAAGCTTGCGCACCTCGTGCTGGCTTTTGCCACAGAACGAGCAATACAGCAATTTGCCGTCGTCGCCCTTGCCCCGCACTTCGTCAGTCATGTCTACGCCTCTGCCCGCCACGCGGGTTCGCTGGCACTACCCACGCGGGTCGTGCCGATGTATCAGTTAAGTAGCTGTATAGCAGGGAAAAGCGCCTGAAGCAAAGAACCAGCGCACGGTGCAGCGCGCTGTTATGCAAGGGGTTTTCAGGTAGTGGGCACAGCCGCAGCGGGACGCGACTGCAGCACGCTGTCGATCAGGCCGTATTCGCGAGCCTGCTCTGCAGACATGAAGTTGTCGCGATCGGTGTCGTTCTTGATGCGCTCGATGGGCTGGCCGCTGTGCAGCGACAACATGGCATTGAGGCGCTCGCGGATCTTGAGGATCTCGCGGGCGTGGATTTCCATGTCGACAGCCTGACCCTGCATGCCGCCCAGCGGCTGGTGAATCATGACGCGTGAGTTGGGCAGCGCATAACGCTTGCCGGCCGCACCGCCAGCCAACAACACCGCACCCATGCTGGCCGCTTGGCCGATGCAGATTGTGGACACATGCGGCTTGATGAACTGCATGGTGTCGTAGATGGCCATGCCGGAAGTGACATGACCGCCCGGGGAGTTGATGTAGAGCGAGATGTCCTTATCGGGGTTCTCGCTCTCGAGGAACAACAGCTGCGCCACGATGACGTTGGCCATGTTGTCTTCGACGGGGCCGACGCAAAACACCACGCGCTCTTTGAGCAGGCGCGAGTAGATGTCGTAGGCACGCTCGCCGCGTGCCGTTTGCTCGACAACCATCGGGACCAGATTCAGTGCGCGTTCGTTCATGGCCGTCTCCGGACTGTATGCGTAGGCAGGTAGTTTAGGCCTGACGGCCAAAACCCGTCACGTCGGCGAAAGAGGTCGGGACATCGGTCACACGGGCGCGCTCGATGATCCAATCGACAGCCTGGTCTTCCAGGACCGCGGTTTCGATCTGACGCAGCGCGTTGGGGTTTTGCAGGTACGCGCGACGGATCTCGTCGGCATTGGGATAGGCCGAAGCCAGGTCATCCAAACGCTGACGCACGCGCTCGCGATCCACCTTGATGCTCTCGGCGCGGATGATCTCACCGACCACCAGACCCAAGGCGACGCGACGGCGAGCCTGCTCTTCGAAGGGCTCGCGCGGCAACTGACGCACCTGATCGCTATTGCCCATGCGCTGCAGCATGTCCTGCTGCAGAGCGTCGATTTGCTCATTGACCAGCGCACGCGGCAGCTCGACCGGGTTGGCGGCATGCAGCGCATCAAACACCTGATTGCGCAGCTTGCTGCGCACGGCCTCGGCGGCCTCACGCTCCATGCTGCCGCGCACTTCTTCACGCAGCTTGGCGATACCGCCTTCGGCAATGCCAAAGGCCTCGACAAAGGCGTCATCGACAACCGGCAGCACTTCCTGCTCGACCTTTTTGACGGTCAGCTCGAACTCGGTGGCCTTGCCGGCCAGGTGCTTGGCACCGTAGGTGTCGGGGAAAGTGACCGGCGCGATCTTGGTCTCGCCGACCGACATGCCCTCTAAGGCAGCCTCGAACTCGGGAATGGCGCGGCCGGCACCCAGCACAAACGGCGTGTCGGTGCCCGAGCCACCCTCAAAGGCTTCGCCATCGAGGCGGCCGATGAAGTCTGCCGTGACGCGATCGCCCTTCTGGCTGGCGCGCTCGACCGGCGTGTACTCGACGCGCTGGCGACGCATGCTCTCGATCATGGCGTCGATGTCGGTGTCTTCGATGCTGACGGTGATGCGCTCGACGGCCAGGTCTGCGACCGGCTTGAGCTGCACGTCGGGCATCACTTCGATGAGGGCTGCAAAGCGCAGATCTGCACCCGGGTCCATGGCGATGGGCTCGATGCTCGGATCGCTGGCCGGACGCAGCTTGTCCTGATTGATGGCCTGGCTGTAGCTCTCGCGGATGAGGTCGGAGACGACATCGCTGTGAGCCTGGCCGCCAAACTGGCGCTGCACCACGGCAAAGGGCACCTTTCCGGGACGAAAGCCCTTGATGCTGGCAGTGCGCGCAATTTCGCGCAGGCGGCGTTGCACATCACCGGCAACTCGGGTGTGCGGGATGGTTACTTCGATCCTGCGCTCAAGCCCGGTCGTCGTTGTCGTCGTGAACTGCATGCTCTTCTACCTCGACATCTAGCAGCTTTAAGTCATCGAAATGGTGCGAAAGGAGAGACTCGAACTCTCAAGGGTTACCCCACTGGCTTCTAAGACCAGCGCGTCTACCAGTTTCGCCACTTTCGCCTGAGACCCCACCCCCGGTTAAGGGGCAGGGAAAATGGTGGGCCGTGTAGGATTTGAACCTACGACCAATTGATTAAGAGTCAACTGCTCTACCAACTGAGCTAACGGCCCATGAAAATGGGTGGGGTGGACGACGGGACTCGAACCCGCGACAGCCGGAATCACAATCCGGGACTCTACCAGCTGAGCTACGTCCACCATCGATACATCGCAGCATCCAGCTTGGCGCGCCCGGCAGGAATCGAACCTGCGACCCTCGGCTTAGAAGGCCGATGCTCTATCCGTCTGAGCTACGGGCGCCAGTAAGACAACCCGAGAACGCCACCGGAACGAATGTTAATGCAAGCGTGACCCGAAGACCACATCTGGTGCATCAACACCGCTACGCCCCGCTACCTACCGTCGCCGGTCGGCCGCGAGGGTGCGCAGTATAGCCAAAGCTAGCGCAGCGGGAAGCCAAGATTGCGTAAAGCTTCAAACATGCGATCTCGGCCGGTAAGAGCGGCCACCGAACCGACCCGCTTGCTGGCGGTATCGCTCCAATCCGCCTGACGCATGCCCTGCGCCGCATAAAAGGCCGCCAGCACCTGATCAAACTCGGCAATACCGGGGGTTTGGGCCGGCAGCGAATACTGCTCGCGATGCAGCACCACAGACTGCGGCAGGCGCGGCTTGATGTCGGCAGGTCGCGCCGGATCCTGATACCCCACGCACATGCCAAACACCGCAAACACGCCCGGCGGCAGATTCAATTCGGCAGCGACTTTCTCGGGGTGATTGCGCAGGCCGCCGATATAGACGCAAGACAGATCGAGCGCTTCCAGTGCCACAGCGGCGTTCTGTGCGGCCAGTGCCGCATCGATCACGCCAACCAGCAACAACTCAAGGTAATCGAGCCCTGTGGCCGGCTGCTGGCGCTGCTGCGACACCTCGCGCAGCCGTGCCAGATCGGCCAGCCACACCAGAAACAACGGCGCGTTGGCGACATGGGCTTGATTACCGGCCAACACCGACAGGCGCGCGCGGCCTTGAGGGTTTTCGACCGCCACCACGCTCCATGCTTGCAGATTGGAGGATGTGGAGGCCGATTGCGCCGCAGCGACCAGCGTTTCGAGGGTGCCGGCCGGCAGCGCATCGGGCAGATAGGCGCGTACCGAACGGTGCTGAAGCAGCTGTTCGATGACCGGATTAAGGCGCGTCAGTAGCGCATCGGTGCCGATGCCGGCATAGCGCTGTTCAAGTGCAGAGGTGGGAGTTGTCATGGGGGGGGATTATCCACAGCGACAGTGCATTTCGGAAACTACATACTGCCTACGGAGCCAAACGCTGGTGGAATGCATGCCTCCATGACAGAGCCCGCCGCCCCCCAAGTCGATTTCGCCCTCCCGGCACAGCTAGCGCGCGTCTCACGCGAGGCTGCCCTCACCGAGCTCGCCGGTGGCATTGCCCACGAGATCAATCAACCGCTGTCGGCCATCGCCACCTATGCCCAAGCCTGCGTTCGCATGCTGGCGGGCCCGGCGCCGGATCTGCAGGAGATTCAGGCGGCGTTGCAACAGATCACTGACCAAGCACTGCGCGCCGGCGACGCCATCCGCAGCGTGCGCCAACAGGTCGGCACCAAGCCGACACAACGCAATGTCGCCAATCTCAACGAGTTGGTAGCAGACGTCGCCCTGCTGATCACACCGGAACTGCAGCGCGAGCGTTTGAGCCTGGTGCTGGAACTGGAATCAGAATTGCAGCAAGTGCATATCAATCGCTTAGGCGTGCAGCAACTGTTGCTGGATCTGCTGCGCAATGCCGCCGATGCATTGGTGGATGCGCAGCACGGTGATCGCGAGATACAACTGGGCACGCGGCACGGCGACAGCGGAAACATCGAAGTGTTTGTGCGCGATCGTGGTCATGGTGTGGCTACGGAATTGCGTGAACGACTGTTTCATCCGTTCTTCAGCACCCGCAGAACAGGCGCCGGTCTAGGCTTAGCTATCGCCAAATCAATCGCACGCTCACAGGGTGGTACGCTGCTGTATCGCCCCAACGCGCCTGCTGGCGCAGAGTTCTATCTCTCGCTGCCCGTCCATCACACAGAGGTGCAGACATGAAAACAGCAGTTTCAACTGTCTTTGTTGTCGATGACGACTTGGCCGTGCGCTCCTCGCTGGGCATGTTGCTTCGCTCTGTGGGCTTGCCGGTGATGGGCTATTCCTCAGCCAGCGACTTTTTGACGCACTATGAGGTGCACCAACCCGGCTGCTTGGTACTGGATGTGCGCATGCCGGGCATGAGTGGGTTGGAACTGCAGCAACAACTCAATCTCAAAGGCGCAATGATTCCGGTGATCTTCATCACCGGTCATGGCGATGTGCCGATGGCTGTCGAGGCTATGCAGCTGGGCGCCTTCGATTTTGTGCAAAAGCCGTTTCGCGATCAGGATCTGCTCGATCGCATTCAAAAAGCTTTGGTGCTGGATACCGAAAACCGCAGCAAGCTGCAGCAGCACGAAGTGCAGCGCAAGCGTCTGACGACGCTCACCCCACGCGAGCGTCAGGTGATGGACCTGATGACCAAAGGCCGGCCCAACAAACTCATGGCAGCGGACTTGAATCTGAGTCAGCGCACCATCGAGATTCACCGCGCCCACGTCATGGAGAAGATGCAAGCCAACTCGTTGGCACAGCTGGTTCGCATAGCTATCGACCTGGCTTAACAGCCATGCTCTCCCTCAGCATGCTGGGCAGTGTCCTTGAATGGGCGCCGGACGCCATCGTCGTGATCGACGAAGCAGGCCACATTGTGTTTACCAATCGGCAGATGCATCTGTTGTTCGGTCACAGCGCCGACACGCTGAAGGGCAGCGACATAGAGATGCTGCTGCCGAAGCGCTTTCGTGATGGCCATCAACAGCATCGCCAACGCTATGCAGCCAAGGGTGCTCGCGTACGACCGATGGGTTCGGGCATGGATCTGTTTGGCCTGCGCGCCGATGGCACCGAGTTCCCTATCGAAATCAGCCTAAGCCCCATCCACGAAGACGGCCGTTTGCTAGTGGCCGCCGCAATACGCGACGTCAGCGCGCGCATTGCGGCAGAGAAACAAGTGGAGCAAGCGCACAAGGCAGCTGATCGTGCCGCCAGCACCAAGAGCCGCTTTTTGGCCACGGCCAGCCATGACCTGCGCCAACCCTTGCAATCGCTAGGCCTGCTCAACGGCACGCTGCAGCGACTGGTCACCGATCCGATCGCACTTGAGGTGTTAGCTCAGCAGGCGCAATCGATCAACTCGATGGCGGGCCTGCTCAATACGCTGCTGGATATCAGCAAGCTTGAATCCGGTGCCATCCAGCTCCAGATGCGTGACTTTGCGCTGGATAGTCTGCTGATCGAATTGCAGCGTGAGTTTGCACCGCTGGCCGAAGCACGACACTTGGCGCTGCGCATTCAGATCTCTGTAGAGCAAGTGCACTCAGATCCGACGCTGCTGGGCCAGATCCTGCGCAACCTGCTCACCAACGCGATCAAGTTCACCCCTACTGGTCAGGTGATGCTGCGCTGCGAAACAGAAGGCGACAGCGTACGCCTGGAAGTGATTGACACTGGCGTGGGCATTGCGCCGGAGCACATCAGCGAAATCTGCGATGAGTTTTATCAAGTAGGCATCGAGGCGCAGCAATCGCGCGAGGGCTATGGCCTGGGCCTGAGCATCGTGCGACGACTGGCCACGCTGCTGCACACACGGTTGGACATTCACTCAACACTGGGCGCAGGTTCAACCTTTTCGGTGCGCCTGCCGCGTGTGCGCCGCCGGCGCACAGCGCCGCCCTATAGCCCAACCGCAGAGCCCACCCCTATCAACGAAACGGCACTGGGCACCGGGCAACGCATCCTGCTGGTGGAGGACGATGCCAGCGTGCGCGATGCCACGAGGTTGTTGTTAAAGATCTCCGGCTATGCGGTCACGGCCGTGACCAATGCAACTGAAGCCCTCGACCACGCGACACGCGAAGGCCTGCCCGACTTGCTGATTACCGACTACCACTTGGGCCGCGATAAAACTGGCGTGGAGCTGCTACATGCACTGCGCAGCCAAGCGGTAGTGCTGCCAGCCATTGTGGTCAGCGGCGACACCTCACACGCCATGCGCGACATTGCACGCTTGGATGCGCTGCATTTGCTATCCAAACCGGTCGATGCCAACGCACTGCTCAAGGCCATCAGCGAGTTGCTGCACCCCAAGGGCGACGCTAAGGCGTAACGACGCGGCGCGGCGGGTCCAGTCGCGCCAAGTAGTCGGCAAGACCTGTCAGCTCTGCCACACCAAGTTTGTCGAGCAGTTGCGGATGCGGCGGTGGCATGTTGGGACGGCGCTGCTCCAGGGTGTCGTGCAATTGCCGCAGTAAATAGCGGTAATGCTGCCCCGCTAGCCGCGGCACCAAACTGACCCCATTACCCTCGCCGTCTGCGCCGTGACAGCCGATGCAATCGCGGCCGTAAATACTGCGACCGGTCTCCAGTTGCTTGCCATCACCTAGACCCGTGCGGCCGGTGTCGCGCCGCTGCGCACTGATAAACGCCGCCACATCGGCGATGTCACGCGGGCCGGTGAGCGCATGGCTGGCGGCCACCGTTTCCATTTGCGGATCCCAACGCTCGGCATGCCGGTAATCGACCAACTGCTTGGCGATGACGCGCTGATGCTGCGCAGCGATGACGGGGATGTCGCCACCAGGCTTGCCGTTGCCGTCCTGACCGTGACAGGCAATGCAGTTCTTGAACAGTTGTTCGCCGCGAGCAGCGCTGCCGGTCTCGCGCAGCACGCTGCGCAATTCCTGACTGGCAGTAGGCGGATCGGCGGCAGGGGCTGTGGCCGAAACGGCCAACAGAACCGCGGTAAGAGCGATCAGGCGCATGTTCATGCGACCGATTATTGATGCGGCCCCGCGGCCAGTGCATCCGTAGTAGCCCTTAGTGAAAAAGTATCGGGGCAGAGGGATTCGAACCCCCGACCCTCTGCTCCCAAAGCAGATGCGCTACCAGACTGCGCCATGCCCCGATTGGTGATCGGCTCGAAGCCGATGGTGGATGATACGGTGCTGAGCGCTGTAATGCCTAGCGACGTCGCCAAACAGTTATACCGCCGGGTTGGTCTTCGAGCAGCACACCCAACTCGGCCAGTTCGTCACGCAAGCGGTCTGACTCGGCAAAATCGCGTGCTTTACGTGCCGCGAGCCGCGCATCGACCCGCGTTTGGATGTCGGCATCGCTGTGCCCCTCGCTGCAATCGCCCTCACCCGGCAGACTGGCGCGGCACCAGACTTCAGGCTGCAACTGCAGTACGCCCAACGGCTGCGCTAGCTCTGCCAGCACTGCAGCCAGGCTTGCGGCCTCGTCAGCGCGACCGGCCGCGCGGCAGGTGTTGATCTCGCGTGCCAGCATCTGCAGCACAGCCAGCGCTTCGGGCGTGTTGAAGTCTTCGTCCATCGCCGTGGCAAAGCGCGCGTGCCAGGGTGTGGCGACGGGTGCGGCCACAGCAGGCAAGCCGCGCAGCGTCAGATACAGACGCCCCAACGCAGCATCGGCCTGCTGCAACTGCTCCAGCGAATAGTTGATGGGGCCGCGATAGTGACTGCCCAGCAGAAAAAAGCGCAGTACTTCGGGATGACGCAGCCGCGGCAGGATCTCGCGCACGGTGAAGAAGTTGCCCAGAGACTTGGACATCTTCTCGTCATCCACATTCACAAAGCCGTTGTGCATCCAGTAATTGACGAAGCGATGGCCCGTGGCCCCGCAGGACTGGGCGATTTCGTTTTCGTGATGCGGGAACTTCAAATCCATGCCGCCGCCGTGGATATCGAAGTGATCCCCCAGCAACGCAGTGGACATAGCCGAGCACTCGATATGCCAGCCAGGGCGACCATCGCCCCACGGCGAGGGCCAACTGGGCTCACCGGGCTTGGCCCGCTTCCACAACACAAAGTCCAGCGGATCACGCTTGGACTCTTCGACATCGACGCGTGCGCCCGCACGCAGATCCGCAGTGTTTTTGCCTGACAAGGCGCCATAGCCTTGGAAACTGGCCACCGCATACAGCACATCGCCGCTGCTGGCCACATAGGCATGCTCGCGCTCGATGAGCCTTTGAATCATGGCGATGATCTGCGGCACGTAGGCAGTGGCACGCGGCTCGTGGTCCGGGCGCTCGATGCCCAGTTGCGCGCCGTCTTCGTCCATTGCCGCAATAAAGCGCGACGTCAACGCATCGATGGGCTCGTGATTGGCCGCAGCGCGCTGGATGATCTTGTCGTCGATGTCGGTGATGTTGCGCACGAAGGTAACCGCATACCCACTGGCGCGTAGCCAGCGCCGCACCACATCAAACACCACCATCATGCGCATATGGCCCAGATGGCAGTAGTCGTACACGGTGATACCGCAGACATACATGCGCACCTGGCCCGGCACCATCGGAATAAATTGCTCTACCTTGCCGGTGAGCGAGTTGTGAAGACGCAGCATGGCGCGATTCTACGTGAATCGTTGCAGGCGCTGGCGCGCTACATCTGCGGCAAAGGCGCGCAGCAAGGGGCCCAGCTCCGGGCCTTGCAGTCGCCCGGTCAGCGCCGCACGCAACGGCTTAAACAGTGCCGGACCCTTGGCACCGGTGGCCGCCTTGGCAGCATCGGCAATGGCTTTGAAGTCCTGCGGATGCAAGGCAGCAGCAGCCGCAGCAGCGGCAAACAAGCCCGCCGGCGCCATGGCAATCGCAGCCTGTGCATCCGCATCGGCCTCGGGTGCATCCCCAAAAGCCACCTGTACCCAGAACGCAGCTTCGTGCGGACGCAGCACGTTGGGCAGCACCGCAGCCACGAAGGCATCACGCTGCGAATCAGGCAGATCGGCAGGTAACTGCGGACCCATCCACACCGCAGCCTGCTCGGCGGTGAGCGCGGTTAGCGCTTCACGCTGCCAATGCAGCAACTGCGCCGGATCAAACTGCGCAGGCGCACGCTGTAGATGCGCCGGGCCAAAGGCGCGTGCCATTGCATCGGCACCCAGCAGCGCAGCTTCGGTGCTGGAGTGCCCAAGCCGGAACAGCAGATTGGTGACAGCGGCAGGCACAAAGCCTTCTTCGCGCAGCTGCCGCAAGGAGGCAGCGCCGTGTCGCTTGGAGAGCGGCGAACCATCGGGGCCGGTCAGCAGTGCCAGATGGCCATAGCGCGGCGGTGTGCGCCCCAGCGCCTGCAGAATGAGCACCTGACGCGGCGTGTTGGACAGATGATCATCGCCACGCAGCGCGTGCGTGACGCCCGAATCAGCATCATCGACAGCATTGCAGAAGAAGAACGCCGGACTGCCATCGGCGCGGCGCAGCACAAAATCACCCAGCTCGGTTACCGGCACATTGCGCGGTCCATGCACCAGGTCATCAAACTGCACGCTGCCCTGCTGCGGCACCGCAAAGCGCACGGTGGCCGGCTCGCCCGCCGCCAAACGCGTGGCGCGCTGCTCGGCAGACAGGTGCCGGCAGGTGCCGGAATAGCGCGGCGGCAGCCCGGCGGCCAACTGCGCGCGACGGCCGGCTTCGAGTTGTTCAGTAGTGCAAAAGCACGGATAGGCGCTGTTGCTGGCAAGCAGCTCGCCCAACAGCTGGTTGTAGCGCTCGTAGCGCTGCGACTGGCGCAGCGGCTGCTCATCCCAGCTCAGGCCCAGCCAGTGCAAGTCGGCCACCAAGGCCGCCACATGAGTCTCTTGGCTGCGTGCGGCATCGCTGTCTTCGATGCGCAGCAGGAAGCGTCCGCCGTGGTGACGGGCCCACAGGGCATTGAACAGCGCAGTGCGCACATTGCCCAGGTGCAGCTCACCGGAGGGGCTGGGCGCGAAACGGGTGACGACGATCGGGTCTGACATCCCTACAATGTTACTCGAACCATGCCCACCTCCCCCTGCCTGTTCGTGTCGGACCTGCACCTGGATGCCGCCCTGCCGGCTGCCGTGTCGCAGTTCATTGCCTTTTTGCAGGGCCCGGCGCGCAAAGCGGCAGCGCTATACATCGTCGGCGACCTGTTCGAATCCTGGGTCGGGGATGACGATCTGGATTTCACACGCGAGCGGGTGTGCGTGGCCCTGCGTGACCTAACCAGCGCGGGCGTGCCGTGTTTTGTGGTGCGCGGCAACCGCGACTTTCTGTTGGGCGATGCCTTTGCGCGGCGCACCAACATTCATCTGTTGCCCGATCCGGTGCTGGTGGAATTCGGCGCTGTAAAGCTGTGTCTGCTACACGGCGATCTGCTGTGCACCGACGATCACAACTATCAGTCGCTACGCACCGTGGTGCGCGATCCGCAGTGGCAGAAGCACTTCCTGGCGCTGGATCTGCCCACGCGGCGCGCGCTGGCCGGTGCAGCACGACGCGGCAGCCAAGCGCACATGGACCGTTCCAAGTATCAGATCATGGACGTGAACCCTGCGGCGGTGATCACGACGTTTCGCGCCACCGGCACCAAATTGATGGTGCACGGGCACACGCACCGACCCGCAACGCATACCCACATGGTCGATGGCGATGCGGCCATCCGCATTGTGCTGGGCGATTGGTACACGCAGGGCAGTTGCCTGCGCGTGGAAGCCGACGGTCGTTACGAGCTGATGTCGCTGCCGCGCAACTGAAGCGCCGGTTCTCCGGCCCGGTGACAGGCCACCTGCACGTCTCCTACTTGTCGCAGCAGCGGTGTCTGCGCGCACTGCGGCTGCACAAACGCACAGCGCGCTGCAAACACACAGCCGCTCGCTGACGGCAGTGACAGCGGCGCGCCCACGGCCAGCTGCCGGCGCCGCGCACGCGATGCGGCGGCCGCACGCGGATCTGCGGGTAGCGCCGCGGCCAACAAAGTCTGGGTATAGGGATGCAGTGGCGAATTGAACAGCGCCGCGGTGGGGCCCTGCTCCATGACCTTGCCGCGATACAACACCAAGGTGCGTTCGCAAAGAAAACGCACGGCCGCCAGATCGTGTGCGATGAACAGCAAAGCCACGCCTGCCTGCTCACGTTGCTGCGCCAGCAGCTGCAGCACCTGCAGCCTTATAGGCAGATCCAGCGCCGACACCGGCTCATCGCACACCAGCAGCGCCGGCTGCGCCAACAAAGCACGGGCGATGCCGATGCGTTGTGCCTGCCCACCAGAGAACTGATGCGGCCAGCGCTGCAGCGCACTGGCATCCAAACCCACCTGCTGCAAGGCCTGCAACGCACGCGCGTTGCGTGCCGCTGCAGTTAACTGCGGTTCGAACACGCGCAGCGGCTGCGAGAGGATTTGCTCGATGCGCATGCGCGGATCAAGACTGGCCAGGGGATCCTGGAAGATCATCTGCAGGTCGCGCCGTTTTGCGCGCAGCTCTTGGCTGCTGAGAATGGCCAAGTCTTCACCGCGCAGCAGCACCTGCCCTGCGCTGAGCGCTTCAAGACGCAACAGCGCCCGCGCCAGTGTCGATTTGCCACTGCCAGACTCGCCCACTACCGCCAAGGCCTCGCCTCGATCCAACTGCAGGCTTACACCTTGCAACGCGGCCTGAGGTGGACCCGGCCGCAGCAACCCGGGACTGCGGTAATGCACCGCAAGATCTCGCGCTTCGAGTAACAACGGCCCGCTCATACCAAGCCCTGCGCAGTGGGAGACAACTGCCGCGCTGCGGCCAACAGCGACTGCGTGGCAGTGGATTGCGGCGCATCAAACAGCTGCTGCACCGGTCCCTGTTCCACCAGCACTCCGGCATGCATCACGGCTACATCATCGGCCACTTGTGCCAGCACGCCCATATCGTGCGTGACCAACACCACTGCCATGCCAAGGCGCTCGCGCAAATCCAGTAACAGGTCAAGGATCTGGGCCTGCACCGTGACATCCAGCGCTGTCGTGGGCTCATCGGCCAACAGCACATCGGGTTCACACAACAGCGCCATGGCCAGCAGCACTCGTTGCCGCATACCACCGGAGAGCTCATGCGGGTGCTGACGCAACCGCCGTGCCGGTGCATCGATGCCCACAGCCTCGAGCATCCGCTGCGAGTGGAGCAGCGCTTGTGACTTGGACAGTCCGCGATGCACTTGCAGCACTTCGGCTAACTGCGTGCCTATAGTCAGATAGGGGTTCAGTGCGGTCATGGGGTCTTGAAAGACCATCGCAATGCGATTGCCGCGCAACCTGCGCAGCACCCGTCGATCGGCACCCACCAGCTGTTGACCCGAGAGCAGTGCACTGCCGCCAACCTGCGCACCGGGTGGCGACAAACCCAGCAGTGCCAGCAACAACTGCGTCTTGCCGCAACCGGACTCGCCGGCAATGCCCAAGATGCGGCCACGCGGCAAACTAAAACTGACGTCGCTGACTACGGTGCGTGCACCATCGGCCGCGGCGTGGGTCACGCTGAGCCCATCGACCTGCAAAGCAAGCACCGCGCTCATGCGCCACCGCCAGAGGCCGGATCAAATCGATCGCGCAGCGCGTCGCCAACGCGATTGCAACACAGCACCAGCAGCGCCAACAGCAAGGCCGGACAGATGAGCAAACGCGGCCTTGAACGCAACTGCGCGGCACCGTCGGCAATCATCACGCCCAGCGAAGTCAGCGGCGCCTGCGCACCCAAACCCAAGTAGCCCAAAAACGCTTCAACCAGAATGACGGTGGGAATGGTGAGCGTGAGATAGACCGCAACTATGCCGGCAAGGTTGGGCAACACATGGCGGCGCACAATCTGCGCAGCGCTCATCCCACCCACGCGTGCGGCAGTGATGAACTCGCGTTGGCGCAGTGCCAGCGTCTGACCGCGCACGATGCGCGCCGTGTCGAGCCAGGAGACCGCGCCGATAGCCACGAACAGCAACACGATGTTGCGACCAAACAGCACCGTGAGCACGATGACAAAGGGAATAAACGGTACTGCATACAGCACATCGACTGTGCGCATCAGCCACGCATCGACACGACCCCCGGCATAGCCGGCTGTCGCACCCCACAGCACGCCAATGAACAGACTGGTCAGGCTGGCTGCAACGGCCACCAGCAGCGAGATGCGACAACCCCACATCAAGCGCACCAGCAGATCACGACCTAAATCGTCGGTGCCAAGCCAGTGACCATTAACAAATGTGGGCTCAAGGTCGAGCTCATCCCAAGAAGGCGTGTAGTAGTTCCACGGCGAAATCCACGGCACCACTACCGCCAGCACCACGATCGTCAGCAACAGCAGCAGACTCCAACGCGGCAACGGGGCGCTATTCATGGCCGCATCCGCGGGTCGAGCAGCGCCTGCACCACATCTGCCAGCAGATTGGCCAACACGATCAGCACGCCATAGAGAATGGTCACGCCCATGACCACCGTGTAATCGCGATTAAAAGCCCCATCGACAAAGAACCGGCCGATACCCGGCAAACCAAACACCGTCTCGATGGCGATGGAGCCGGTGATCACGCCCACCGTAGCGGGCCCCAGAAACGCCACCAGCGGCAGCAACGCCGGTCGCAACGCATGGCGCAACAACACGGTGCGCCATGGCATGCCTTTGGCGCGCGCTGTGCGTACCCAAGGTGTATGCAAGACATCCAGCAAACTGGCGCGCAACAGTCGGGCGATATAGGCCACATAGGGCAGCGACAGTGCCACCACCGGCAGCACCAGATTGCGCAGCGCGCCCTCACCCCAATCCCCTGCCGGCAGCCAGCGCAGACTCACGGCGAACAGCAGCACCAACAGAGGCGCGGTGACATAGGTGGGCACTGAGATGCCCAGCAAAGCGATGGCGCTGGCGGCCCGATCCCACACCGTGTTGCGACGCAGCGCTGCCACAACGCCCAGCGGCACGCCGATCAACAGCGCCAAGCCCATGGCCAGCAGACCGATGGTCAGATCAATCGGCAGACCCTGCGCGATCAGGTCATTGACGCTGCTGTCTTGATATTGGAATGACGGGCCGAAATCACCGCGCACCACGCCACCCAAGTAGCGCAGGTACTGCATGGGCACTGGTTCATCCAGGTGATAGCGCGCCTCGATAGCCGCACGGATCTCGGGCACCAGCACCTTGTCGCTATCAAACGGCCCGCCCGGTGCAGCGTGCAACAGCGCAAACGCCAGCGTGATGATCACCAGCAAGGTGGGAATGGCCACCAACAAGCGTTTGCCAATAAAGCTCAGCATTACTGCGAAACCTGCGTCGATAACCACAGATCACGCGACGGGTGGCGATCGGTGATGTTGCCTTGCCAGCCTTGCACCCAAGGCCGGATCAAATGCCGGCTCTGGTAGTAGTACACCGGGATGAACGCTGCATCGGCATTGAGCTGCGACTCGGCCTGTTGCCAAGCCTGGGTGCGCTGTTGTGCATCACCTGTATTGCTACCTAAAGCAATCAGCCGCTCGTAGTTGGCATTGCTGTACTTGCCATGATTCTGCGGGCTGCCCACGCGATACAAATCCAAAAACGTCTGCGGATCCGGGTAGTCGCCGATCCAGGCATTAAAGAACAGCGCATGCACCGACAGCCGCCGGTTCTGTTGATGCACGCGCCATTCCTCATTGGCCAGTCGTACCTCGGCACCCAGGTTGACCTGCCACATGGCGGCCAAGGCTTCGAGCACGCGACGCGTATCGGGTCCACTGGTGGGATAGGACAGCTCTACCTGCAACGGATTGGCGGCTGAATAGCCTGCTTGGGCATACAACTGGCGCGCCCGCGCATGACGCTGCTCGGCAGTCCACTTCACCCACTCGGGCAAGGGTGGCTCATAGCCGCCGTAAGCCGGCACCAAGGTATAGGCCGGCAAATACAAGCCATGCAGCAGCTTGCTGGTGAGCACATCACGATCGACAGCCAGTGTCAGTGCCATGCGCAGCGCGGCCGAGTTAAACGGCGGTCGCGTCTGATTCATGCCGAACATGAACGTACCCAGATACGGAGCCAACTTGAGCTGCGAGCCCAACTGCTGCGACAACAGCTCAATATCTTCGATGGGAAAGCCATCGGTGACATCCACATCACCGGCCAGATAGCGCGATACAGCAGCGGCTCGGTCGCCCACGGGGTAATAGGTCACGCGTTGCAGCTTTACTGATGCAGCATCGCGGTAGCGCGTGTTGCGTACCAACTGGATGGCGCCATTGATACGCGCCTCTTTCAGCACGAACGCGCCGTTGGACACCATGACACCGGGCTTTACCCACCCTGCGCCGTGCTGGCGCACGACATGCTCGGGCACGGGGAACAAACTGTTGTTGGTGAGCTGATAGGCGAACCAGCCGGTTGGCGCCACCAGGTGCACCACCAGCGTGTGCGCATCGAGGGCCTGCACACCCAGCTGATCCGGCGGCAGCTTGCCACCGGCAATTTGCAGCGCATTGCGTACCGGTGCCAGCATCTGCGCCGCCTGCGATGCCGTGGCTGGATCGACTACCCGTCGCCAGCCAAACACCACATCGTGCGCAGTGATCGGCGAATCATCCGACCAGCGCGCGTCGGGTCGCAGATGAAACGTCCACTGCAGTTGATCGGCGCTGATCTCCCAACGACTCGCCAGCGCAGGAATCAACTGCCCTGCAGGATCCAGCCGCACCAACCCTTCGAACAGGTCGTCGATGACACGCTGGGCAGGCACTTCAACGCTAAGACCCGGATCCAAGGTGCGCGGGGCCTGATCGATCTGTCGTCGCAGGTGGCCCTCTGCCACGTTGGGGCCCGGCGCTTCAACGACATTCAGCGCAGCCGGTGCGCTGCTGTGACTGCAACCGGACAGCGCCAAGGCCGACAGGACCAGTGCAGAACACAGCACACGCACCGCGGGAATCACGGCGGCGGACCGCTATGAAACCGAAACTGCGTATCGGGACGGGTGATCAATTCGGCCTCGACCTGGGCAAGCGCGTGCAAACGCTGCTGCAACTGCTCTGCCACTACGTCAGGTTGCTCGTCCGGCTGCGCTTCAACTGCGGCACTGTGGGCCAATTGCAGATACAGGCCCTCGTGACGCCGCTCTGACAGTGCCAGATCGGCATAGAACGTACCCAAAGCCTGCGGCAACAGCGGGGCCAGCAGCTCAAAGCGTTCGCAGGAACGCGCTTCAATCAGGGCCCCCACCAGCATGAGATCGAGCTTGCGTTGTGGCTCGTGATTGCGCAGTGCACGACGCAGCTCGGCGGCATAGCGTCCAGGCGCCATCCGCTGTGGCGCCACAGCGCGCTGCTGCAGCACCTTATCCACCTGTTCAAAGTGCCGCAGCTCTTCACGCGCCAGCCGCGCCAGCCGGGCGCATAGCACGCGGTCTTCCGGGTACGCGAACATCAAGGCCAGTGCAGTTGATGCAGCCTTTTTTTCGCAATTGGCATGATCCAACAGCAGCTCATCCTGCCGGCTCACTGCCGCTTCCAACCACGCAACCGGTGTGGCTGAGGCCAACATCAGGCTGCAATCCCTTTCAATTGCAGCAGCACCGTATATAGCTGCTGCTCTACTTGCTGCGCCGTGGCAGGACGGTCGGCAGGCAGTTTGGCCAACAGCGTATCGATAAGCGGCTGCAGCAATCGCAGCGCATCGGGCAGGCGCGGAATGGGCGCGTGGCGGTGCTTGTAGAGGATGGCCATGGAGTTCTTGTCTGTAAAAGGCTTCTCGCCCACCAACATCTCATAAAGAATCACACCCAGACTGTAAAAGTCAGTGCGCAAGTCCACATCCTCGCCATGGCCCTGCTCCGGACTCATGTAGTGCGGCGTTCCGAAAATAAGTCCGGGATCGGTGATCTCTGCATCCAGCGCCAGCTGCTTGGCCAAACCAAAGTCAGTCAGCGCCAACTGGTTCATGCCGCGCATCAGCACGTTGCCGGGCTTCAAATCCCGGTGCAATGCACCCGAGTCATGCAGCACACGCAGCGCGCGCGCAATTTGGATGGACAGCGCCAGAGCTTCTTCGGGCGACAAGCCCATCTTCAAGCGCCGCCGCAGATCGCCATCGGGAAAGTAATCCATCGACAGATAGGCATGATCATCGGCCACGCCCAACTCATGGCAGCGCACGATGTTGGAGTGCTGCAGCGGACGGGCGATTTCGTATTCCTGCAAAAAGCGCTCGAAGCTCTGATCGATGCCCGCAGGGTCGCGCAGCGACGGGGTGACCTTGACCACCACCAGCGAGCCGATGCGCTCGTGTTCAGCCAAAAACAGTTGCGAGAACGAGCCACCCGCCAGACGACGGATACAGCGATAGCCTGGTATGCGCACGCTGCCAAAGCGGCGCGACTGTTCAGCTTCGGGCGAACCACGCCACTGCGACAGCTGACGCTGCTGGGTGCTGGAGGCCTCCCGCAGCAATTCGATGAACGGCTCACCGCCTACGCTGCGCCGGTCTATCACACCAAACGCGCCGAAGATGCGCGCACGGCGGGCATCATCATCTGCCGCATCGGTCGCCAGATAGATAACCGGTGCAAAGCCACGCCGGGCTGCCAAGTCCTGCAACCAAGCCAAGCCCTCGCCGCCCGGCCAAGCTGCGCCAAGCAGAACGACGTCGTAGCCCTGTGCCAAAAACTCGGGCGGCAAGGCGCCGCGCGCATCGGGCTGATGAACCTCTATGCAGGCATCGGGCCAGACACGGCCCACACCATGACGAATTGCCGATCGCAGCCGTGCGTCATCTTCGATGAGCAGCAGGCGCATGCGAGGCTATCAGCTGACGACTTTGAGCTGCGGATCGCGGCGCGCGGTACGCGTACGATCGTTGCGCTCCTGCTGCAGTCGGGCCAGATACTCGGGTGTCACATCCCCGGTGACGTATTGACCCGAGAAACAGGACGTGTCGAAAGCGGTGATGGTCGCGTTATCGTGACGGCAGGCAGTAACCAGGTCTTCCAGATCCTGATAGATGAGCCAATCAGCGCCGATTGCCGCAGCAATCTCTTCGACGTTGCGCCCTGCTGCCACCAATTCGCTGGCCGCAGGCATGTCGATGCCATACACATAGGGATAACGCACTGGCGGTGCGGCCGAGGCGAAATACACTTTGCGTGCACCGGCCTCGCGCGCCAATTCGATGATCTGCGCTGAGGTTGTGCCACGCACGATCGAGTCATCCACCAGCAACACGTTCTTGCCGCGAAACTCCAGATCGATGGCGTTGAGTTTGCGACGCACCGATTTCTGGCGCTGCTCCTGCCCCGGCATGATGAAGGTGCGGCCGATATAGCGGTTCTTATTAAAGCCCTCGCGATACTTGATGCCCAGCTTCTGCGCCAACTGCAGCGCACAGGTGCGGCTGGTATCGGGGATGGGAATCACCACATCAATGTCGTGATCGGGACGCTCGCGCTTGAGCTTGTCGGCCAGCTTTTCGCCCATGCGCATGCGCGCGCGATACACCGAGATGTTGTCGATGATCGAATCCGGGCGCGCAAAATAAACGTATTCAAAAATGCACGGTGTGTGAGCTACAGCCGTGACGCATTGGTTGGAATGCAGGCGACCTTGCTCATCGATGAGGATGGCCTCGCCCGGCGCCACATCGCGCACTACGTCGAAGGCCAGCATGGTCAATGCCACACTCTCTGAGGCCAGCATGTACTCCATGCCCTTGGCACTGCGACGCTGACCCAGCACCAGCGGACGGATACCGTTGGGATCACGAAAACCCAGCACGCCATGGCCGATGATCATGGCCACCACCGCATAAGCACCGCGGCACCGGCGATAGACCGCATTGGCAGCGGCAAACAGATCGCCCGGCGTCACGCGCGATGTACCCACGCGCTGTAACTCCGACGCAAACACATTGAGCAGCACTTCAGAATCTGAATGAGTGTTGAGGTGGCGGCGATCTTCGCGCACCAGCACCGCGCCTAATTCGGCCGCGTTGGTGAGGTTGCCGTTGTGCGCAAGGCAAATGCCATAGGGCGCATTGACATAGAACGGCTGCACTTCCGACAGGCTGTCACCACCGGCGGTGGGATAGCGCACATGGCCGATGCCGATATTGCCGCGCAGCGCTTCCATGTCGTCTTGATCAAACAGTTCGCGCACCAGGCCGCGGCCTTTGCTGGCGAACAGTTCACCGTTCTCGCTGGTCATGATGCCGGCGGCATCTTGGCCGCGATGCTGCAAGCCAGTCAGGGCGTCATACAGCTGCGAATTGACTGGGCTGCGACCCACGATACCGACGATGCCGCACATGCTGAACTCCGTTACTTGTGGTCGAGAGAAAAACTGCCCCGCGGCACCGGATCACCAGCCAACACACGCAGGCCGGAGACCACCTTCTCGACAATCGGAATAAAACGCGCGTGTTGCCACCAAGACTGCGAATCCAGTCGTACGGACTGACAGGCAATGGCCAGCACACCCACTATCACCACGCCGCGCGCGAGGCCGAACAAAAAGCCCAGGAAACGATCCATGCCGCGAAGCATGGCAACCCGCAGCAACCAGCCCAGGATGGCGTTGATGACGCCGCCCACACACAACACCAACAAGAAGATGACTGTGGCACCGGCCCAAGTGCTAAACGGCGGATCGGCCAGATCACCGCCCAGATAAGGTTCGATCAGGTACCCGAAATGCCAGGCCAGCAGCAACGCTGTCAGCCAAGTGACCAGCGAGACCACGCCGCGCAAAAAGCCGCTGAGCACACCGGCTACTGCAGAGCCGGCAAGAATGGCGAGGATGGTGTAATCGAGTACTGTCATGACACGCCGCCGAAGGCCGCAAGTGACCTTGCAAAGTCTACCGGATTAGCCAACGGGACAAACGCGTGACTCAAGGTGCCTGCAAGCTTGCGCGATAGCCGCCGCCCACCAACTTGGCCTGCAGTGCTTGAGCGGCCTTGCGATCCTTGACAGGCCCCACTCTCACCTTGAACTGGCTCTTGCCCGCCTCACGCACCTGCGCGCTGTAGCCCTTGGCTGTCAGATCGCTCACTAGGCGCTGGGCATTATCACGCTGCGAGAAGCTGCCGACCTGTACCCACCAACCGCCGCTGTCGGCTTTGGCTTTGGGATCTGCTTTGGCTTTGGCGTCTGCCTTGGCTTTGGCATCAGTCTTGGCTTTGGAATCTGTTTTGGCTTTTGGGTCCTGCGCAGCGGCCACGACCGGCGGCGAAGCCGCTTTGGCCACCTCGGGTTTGGGCTTGGGAGGACGCACGCCCGGCACCGGTTGCGGCGCAGGCTCCACAGGTATTGCCACAACCGGAGCAGGCGGCACCGGCTCTTCGACCGGTGGCAGCTCGGGTGCAGTCTCTGGCGCAGGCAACACCGGCTGCGTCTGGTCCGGAGGCCGGGCGAGCAAGGCCGACTGATCTGCCGCCGCAGCCGACGGATCGGTATTAGAGGGCAAGGTGTAGGTGACGGCGGGCTTGGTCGCTTCATCGCCCTCGGCCGTCACAGGCTTGCTGCCGCGCCCGGAGAGCATCTCGGGGACCAGTAACACCAGAATGGCGACCAGAATCAGGGCGCCGGTGAGTCGTTCTTTGCTACGGGTTTCCACGCGGCGCAGTATAACCCCGCCTCAGCGGGTCAAGGCCTGCAACGCAGGGGCCACAGCCAAGAATGACCCGCAGACCACCACGCGATCACCACTCACAGCCTGTGCCTGCGCTCGTGCCACCCCTGCCGCAATGTCATCAGCCAGCTGGGCACCGGCAAACTGCGGTGCGCGCTGCGACAGTTCGGCCGCAGTAAGACCACGCGGCTGATCAATCCCGCAGAGAATCCACTGGTCGGTCACCGGCCCCAGCTCGCGCGCAATGGCACTGATGTCTTTGTCGCCCAGAATGCCGGCCACCAGCCAAGTGCGCCCGGCACAAGGCCGCGCTCGCAGGTTGGCCGCCAGCACCGCAGCAGCGGGCTCGTTATGCGCCACATCCAAAATCCATTCGACGGCGCCAGGCAATACCTGGAATCGACCCGGCAGGCTGACGCTGCCCAGCGCCCGGGCGGCCTGTGCTGCCGTGGGCAACGCGGGCTCGGGCAATTGCGCCAATGCGACCAGCGCGGCGCCGGCGTTGAGGTATTGCACGGCACCTTGCAGCGCCGGAGCGGGCAAGTCTTGCCAAAACACACCACCGCCTTGCACGCCCCAACGTGCACCGGGCGTCGCCGACTGCGCCTGCACTTTAAAGTCACGACCCGACCACAGCAGCTGCGCACCGATGCGCGCCGCTTCGTCTGCCACCGCAGCGGTCATGGCCGGATCCGAGAGCACGGCAGGTCGACCTGCCCGCATCACCCCGGCCTTCTCGCGGCCGATGCCCTCGAGGCTATCGCCCAACCAATCACGATGGTCCATGCCGATGGAACACACGATAGCGACATCCGCATCTACGATGTTGACCGCATCAAGGCGCCCGCCCAAGCCCACTTCAAGCACCGCATGAGTGACCTCACGGGCACGAAACACCCATAACGCCGCCAGCAGATTGAACTCGAAGAACGTAAGCGTGATGTCGGCGCGCGCGGCATCGATGTGTTGGAACGCGCTGACCAGCTCTGCGTCGCTGGCCTCTACCCCGTCGATGCGGATGCGCTCGTTATAGCGCAGCAAATGCGGCGAGGTGAATGTGCCCACACGTCGACCCGACTCACGCAGCAGCGCCGTCAGGTACTCGACCGTAGAGCCTTTGCCGTTGGTGCCTGCGACCGTCAGGCTGCGATGTTTGGGCTGCAGCAGCTGCAACCGCTGCGCCACTTCACGCACCCGCTCGAGGGTCAGGTCGATGCCGGTGGAATGCACCGACTGCTGCAGCTGCAGCCAATCGTCCAGGCTGCGTGGGCCGGCCGTCATGGAGCGCGGCAACTTCAGGACGCGACAGGCAGTCGCATCATCATGCCCAGCAACGAGGCCAGGCGGTCGCGTTGTTCGCGCCGGTCAATGATCATGTCCAGCGCACCCTTCTCGACCAGGAACTCACTGCGCTGAAAGCCTTCCGGAAGGGTTTCGCGCACGGTCTGGGCGATGACACGCGGACCGGCAAAGCCGATCAAGGCGCGCGGCTCGCCGATGTTGAGGTCACCCAACATAGCCAGACTGGCCGACACACCACCGGTGGTCGGATCGGTGCACACCGAGATATAGGGCAAACCGGCTTGCGCCAACCGCGCCAACGCAGCGCTGCTCTTGGCCATTTGCATCAGCGACAGCAACGCCTCTTGCATGCGCGCACCGCCGGTAGCGGAGAAACACACCAGACCGGCCCTGCGGGCAATGCACTGCTCCACTGCGCGGTGAAAGCGTTCGCCCACCACCGAGCCCATGGAGCCACCCAGAAAGCCAAACTCGAAGGCACAGGCCACCACCGGCAGGCCCTTGAGGGTACCGCCCATAGCCACCAGGGCATCTTTCTCGCCGGTGGCTTTTTGGGCAGCCACCAAGCGGTCTTTGTAGCGCTTGGTGTCTTTGAACTTGAGCGGATCTTCGGGCGTGATCTTGGCGCCGATCTCGGTGCCGGTGCCCGGATCCAGAAAGCGGGTCAGGCGCTCGCGCGCGCCGATTCGCATGTGATGGCTGCACTTGGGGCAGACCTGCAGGTTGCGCTCGACCTCGGCGCGGTACAGCACCGCATCACAGGCCGGGCACTTGCTCCACAGGCCCTCGGGCACCGACCGCACGCGACGGGCGGTCTTGATCCGGGACGGGACGATTTTTTCAAACCATGACATGTGCCAAATCCACCTGGTCAAAAAGGTCGGCGGGACAACCCACCGGGCCTTGCATGATAGCCGAATCGTCCGGCATGCCGAACCCGACCGGGTAATCGACCTTCCAGAAGTACAGACCGGCGGCCGGCGCCGTGGCGGCATTGAGTTTGCGGTCGCGGCCCTGCAGCACCTGGGTGACCCATTCGGGTGGCTGTTCGTGGCGCCCCACGGCCATCAGTGCGCCGACCAGATTGCGCACCATGTGGTGCAAAAACGCATTGGCCCGCACCTGTACGACGATGAAATCGCCCTGCCGCACCAGATCCAGCGCGTACAGATTGCGCACCGGCGATTTGGCCTGGCATTCGGCAGCGCGAAACGCGCTGAAATCGTGGGTGCCCAGCAGCAAGGGTGCGGCCTGTTGCATAGGCTCAATGTCGAGCGCGCGGTGTACAAAACTAGCGCGCGATGCAGCCAGCGCCGTGCGCCGGTAGCGGTTGAATATGCAG
This sequence comes from Pseudomonadota bacterium, assembly GCA_947449495.1. Classification (GTDB taxonomy): domain Bacteria; phylum Pseudomonadota; class Gammaproteobacteria; order Steroidobacterales; family Steroidobacteraceae; genus ZC4RG30. Next base: position 25,177 of record CANFSB010000027.1, read on the forward strand.
TAGCGATAGGTGCGCGACAGCGCCGAATAGCGCGCATGAAAGTGATCGGGTACTTCACGTGCCCAGCGCAGCGCAATGGACGCAGGCAGATGCGTGTTGGCACCCAACACCCAGCCACGTTCGCTGCGCAATGCGTCTGTATCAAAGTGGGCTACCTGGCCGCGCGAATGCACACCGGCATCGGTGCGTCCGGCACCGACAACCTGCACCGGCGCCCCTGCAACCTGGGTCAGCGCCTGTTCGAGATGGGATTGGACGCTGGGTTGGTCAAGTTGCGACTGCCAGCCTGCCAAGGCTGAGCCGTCGTACTCCACGCCCACCGCGATACGCGGCATGCGGTGGGATCAGCCGGGGATAGCGCCGAGCATGCGCTTGGCTTCCTGACACTGTGCCGCGGAGCCTTCTTGCAACACTTCATCGAGAATGCTGCGGGCACCGGACGGATCACCCATGTCGATATAGGCACGCGCCAGATCCAGCTTGGTGCCCACTTCGCTCAGCGTCGCGGCATCCAGACTGCGGCCATCGGTGATCTGCACGAGCTCCTCTTCAGCAACGGGCGCCACCGGCGCTGCCAGCGCATCGATCGCATCTGCATTGAGTGCACGCAAGACCCGCGAATCATCCAGCGCCCCGCCGGCCACATCGAAATCGACGTTGGCCAGATCCAGTTCATCCAGGTTGATCTCTGTGGTGCGATCCACCAGCGGAATCTCCGCGTCGATGTCTGGACGCGCCTTGAGGCTGGCCTTCAAATCGGCCGACAGCGTATCGGTGCTCTCTAAGGGATCATCAAAAGACAGGTCCAGTTCGTTGGGTAACTGGGCTTCGGCGACCACCACCGACGCAGACGCCTCGATCACAGGCTCGGAGAACACATCGAAATCGATGAGGTTGTGCCCGCCTTCAAGGTTCAAATCCATGCCACCGGCATCGCTGGGAGCAGACGGCTTTTCCTGGAACAACGGATCATCAGGCAGCAACTGGCGGCCCATGATGAGCACCTTGTCCCAGTCGCTGGCAGGACCCTCGGCACGCTTGGGCGCCAGAGTCTGAGCGGCCTTGAGAAAGGCGTCCTTGTTGCCCCACATGAAGCAGACATCAATCAGCTTGATCAGCACATCGCGGCGATGCGGCTCGCGCTTGAGGCCCGCCTCGAGCAATGCAGCA
>CANFSB010000028.1 GCA_947449495.1 Pseudomonadota bacterium
AGCTTGCGCAATTGAGTGGCGACGATGCGCACCTTACCGGCAAGCTCTTCCCAACTGATGGCCTGCAAACCCTGACGCTCGTTGAGATGCAGGACGGCCGTGGCATCGGGGCGCTCGTGGCGCAGCATATGGCGCGCGTAGTTGAGCGTGGCGCCAGGGAACCACTGGGCACCGGGCATCGTGCGCTTGCCCAGCACGGCGGTAGCCGGCGTGCTGGCTTCGATGCCAAAGAAGTCCCAGCAGGACTGCCAGAAGGCGTCCAGATCAGTGGTGGACCAGCGCCACAGTGCCTCGTAGTCTGCGAACTCCAGACCACGCTCGGTTTTTAACCAGCGCAGGTACTGCGTCATGCGCGCACGCTCGATACGCTCGGGCGTCGGTGCCCAGAGCTGCTCTCCAACTTGAACCATCTTCGCTCCCCGGTTTTCGGCGGAGTATTGAATCACGAAACCGGCTCTGCCGGCCCCTTAGCACTGCCGCGATTGACAGCGGCCGAGCGGCTCGGACAATCACCGCATGAATAATGAAACGCTAATCCTGGTGCCAGGTTTGCTGTGCGATGTGGCCGTGTGGGAGGCGCAAATTGCCGCGCTCTCCGGTCAGTGTGCCCTGCAGGTCGCCAATCACGGCACGGCAGACACTTTGGGCGCTATGGCCGAGGCCATTCTGGCATCAGCGCCACCGCGCTTTGCGTTGGCCGGACACTCGATGGGCGGACGCGTTGCGCTGGAAGTGTGGGCACGGGCACCACAGCGCATCACCCGATTGGCACTGCTCGACACCGGCTTTGAAGGGCTGGCTAGCGGCGAAGCCGGTGAACGCGAACGCGCCGGACGTATGCGTCTGCTGGAGGTGGCACAGCGCGAAGGCATGCGGCCGATGGCCCGTGCCTGGGCCCGCGGCATGGTGCATCCGGACCGGCTGAGCGATGCCGCCTTGATGGAATCGATCCACGCCATGCTTGGGCGCTCCAATCCGCTGGTGTTTGCAGCGCAGATCAACGCGCTGCTTAACCGCCCGGACCGCACTGCCCTGCTGCCCACTATTAACGTACCAACGCTGGTGCTATGCGGGCGGGAAGACAGCTGGAGCACACTGGAACGCCATCAGGCCATGGCTGCGCAGATTGACGGCAGTGTGTTCGTGGATGTGCCCGATTGCGGTCACATGTGCACTATGGAGCGGCCCGAGGCGCTGTCGCAGGCGCTGCGCGCCTGGCTCGACGATTTGCCGCGACGCTAGCGGTTACGCGTACCGGTAAAAGCAGCCTCACCCAGCCGACCCATGTGCACGGTGCCGGCCACCGTATCGCCGGTCAGCGTGCCGCGATATTCGATCGTCAACGACGCATCGGCCGTGGTGACCTGGGTGCTGAGCACAAAGCTGTTGCCGGTGAGCTTACCGGTGACCGGCCCGTCGCCGCGCTGGGCTTTATAAGTGCCGGTGACGCTCTCACCCTGCTGCATCAACACCATGCCCGGCGTCCGTGTGCCCTGCGGCACCACGATTTTGAGGGTCCAGCTGCCAGCCAGCGTGGCCGGTTCGGCTGCAGGCAGTGCCGCACTACCCAGCAACAGGGAAAAGGAGAAAGCCAGCCAGGCAAGCGGTCGGGTCATGGTGGGAGCTCCGATTGATCGGCAGAGTAAACCTCAATAGCGCCACAACGTACACAGGCAGCTAGAATCAACCCATGCAATGGCTCCGCTCTCTGCTGTTCACCAGCTGCTTTCTGCTGTTCACCGTGCTGTATGCGGTGTTCTTCATCATCGCCAGCCTGATGCTGCCCTGGCGTCTGCGATTTGCGCTGGCGCGCGTCTGGGGTCATGCGCTGTTGTGGCAATTGCGGGTGATCTGCGGGCTGAGCTATCGCATCGAAGGTCAACAAAACCTGCCGGCCACACCGCATGTGGTGCTGATGAAGCATTCATCGGCTTGGGAGACCTTTGCCCAAGCGGTCATAGCGCCGCCGCAAGTGTGGGTGTTCAAGCGCGAGCTGATGTGGATTCCTTTCATCGGCTGGGGCCTGAGGCTGCTGCGGGGCATTGCCATCAACCGCGGCGCAGGCGGCGTAGCCGTGCGTCAGCTGATAGACCAAGGTAAGCGGCACCTAGCTCAAGGCCGCTGGGTGGTTATTTTTCCGGAAGGCACGCGTATGCCTGCAGGGCAAACGCGGCGCTATGGCGTGGGTGGTGCGGCGCTGGCCGTTGAGGCCGGCGTGGACATCGTGCCGATAGCGCACAACTCGGGTTGGTTCTGGGGCCGGCGCGGCCTGCTCAAAAAGCCCGGCACCATACGCGTGGTCATCGGCAAGCCCATTGCCACCGCGGGCCGTGACCCGCGTGACATCAACACCGAGGTGCAGGCTTTCATCGAGGCCCATTCCGGCCTCGAGTAAGTGCGCTTATTTGAGCTCGTAGACCACGTTGATGGTTGTCAGCGTATCGGTCTTCTTAAAAGCCGCTGGCGGCGCGCTGTTATTGCGCACCTGAAAGGCCACTGCCAACGCCAGCTTAGTGGTCATCTTCACTTCCACTGCCACTTCGTTCTGCAGAAAAGTGTTGTCCTTGGCGTATTCGACGGTGGCCTTATCAAGCAGCGAGGTGCTGCTATTGAAGACATGGCGGTAATCGAGGCTGGCAATGCCGGCGATCGATGACTCGGTCATCCTAGGATTGCGGGTCTGGGCGCTCTTATAACCGGTACCGAGCTGGGCCGAGAGCTGGTTAACGTCGGTGCGGAAGAACAGATGACCCAGACCCGCGCTGAGCGTGGACTGGTGGTCAAAGCCACTGTAACGATCGTTTTCATAGCGCAGGCCGCCGAACACGAAGTCGTCTGTATCCAGAGCGTAGTTGCTCTGTTCCTGCGCTTCCCAACGCTGTGCGGTAGTGCTATCGGCATCGCTGGAATAGACCGCTGCAAAGTTGAACTTGTGGGTCCAAGGGCCCGTGACGTCGGTGGCTGCCAACTTGAGGCTGCCGCTTTTGGCGGTGGAGTTGCCGCTGGACACGACTACACCGAGCTGACCCTTGCCGGTCCACTGCGCAGCGGCAGGAGTCACAGGCAACAGCGACAGCGCGATGACGCCAAACAACGCAAACAGCCCTCGATGGGCAAGACGATCAGACATGGTGTAGATCTCCGACTAGAAGAAAACGGATTCAGGGATGCGCGAGCGATGCCGCCGGGCGATCTGCATGCGAGGCACCCCGAGCCAACAGCTGCTTGGCGGTGCCCCAGCGATTAGGGGAGTGCAGCAACACCACCCACACCTTGTGGGCGCCGTGCTCGGCCAGTGCGATGAGGCACTTGCCAGCCTTGTTGGTAAAGCCAGTCTTAAGACCGACTGTTTCAGGTTCAGTACGCAGCATCGCATTGGTGCTACGGAAGCTGATGCGGCGGTTGCTGTTGAGGGTGCGGAACTCACCGTTCTGCGAATTGGCGCGCCAGCTGATCTCTGGCTGCTCACTGGCCACTCGAGCCAAGGTCAGCAGATCCCGTGCCGTGCTCAGATGCCCGTCTGCATCCAGACCGCAGGGATTGCGAAAGCTGGATGAAGCCATGCCGATGGCCTGGGCCTTCTGGTTCATGAGCTTCACAAAGCCTTCTTCGCTGCCGCCCACGTGCTCGGCCATGGCCATGCAGGCATCGTTACCCGAGCGCACGATCATGGCGGTAAGCAAATCACCAGCGCGAACGCTGTCGCCAGTGCGCAGACCCACTCGAGAGCCATCGATGGTAGAGGCGTGATTGCTGATCTCTACCGGTGCATCCGGATTCCAGTGGTGATCAAGGATGACCAAGGCGCTGAGCACCTTGGTGAGTGAAGCCGGGGGCCGCGGCGTATCGACCTTGCGGCCATAGATAATCTGGTCGTCTACTGCCACGGCATAGGCCGCTGCAGCTTTGGGATAAGGATCGGAAGGGCCAGTGGCGCTGTCGGTCACCGGCTCGGCAGCGGCGAGTGCTGCTGCTTTGGTGGTGCGCTTGGACTTGGCTTTGGCTGTGCTCTTGGCGGCTGCTTTGGCCTTAGCAGCGGCTTTAGATTTGGCTTTGTCCTTATCAGCTGCGTGCTTGGTGGTGGTCTGCTGCTGCTTTGCCTCGGCAGCACTGACCGGATGAACCGTGCCAGCAAACAACACCAGGGCGCTGAACAGTAGAAATGATCGCATTCAGGCCACACTCCAAAAAGTCAGTGCACTGATGGTACAGCGCCGACAGCGTTGATGCGAGCCTGTGGCATGGGCTGTGCGGCGCATCACTGTGCGCAACGCGCTCGCTCGCTGATCGCCGGATGGCTGGCAAAGTAGTCGTACTTGCTACCTGACGTGCTGCCATGGGAAGCGGCAAGGCGGCACATCAGATCATCAAAGCGGCGCTGTGCGATGCCATGTTGCCCCATCCAGACGCGTGAATAAGCATCGGCCTCACGTTCCATATCACGCGAATAGCCCGCCTGCAGTAGTGCCGGTGCTACACCGGTGAACGTGGATAGCGAGGTGACATCGCCAAACACGGCCATCGCCATGGCCGATACACCCAGGCTCTGCAGCAACTGACGCAGGCCATGTCTGCGCCGCACATGGCCCACTTCATGCGCCATGACAGCCATCAGCTCTTCGTCATGCTGCGCCAACGCGACCAGTTGATCGGTCATGACCACTGTGCCACCGGGCAAAGCAAACGCATTGGCGCCCACAATGGGGGCATTGCGCAGCTCGAACTGCCAGTTTCCGGCACCACGCTGATTGCGGATCACCTCATCAAAGCGCTGCTGCAACTGCAACTGACGTTCGGCGCTCAGAGCACTGGGCTTGAGCAGCCGGCCATCGAGGACCTCGAGCACACCCTTGCCCAGATGCGCATCGGCAGACACCGGCATCACATCAGCGACACGCTGCGCCAACCATGGAACGCCAAACGTGAAAAACAGCACCGCGACCAGCACTACCGAGAGCAAGGAGAACAGCGCCACTTTCCATTGCCGCTCGAACCACTGCACTAAGCCCGGGTGTTGGGCGTGCTGGATCTGCAGCGCATCGATGCCGTCGTTGTCCAACGTCTCAAAGTGCCCGCCACCGGAAAAGTCGATACGACGTGGAATGTGCGCGATACGCGCCGACACTTTGACCGATGCCATGTCGATGCAGCGTTGCTGATCGTCCATTTGCAGATCGCAACGACCATTTGCGCAGGCTACCAGGCGCGCAGCTACACCCCGCGCGCTGCGGCCATCAAAATAAGTGCCGTCGATAACCCGCGCGTCAGATGCCAAAATCGACATCGAAGAAGTCGCTGATCTCGTCCCCCAGTGCCTTGCTGTCATCGGCAGTGGCCGATGCCGTGAAGTCGCCCAGATCACCGGTGGCAATCACCTGCATATGCGCCAACTGATAACGGATCAGCCGCACCTTGGCCCAAGGCGAATACAGACCCAGCGTGATGACGATGAGCAAAGCGTTGGTGAGCAGCAGTGCTGCCAGGCCTGGGCCACTGAGCGTCGACTCGATTCGATGCGGGCCGATGGTGAGATTGCCGAAGGCCAGATTGAGCTGCCCAGCCTGATAGATGCCAGCCACCAACAGACCGGCGACAAAAAACACCGCGGCGAGAGTCCCAGATACGGGTGCTGAACCCATGGCACCCGATCCAGTGGTGGCGACCAAAGCGCCGCAGACCACTGCTGCCAGTATCAGTACGCCCAGTGCCTTCAAGATGAACCAGCCGTAGAAAGCATAAAACTGCTTGATGGCCACATCGTAGCCGGCGCGCTGCGAGCCATAAGCACTGTTGCCCAGCAGATAGGTCAAGCGGCGCTGCAAGAAAACCGGAAACAGGATGCCCGCGGTAAAGGTCGCTGCTAGCCACCACAGGATGTAGGCCTTGAAGGCACCTTTGTAGTCGCCGTGAAAGCCAAAGCGCAGACCGCGCCACGAGGTCATGCGCAGATGAAAGCGCCGCGAACGCATGATGACCCAAGGCAGACCGAACAGCAGCAGCGGCACAACGACCAGGTTGAGCAGCGGGTTGATCTTGCCGGCCAGCACAAACAGCGTATAGCCACCGACCGTGATGAGCCGCCCGATGAGGATGGCCTTGGGTTCGGCGTGATAGTCGAAGGCATGGCCATCGAGCGAGGTGCTGCCATGAAAGTAGCGCAGGCGGCGCACCTTGGCCCAAGCCGAGTAAATACCGAGCGTGATGATGGTCAGCAGCAGATTGACGATCCAGATACGAAAGTATTCGCTGCCGCTGCCGCGAAACTCAAAAGGCAGGGTACGCGGTGCTGTCACCGGGGCAGGGGCGTCAAAGACGCTGTCGGTGTTGTCGTTGCTCACAGTAGTGCAGCGACGGCAGCGTCAATGTCGGCGGGCTTGTCGGTGGGTGCAAAACGCTGCACCACCGTACCGTTGCGATCGATCAGGAACTTGGTGAAGTTCCACTTGATGCCAGTGGTGCCCAGCAAACCAGGCTTGGCCTGTTTGAGTTGCTCCCACAGCGGATGCGCGTTGCTGCCGTTCACCTCAACCTTGGCAAACAGCGGAAAGGTCACGTCGTAAGTGAGACTGCAGAACTGCGCGATCTGCGCCTCATCACCAGGCTCCTGCGAACCAAACTGATTGCAGGGAAAGCCCAGCACCGCAAAGCCGCGGTCCTGGTACTTTTTATAGAGAGCCTCAAGGCCCGTGTATTGCGGCGTGAAGCCGCAGCGGCTGGCCACGTTTACCACCAGCAGCACCTTGCCTTGCCACTGGCTGAAGGGATGCTCGACACCTTGGATGTCGCGTACGGTCGTGGCGTAGATACCCATGGCGTGACCTTCGGCTGTTGTTATGCCTTGAGCATGGACCACAGATTGCCGGCTTGTCACCCGAAACGCGTGCGCGGTAATTCAGCGTGTAAATCGTGGCACATCATTGCCAAGAAAATGAGTAGCGCGCCATATAGCAAACCGTACTGCCAACGCACTTCAGTGGCCACGGTGTAGTAGTCGGGATTATGGGCCGGCGCCTGGCCCCGCCAAGCGGCCATCATCTGCGGGAAGGCCAGCATGGCGATGAGCAGAAACAGTGGATTCCAGCTCTGGATGAACAGCGCGATGATCACCGGCACGCCCAGCAACCACAGCTTGGGTGAAATGGCTGCACTGACGCGGCCACCATCAAACGGCAGCACCGGCACCAGATTGACGAGGTTCAAAAAGAAACCGGCATAAGCCAGTGCCAGCAGCAAACTGCTATCGAACTGGCGCGCCAAAAAATAGCAGGCCAGTGCTCCCACGGAACCCACCAGCGGGCCGGCAATGCCGACATAGGCTTCGGTACGCGCATCCATGGGTTGTTGCTTGAGTTGTATCCAGGCACCGACAAACGGAATGAACGTGGGTAGGCCCACCTTCAGACCACTGCGGCGCGCTGCCACGTAATGCCCCAACTCGTGCACCAGCAGCAGCAGCACAAAGCCCAGCGCATAAGCCCAGCCAAACACGAACGAGTACACGATGACCGACAGCGCCATCGTGCCTACCGTGATGAACAACTTGCTGAACTTGAGGCCGGCCAGCAGCCACATGAACCACTTCATGCTGCAGCGCCGGGATCTGCGGGCGGTTGGGGTGGAGTGGACTTACCGCGCAGGCGTTGCCACAGGCCACCACCCAACACCATGGCACCAGCGAAAAACAGCTTGGCGAACTTGGCGATGAAGGCCACGGCTACCGCCAGCAGCCCCAGCTTCTTGGCCGCAACGCCTGCCACTAGCGCCGCCAGACCATACGCGGCGATCTTGTCGGTGCTGGCATTGAAATCACCATAAGCCTTGCCGTTATTGAACTGCACTGCTGCCAACAAGCGCTGCGCATGACGTTGGTCCTGCAGGATGTTGCGTTGGCTGGTGATCAAGTTGAGTTCGATATAACCCTCGCGGCCCAACACATAGGTGTTGTAGTTAACCGAAGGGTCGGCATCAACAACATCTTTGTTGCGAGCCTCAGCAGACCACACCAGTCGATGATGCTCAGCGTCATAGGCGGGGGGTTCGAGCCAGCGTGTCACTTCGATGGCAGGCAGACCTATCTTGCGACGCTCCTCATTGCCGGCTTCAGTGCCGTCTTTGAGTGACTGCAGCAAGGCCTTGGCATCCCACTCGCGGGCTTCGTCGTCCTTGATGTAGCCGGCTGCATCAAAGTCGAGGCTCACAAACCAGTCACCCTGATCCAACGGAAAGATAAGCCCCAGCAATCTGTCGTCGGTGGGATTTCCCAGGGCGGCCATCAAGGCGGCCGAGGGCTTGGGGGGCACATAGCCATAGCCTTCGGGCAGGGCCAAGGTTGCCTGCTCTGCCAGTGCAATGCTGGCAGGGCCGCGTTGCATAGCCTCGCCGGCAGCCTTCCAGGCCAGCTGCGCGGCCTCGCCCGGAGCGGCTGGCGGCGCATCTGCCGCCGACGAAAATGCCGTGAAAAAGACGGCTATTGCGGCGAAAATCGCCGATCCTCGCGCCTTGTGCTTGGCGGCGGAGGCCAGCAAGTCAGACGTCGAGGTTGGCAACAGCCAGGGCGTTGAGCTCGATGAACTCGCGACGCGGCTCGACCAGGTCACCCATCAATGTAGTGAAGATCTGGTTGGCCCCGATGGCGTCCTCGATGCGCACCTGCAGCAGGCGGCGCGAGTCTGGGTTAATGGTGGTATCCCAGAGCTGCGCTGGATTCATCTCGCCGAGTCCCTTGTAGCGCTGCATGGTCTGACCGCGGCGCGCCTGCTCAAACAGCCAAGTGACTGCTTCCTTGAAGCTGCCAATTTCGCGCGACTGGTTGCCGTTGGTGACACGGGCGCCCTCACCGATCAGGCCCTGCAGTGTCGCGCCCAGCTTGACCAACGCGGTGTATTCGGCTGAACCGAAGAAATCGCGAGTGAGGTAACGATCAGTGAAGCTGCCATGCTCTTCGCGACGCACCAGCAATCGAACCAGTGCAATGCCCTCGCGCACCGGTTCGTCATCGAGCACCGGCAAAGCCTGCACAGCGATGGTGTATTTGCAGCTGCTGTCGTTGGCCAGGTTCAGCGCGCGCTGCAATTGCACCGACCAGTCTTGCAACAGTTGCGGCTGCATGAAATCTGCAGGCGTGAGCGTGGGCAGATAGATAAGTTGTTCGAGCACGCGTGTGTCGTAGCGGCGACTGATGCGACGCATCATGGCCTGCGCATCCATGTAACGACGCACCAGATCTTCCAGGGCGACGCCCGTTAACGGCGGTGCGCCTGCATTGAGATGCAATGCAGATCCATCCACTGCACTGTTGAGCAACAGGCTGTCGAGCTCGGTGTCGTCCTTAACGTAGATTTCGCTTTTGCCACGCTTCACTTTGTACAGCGGTGGCTGCGCGATATAGATGTGGCCGCGCTCTAGCAATAAGGGCAGATGCCTGAAGAAGAAGGTGAGCAGCAGCGTGCGGATGTGCGAACCGTCCACATCGGCGTCGGTCATGATGATGATGCGGTGATAGCGCAGCTTGTCGATATTGAAATCGTCTTTGCCGATGCCGCAACCCAGCGCCGTAATGAGCGTGCCCACTTCGGCTGACGAGATCATGCGGGCAAAGTCGACGCGCCATACGTTGAGGATCTTGCCCTTGAGCGGCAGGATCGCTTGGGTGCGACGATCCCTACCCTGCTTTGCAGAGCCACCTGCCGAGTCACCCTCGACGATGAACATCTCGCACAGCGCCGGATCTTTTTCCTGACAGTCGGCCAACTTGCCCGGCAGGCCAGCAATATCGAGCGCGCCCTTACGACGCGTGGCATCACGCGCCTTGCGCGCTGCTTCGCGCGCGCGCGCCGCATCGATGATCTTGCCGACGATGACCTTGGCGGTGGCCGGGTTCTCTAGCAGGTATTCGCTTAACCGCGCCGCCACTGTGGTCTCTACCACGGGGCGCACTTCGTCAGAGGTGAGCTTGTGCTTGGTCTGCGAACTGAAACTGGGGTTGGGCATCTTCACCGACAGAATGGCGGTCAGGCCTTCGCGGCTGTCCTCGCCGGTGGTGGCCACCTTTTCCTTCTGCGTGCGGACTTCCTTTTCGATGTAGTCGTTAAGGGTGCGCGTCAACGCGGCACGAAAGCCCGACAGATGTGAACCGCCATCCTTTTGCGGGATGTTGTTCGTGTAGCAAAGCATGGTCTCGGTGTACGAGTCATTCCACTGCAAGGCCACTTCGACGGTGATGTCGCCGGCCTGCGTGGTGAAGCCAAACACCTGCGGGTGAATGGCCGTGCGAGCCCGGTTCAAATACGTGACGAAGGCCTGCAGTCCGCCTTCGTACTGGAACACATCGCTGCGATTGTCGCGCTCGTCGGTGAGCTCGATGCGCACGCCCGAATTAAGGAAGGACAGCTCACGCAGGCGATTGGCCAGCGTTTCGTAGCTGAAGCTGATGTTCTTGAAGATCTCGGCCGAAGGCCGGAAGCGTATGGACGTGCCACGTCCGGCAGAGTCGGCAACGGCCTTGAGTGGAGCCTGGGGCTCGCCCAGGTTGTAGAGCTGGGTGTAGAGCTTGCCACCGCGTTCGATGGCCAGCTCGAGGCTCTCGGAAAGCGCATTGACCACCGACACGCCCACGCCGTGCAGGCCGCCAGAGATTTTGTAGGAGTTGTTGTCGAACTTGCCGCCGGCATGCAGCACGGTCAGCACCACCTCGGCTGAGGAGCGACCTTCTTCGGGGTGGATGTCGACTGGAATACCGCGACCGTTATCGCGCACCGTGACCGATTCATCCGCGTGGATGAAGACCTGCACTCGATCGCAGTAGCCGGCGAGGGCTTCGTCGATAGAATTGTCGACTACCTCGAACACCATGTGATGCAGGCCGGAGCCGTCACTGGTGTCGCCGATGTACATGCCAGGGCGCTTACGCACGGCATCCAAGCCTCGCAGCACGGTAATTCCGCCGCTGGTGTAGTCGCTGTCTTTGGTCTCTGTGGTCACGGCCCGTCCCTCAGTGTCGACCGCTCATTATACTATAGACCCTGAACAGCGCACCTCTTACTGATGCGATGTTTCACGTGGAACAGCGCAGGAAGCGCTGTGGCTAGAGCTCGGTCACCACCCCTGTAGTGACCCGATAGACCCGCTCCGGCTCGCCAAACACCGCCAGACCGGGCGCCAGCGACGTAATTACCAACTGGCAATCCAGTTCCCGCACCAGGCTGACCAGACCGGCAAGGCGGGTCTCGTCCAGCTCGGCCGCCGGATCATCGAGCAGCAGAGTCGGTACCCTACCCCCCTCCATCCGCAAGCGTGCCAGCAGGGCGAGGACGAGGGCAGCAGACACCAGCTTCTGCTGGCCACGGGACAACACCTCGCGAGCGGCAACGCCATTGACCCGCAAAGGCACATCGGCGCGATGCGGCCCGTTGAGGGTGGTGCCTCGCTCCAAGTCGCGGCTGCGGTTTTCGTCCAGAGACTGAGCCAAGGTTTTGTCCTGAGACCAGCCGCGGTTGTAGCCCAGCTGTACCTCCAAGCCGGTTAGTCGCAGCACCGTTTCTGACCAGAACGGCCGCAACGAGTCCAACCAACGGCTGCGATAGCTGTCGATGTACTGGCCGTGCTCTATCAACTCCTGTTCCCAGGGCGCGGGGCTCTGGCCTAGCTTGAGGGCGGCATTGCGTTGACGCAGCGCCCGACTAAAGCGCAACCAGTGCGGCAGGAACTGAGGTTCCACGTGGAACACACCCCAGTCCAGCCAACGGCGACGCTCGGCAGGGCCTTCTTCCACCAATCGGTGGATGTCCGGGTCAATGACCTCGACGAACAAGGCAGAGGGCAATTCGGCCAGCGACTCGGCATCGCGGCCATCGATACGCGCCTGATACTGCCCTTCCCGCCGGTACTCAAAGCCAATGCGGTGGGTCGGATCGACGGTTTCGCCATAGATCCGCAGATAATCGGTATCGCGACTAATCAGCCGCTCTGTGAGGCGATTGCGGAAAGATCGACCTCGCCCCAATAGGAACAGCGATTCGAGTAACGAGGTTTTGCCAGACCCGTTGGCGCCCTGGATCAATGTAAGGCGGGGCGCCAGGGTCAGTTCGGCGCTGCGCAGACAGCGCAGCTGTTCGATACGCAGCGTCCCGAGTCCCATATGCTGAGCCCGAGGCCGCCGGCCAAAGCGCCTTTACAGGCGCATCGGCATGACTACGTAGCGCACATCGCCCAAACCAGGGGCGCGAATGAGGCAGCTGCTATTGGAGTCGGTCAGACCGATTTCGACGTTCTCGCCATCGATGGCTGAGATTGCCTCGACCAGATAGGTGACATTGAAGCCGATTTCGACCTCATCACCCTGGTAGCTGACTTCGACCGAATCTTCGGCCTCTTCCTGCTCGGGATTGTGGGCCTGAACCGCCAGCACACCGGCGCTGAGGCTGAGGCGGACACCACGGTATTTTTCGTTGGACAGGATGGCCGTACGGCTCAAAGCCTGGCGCAACATATTGCGATCTGCGGTGACGATACGCGTGGGATTGGCCGGGATCACGCGGCTATATTCTGGGAATTTGCCGTCAATAAGCTTGGATGTGAAGCGAACTTCGCCGATCGTGGCACGAATGTGATTTGTGCCGATGCTCAGGCTGACTTCACCCTCTTCGCCCAGCAGCCGCTGCAGCTCCAGGATGCCTTTGCGCGGCACAATCACCTGTTTGGCCACCCGCACAGCATCACCCAGCGTGGTTTCTGCAATTGCCAGACGATGGCCGTCAGTCGCGACAGATCGCAGCGTTTTGTCAGCAGCTTCAAGCAAAGTACCGTTGAGGTAATAGCGCACATCCTGCTGCGCCATCGAAAAATGCGTCTTCTCGATGAGCCGCCGCAGCTCACCCTGGGGCACGACAACGGCCTGTTCAGCGCTAACTTCGTCCACCTGCGGGAAATCACCGGCCGGCAAGGTAGACAGCACAAAGCGGCTGCGCCCGGCGCTGACTTTGAGCTTGTCGCCATCCAAGGTCAGGGTGATTTGGGTGCGATCGGGCAGGGCGCGGATAATTTCGAGCAATTTGCGACCGGGAACCGTGATTTCCCCCGCCTGTGAAACAGCCGCTTCACCCGCAGCCACCAGTTCGACCTCCAGGTCGGTACCAGTCAACGTCAGCCGGCCCGGCTCGCCCACCTGTGCGGTGATGAGCACGTTGGCCAACACCGGCATGGTCTGCTTGCGCTCGACGACACCGATCACGCCCTGCAAGGGCTGGAGGATCTGTTCACGGCTGGCGGTGAGTTTCATGCGGGGGCGTGCCTTCTGTATTCCGAGAAGTCTTAATTTAAGACTGTTATGACTGTTATTGGGCCTGTGGGCAACGAGGATAAACCAGAACACGCTGTCGATTCATGCCCTTGCGTCCGGTTGTCCTGTGCGCCTTTGGCTGTACGAGTTGTCTTCAAACTGTGTGTGGGTTGTGGATAGTTTCATCCCCTGCTTTTGCACCGCACCATCCACAGACTTATGCACCGCTTGATGCACAGCCTTATGCACAGGCGCGAGGCCTTTAAACAGGGCTTAACCGGTCAACGTACGCAGCAAATTCAGGTAGTCCTCACGCATGCGTTGATCGGTATCACGCAGGTCACGGATGCGTTTGCAGGCATGCATGACGGTGGTGTGATCACGTCCCCCAAACGCATCACCGATCTCCGGCAAGCTGTGTTGGGTCAGTTCTTTGGCCAATGCCATAGCCACTTGCCGTGGCCTTGCAATGGATCGATTGCGTCGCTGCGACAACAGCTCTGCAACGCGTACTTTGAAGTAATCAGCGACTGTCTTCTGAATGTTCTCGAGTGTCACCAAACGAGCCTGCAAAGTAAGCAGATCTTTGAGTGCCGCCTTGGCAAAGTCCAAGGTGATGGGCTCGCCGGTGAACTGCGCGTTGGCAAGCACTCGTCGCAACGCGCCTTCGAGTTCACGTACGTTGGAGCGAATGCGTTGCGCAATGAAGAACGCGACTTCATCGGGCAATGTGACCCCTACTCCCTGTGCCTTGCTTATCAAAATGGCAACGCAGGTTTCCAGTTCGGGCGGCTCAATGCCTACCGTCAAACCCCATCCGAAGCGGGATTTTAAGCGTTCTTCGAGGCCTTCCACTTCTTTGGGAAAGCGATCACAGGTCAGGATGATTTGTGCCTGACCTTCAAACAACGCATTGAACGTATGAAAAAACTCTTCTTGCGAGCGGTCTTTGCCGGCAAAGAATTGAATGTCATCGATAAGCAATGCCGACAGTGAACGGTACGAGTTTTTGAACTCGTTCATCTGGTTGTGCTGCAGCGCCTTAACCATGTCACCGACAAAGCGCTCGGAATGCACATAGGCCACACGCGCTTGCGGATCACGCTGACGAATGACATGCCCGATGGCTTGCATCAGATGGGTTTTGCCCAAGCCCACACCGCCATAGATGAACAGCGGGTTATAGGCCGTACCCGGATGCTCTGCGACCTGTATGGCCGCAGCCTTGGCAAAGTGATTGCTCTTGCCTTCGACAAAGGTGTCGAAGGTGCACATCGGGTTGAGCTTGATGCCGGCGACTACCGGATCGTTGCGCTTGGAGGTGAGGCCCACTGTGGCCGGTGCACTGATCGGTGGCGGTGCCGCGGCAGCACGCGAGCCCATCTCCAAACTAAAAGGCACCCGCTGACCGGCTTCGGCAGTCAAAAGATCTGCAATACGGCTGCCCAATTCCTTCCGGATCCAATCCACCGCAAAACGATTGGGCGCCAATAGCACCAATTCATCCCCAGCAACCTTGGCCTGCAAAGGCCGCACCCAAGTATTGAACTGCTGCTCGGCCATCTCGTGCTCGAGCGTGGCAACCACGCGAGACCAGAGCGACAGGAGTAGTTCCGAGGTCGGCATGGCGAGAGGGACTTTTGGATGGGGAAAAGGATCGGGAGTCTATACCCGCGGGCTGGAGTTGCCATAGATTTGCCGCATCCAATGTGGCTTGACAGCAGGGCCTGCTCTACGTAACCTTCCGGCCCCGCTCAAGACCCGCGCGACTCAGGCCTGCCTACATGAAACGCACTTACCAGCCCAGCAAGATCAAGCGCGTCCGTACGCATGGCTTTCGCGCCCGTATGGCCACCCCGGACGGCCGCAAGGTCCTGTCCCGTCGTCGCGCCAAGGGCCGCAAGCGCCTGATCCCCTAAGGGCCCGCCGAGCGCCTGGCGCTCATGACGGCCTCCAGCGGCACCGCGCGCGGGTTCCCCCGCCCGGTCCGGCTGCTTTCCGGCAAAGACTTCGATCGCGTCTACACGCTGCGAAAGCGCGTGTCTGACAGCTATTTCTCGGTCAATTATGCCCCTGCGACCGGCGGCGCTGCTCGCTTGGGCCTGTCGGTGGGCGCCAAAATGGCCGGCAACTCGGTGTCCCGCAACCGGGTCAAGCGCACGATCCGCGAGTCGTTCCGCCAGCACCGCGCCACCCTGCCCCCCTTGGATTTGGTTGTGGGAGCGCGCGCGCTGGTCCGTACCGCGCATAATGCGCGTCTGCGCGAGAGCCTCGCCGAACTCTGGACCCGGATAGCCAAGCAATGCGCCGTATCGCCCGCGGAATGATCCGCCTCTACCAGGTGCTAATCAGCCCGCACCTGGGGGCGCGTTGTCGTTTTCATCCCAGCTGTTCGCAGTACGCCTATGAGGCCTATGGCCAACATGGCAGCTTGCGCGGCACCTATCTGACTGTGCATCGGCTCTGCCGCTGCCATCCTTTCAATGCCGGGGGCCATGACCCCGTGCCCAACGCGGATACCCACTCATGTCGATGACCAACTTGCGGCCGTTTTTATGGGCCGCCCTCGCCCTGATCCTGTTCGTGAACTACGAGACCTGGCAGCGCGACTATCCGCCGCCCGCCCCGCCCGCTGCTGCAGCCAAGGCTGCGCTGGGAGATTTGGATGCCGCAGTGCCGGGCACAACCCCTGCTGCTGCCCCTGCCGCGGCGCCCTCACCTGCTGCCGCACCGGCCGTGGCGGCCGACGCACCCGACGCAGTAGCTGCACCGCAGGCCACTACGGTCAGCGTCCACACCGATGTCTATGACCTGCACATCGGCTTGCGCGGCGGCGAGCTGACCAGCGCCGACATCCTGCAGTACCCCAAGGTAAAGAATGAGCCCGGCGTGCCAGTGCGGCTGTTGCGCCGTGATGGCGCCGACAGTCTCTATGTGCTGCAAAGTGGCTTGCAGGCTGGTACCGCTACCGGCCCTGCCACACCCACGCATCAAGCGCAGTACAAGAGCGCATTCGATAGCTTCCGCTTGCTTGATGGCATCGATGAGCTGCGCGTACCGCTGACCTGGACGTCGGATGATGGCGTGATGGTCACCAAGACCTTTGTGCTGCATCGCGGCTCATATCGCATCGATGTTGAATACAGCGTGCAAAACAGTAGCGCCGCACCGTGGTCGGCGGCCTCCTATGCCCAGATCCTGCATGACATGCCGCCGCTCGAGCGTTCGTATTTCAATGTAGACAGCTACTCATTCGAAGGCCCGGCTATCTGGGATGGCAACAAGTACCGCAAGCTCAAGACCGACAATGTTGACGACGCCAAGCTGTCGCAGGATGTAACCAACGGTTGGCTGGCGGCGTTGCAGCATCACTTTGTAGCTGCGTTTGTACCGGTGACAGACGCGCCCTACCACTACAGCATGCAGGTGCGCGGTCATCAGTATCTGTCGCGCGCTGTGGGCCCGGTGCAGGTGGTGGCCCCCGGTGCAACGGCTACATTTAAAGAGACTCTGTTCGTCGGGCCCAAGCTGCAAAAGCAGCTCAACCCTATTCATCCCGAACTCAATCGCGTAGCTGACTACGGCTTGCTGACCATACTGGCTCGGCCGTTGTTCGGGCTGTTGCAGTTTGTGCACGGACTGTTTGGCAACTGGGGCTGGACCATCGTGTTCACCACGCTGATCCTGAAGCTGCTGTTTTATCCGCTGGCCGAGATCAGTGGCAAGTCGATGGCCAAGATGCGCACGCTGGGTCCGCGCATCAAGAATCTGCAAGACACCTATAAGGATGACAAGCAGAAACTCAGCCAAGCGATGATGGAGCTATATAAGCGCGAGAAGATCAACCCGGCTGCCGGCTGCCTGCCGATGTTCATTCAAATGCCGGTGTTCTTTGCATTCTATTGGGTACTGCTCGAAAGCGTCGAGATGCGCCAAGCACCATTCATGTTCTGGCTGCATGACATCTCATCGCGCGATCCGCTGTTTATCCTGCCGCTACTCAATGCTGCGGCGATGTTCATTCAGATCCGTCTTCAGCCCAAGCCTGCCGACGAGCTGCAGGCCAAGATGTTCATGATCATGCCGCTGGTCATGTCCGTGAGCTTTGCCTTCTTCCCTGCCGGCCTGGTGTTGTACTGGCTCAGCAACACGCTGCTGACCATCGCGCAACAGTGGAACATCAATCGGCGCATCGGCGCGACCTGACGCGACGGCCATGACCACGCTCAAGGTCAACGGCCTCTCGCACACTGTCACGGCAGCGGCTGACGAGCCGTTGCTGTATGTGCTGGGCAATGATCTGGAGCTGGCTGGTCCGCGCTTTGGTTGTGGTCTTGCGCAGTGCGGTAGCTGCTCGGTGCTCGTCGATGGCGTCGAGATGCGCAGCTGTGTCACTACGTTGGCCCAAGTGGGTACACGCGAAGTCACTACCCTTGAAGGCTTGCCGCGCTGGCATGCGCTGCGCCTGGGCAAACCGGTGGGCGAGGGCGCTGCCGTGGCATTGCACCCGGTACAACAGGCATTAATAGATGCGGCCGCACCGCAGTGCGGCTATTGCATGAACGGCATGGCCATCAAAGCTGCCGAGTTGCTATCGCACAACCTCCATCCCACCGAAGCGCAGATACGCACTGCGCTTAACGGGCACCTGTGCCGCTGCGGTACCTATCCGCGCATCATCGCCGCAGTGCTGCAAGCCGCCGCGGTACTGCGCAAGGACAAGGCATGAGCCTCACGCGCCGCCAGTTGCTGCAGGGCAGTGGTGCGTTGGTGGTGTTGCTACCGCCGTGGACCCACGTGTTGGGTCAGGCTCCACCGCCCGTGCCCGGCGCGGTCGATCTTAAGCAAGTGGATAGTTGGCTCAGCATCCACGCTGACAACACCGCCACGCTGCGCATGGGCTTTGCGGAACTGGGGCAGGGCGCCACCACGGCCTTGCTGATGGTGGCTGCTGAAGAGCTGGACCTGAGCATGGAGCAGATCAGCGCTGCGCCACTAGACACAGCGCATTCACCTGCGCAGGGCGGCACGTATTCCAGCGCATCGGTGCAACGCGGCCGGCCGCAGGTCGCTGCCGCCGCGGCTGAAGCACGCGCTGCATTGTTGGCGCTGGCTGCACAGCGACTGGGTGTGCCTACCGCCCAGCTGCAAGTTGTCGGCGGTGTGGTGCAAGTCGTCGATGCACCGCAGCGCTCGGTCACCTATGGCCAGTTGATCGGTGATCAACAATTTAAGCTTGTGGTCAGTGGCACGGCGCCGCTGAAACAACGCGAGCACTACAAGTTACTGGGCACGGCCGTACCGCGCGCAGACTTGGCAGACCGTGTGACCGGTGCCAAGCGCTTCATCCAACAGACCCGCTTGCCCAGCATGGTGCATGGGCGTGTGGTGCGACCGGCAGGGCAGGCGGCCTATGGTGCTGGTGCCGTAGTCCAGAACATCGACGAGTCCACGATCGCCGGCATCGGCGATGCGCGGATGCTGCGACGCGGCGACTTTGTGGCGGTAGTAGCCACGCGGGAGTGGGATGCCATCAAGGCCGCGCGCGCACTGCGTGTGACTTGGGCGCCTTCGGCGGGGTTGCCTGACACCGATGCGCTACATGCGGCGATACGCCGCGATACCACGACAGACAACGTGCAACTGAACCAGGGCGATGTAGATGCCGCGTTTGCTGCAGCGCCTGCGCATCAGACCGTCCGCTTTGCTGCACAGTGCCCTTATCAGGCGCATGCGCCGTTTGCGCCCAACTGTGCGCTGGCTGATGTGCGCGCCGACAGCGCGCTTGTTATTTGCGCCTCGCAGGACATTCAAAACGCACGCCGCGGCATTGCACCGTTGATCGGCCTTAAGCCCGAACAGATTCGGGTGCAGTTTGCTGAAGGCGCCGGCACCTATGGTCACAGCAGCTATGACGATGTGGCGCAGGCTGCTGCAGTGATGTCGCAGATGGTAGGCAAGCCTGTCCGTGTGCAGTTCTCGCGTGCCGATGAACAAGGCTGGGACACTTATGGTCCGCCGCATGTGGGCGAAGTGCGCTTGTGTGCCGATGCACAGGGCGTGATCACCGGCTATCAATACGATGGCTGGCAGCACAACTGGAGTTTGATCGACACCACCACGCAGCAGCTGGGTGTGGCGCCTGCCACCGAGTGGCCGGTCTCACCGGTTGAAGGTGTGAACGCCTTGGTATGCGGTGGGCAATATGCCATCGCCCATCGCAAGCTGGTCAATCACCGCCTCAATGGTCTGCGGTATTTCAAAGCCGGTTGGCTGCGTTCACCGCTCGATCTGTCGTTTGCGTTTGTGTCGGAACAAGCCGTAGATCAACTGGCCGCGCAGTTGGGGCTGGACCCTGTAGCACTGCGGCAGCGCAACATCACCGATGCGCGTTGGCGCGGTGTGCTGGATGCCGCAACGCACGCGGCCAAGTGGCAACCGCGTGCTAAGGCCGTGGCAGCTAAGGGTGTGTGGCGCAGCGGTCGTGGCGTGGGTTTAGGCACGCACCTGGTGTCGTATGGCGCAGCAGTGGCCGACATCGACGTGAACATCAAAACCGGTCAAGTGCGCATCCGCCATTTATTCGGTGCTATCGATGCCGGTGCAGTAGTTAACCCGGGCATTGTTGAAGCGCAGATCACCGGCCAGTTGGTGCAGACCGCCAGCCGCATGTTGCTCGAAGAAGTGCTCATCGAACACGGTCGCTCTGCGGCGCGCGACTGGGTCAGTTACCCCATATTGCGTATGCAGGACTGCCCGGCAATTACGCCGGTAGTGGTGCAGCGCATGGACCAGCGCTCCACCGGTGCTGGTGAAGAGACCATGGCCGCTGCTGCAGCTGCCATTGCCAATGCATTTTTTGATGCCACGGGCCGCCGCATGACGCGCTATCCGCTGACGCCCGCCCGTGTGCTCGCCGCGCTCGCTTGAGCGCTTCATTACAGGATTCCATGAACAAGACTGTTGAGCGTGATACCCCGCTTGTGGGCAGGGACACCATTGTTGCAGCGGCCACGGCTGCAGGCCGCGGTGGCGTAGGTGTGGTGCGCGTGTCGGGCACGTTGGTGCCACAGATTGCACAGGCGATGCTGGGCAAAGTGCCCGTAGCGCGTCGTGCGCTGTTGGCGCAGTTTGTCGATGCACAGGGTGAGGCTATCGACATGGGGCTGGCGCTGTACTTTCCGGCGCCTGCTTCGTTTACCGGCGAGCACGTGCTTGAGCTGCAGGGCCATGGCGGCGCTGTGGTGCTCGAGGCACTGGTGGAACGCGCGGTACAACTGGGTGCGCGTCGCGCGCTGCCCGGAGAGTTTAGTCAGCGTGCTTACTTAAACGACAAGCTGGATCTGGCCCAGGCCGAAGCCGTGGCAGATTTAATTGATGCTGGTTCGCGTGCCGCGGCGCGGGCAGCCATGCGATCGTTGCAAGGCGAGTTCTCGCGCCAAGTGAACTCCCTGCTCGATGCACTGGTGGCGCTGCGCATGTACATCGAAGCGGCCATCGACTTCCCGGAAGAAGAGATCGACTTTCTGTCGTCGCAGGAAGTGCGCGAACGATTAGATGACGTGCGCAAGCGCATGACTGCAGCGCAGCGCGACGCAGGGCAGGGCGTGTTGCTGCAGCAAGGCCTGCATGTGGTGATTGCCGGCCGGCCCAACGCGGGCAAGAGCAGTTTGCTTAACCGCCTGGCCGGCCAAGACGTGGCCATTGTTACGCCCATCGCCGGTACTACGCGCGACCTGCTGCGCGAACGCATCGATATCGATGGGCTGCCGTTGCATGTGGTCGACACTGCGGGCCTGCGCGCCACCACTGATGACGCTATCGAAGAAGAAGGCATGCGTCGTGCACGCGCTGAACTGCAGCGCGCCGATCGCGTGCTGTTTGTGATCGATGCCGCAACCGACCCCAGCGCGAAGGCCTACATCGAAGAGCGCGACGGTTTGCCGGTCGGCGTGCCTGTAACCTTGGTGTTTAATAAATGCGATGTGGCAAAGCCTGCTGCAGCGCGTGGCCGCAAAGCTGCCACACCCGAGCGCGTGTTGGTATCTGCGGCCACCGGTGAGGGCTTTGATGCACTGCGCGAACATCTTAAGAGCGCGATGGGCTTTGCAGGTGAGGGCGGCAGCACGGTGAGCGCGCGCGCGCGGCATGTGCAGGCACTGACAGAGGCTGCTGCTGCGTTCGAGCGTGCTGAAGCATTGCTGCAGCGCAAGCAGGGCGAGCTGGTGGCCGAAGAACTGCGCCAGGCGCAGCACTCACTGGCCCAAATCACCGGGGAGTTCAGCAGCGATGATCTGCTGGGCAAGATCTTCGGCAGCTTCTGCATCGGCAAGTAAGGCTTATCCCTGACGCGCCTCGTCGCTCAATAAGTAATAGTCGTCGCGTCCCTTAGCATTCCTCTATCGATGCGATCCAGAAAACCGTCTGGATCGACCGCGGCACGGGTGCAGTGCGCTGGCCGAGGTCTATGCCAGCGCCGATGCGCAGCCGGCCGCGGCAGTGATGTCCTGGTTGGCCTGTCAGGTGAGCAGCTCAACGGGCAGCGTGAGTTGCAGCTTGGCCGCACGCTTGGCGAGCTTTGCATCGAACGTTACAAATGCAGCGGCGCGACTGCTGCAGGCCACGTGCAGCGCATCGGCAAAGTCGATACCACCCATCAGCGAATTGGCGGCACTGAGCACGGCATCGCGATTTTCCAGGGTGATGTGTTCGATGGATGCCAAGGCGCGGATCACGCGTGCGATCTCTTTGGGTGGCAGCTCATAAAAGCCCCGCAGTACCCATTCCAACTCCAGCAACACCGTCAGCGGTACATAGCCTCGCTCAGACAGCGCCTCAATGGCACGTGGACGCTGCCTTGCAGACTGGGCATCGTCCGGATCATCGACAAAAAAACGCACCAAGACGTTGGTGTCCAGCGCCTTCATGGCTGGCGCACCTTGGCTCGCGACAGCAATGACGCCACATCGAAACTGCCAAGATCTCTGGGCGCTCCCCGTGAGGGCAGCTTGATCAAACCCGCCAGGCTGCTGACCTCTGCTGTAACCACGGGCCTTACCACCTGCAGCTTGAGTCCGTCGGGCTCTTCGGTGATTTGCAGCCGTGCCCCTGCGCCCATTCCGAGTCTGCGACGTAAGTCCGCAGGCAGGACGATTTGCCCCTTGGAGGAAACCAGCAGGGTGGCGGGCTTGTCTTTAAAAAGGACCATGCTGCCGAACATATATCTGCCTTACTATGTAAGTCAAATTCGAAAAGTCCAAATCAACTATCTCTGAACAATCCCTCCAGACCCCTACGCAAATCCGCTGCGACCTACCGAAAAATCCACCCGCTCTATCACGGGCTGAGCCACCTCACCGGTATGCTCTGACCCATGTCTGAGACCGCCCCCAACACCGGCCAACCCGGCTTTATTGTCGTCCACGGCAACCGCCTGGAAGACCTGCGGGCGCTGGCGGTTGGCTACATCAAGAGTCACCCGCTGCCGCCGTTGGCGCCCGAGGTTCTGCTGATGCAGAGCAACGGCATGCAGAACTGGCTGGAGCAGGGCTTGGCCGACGACCGAGACGGCCTGGGCATCTGTATGGGTGCCACCTTTCAGTTGCCCGGCGCTTTCATGTGGAAGGCCTACCGCGCGGTACTGGGCGATCACGCCGTACCTCAGGACCTGCCTTTCGATAAGGCGGCGTTGCAATGGCGTGTGCTGCGCCTGTTGCCTGGGCTGCTTAGCCAGCCGGTGTTCAAGCCGCTGCACACCTATCTGCAGGGCGATGACCAGGGCCGTCGCGCCTATCAGCTGGCCGTGCAACTGGCCGACGTACTCGATGCCTACCAGCAGTACCGCGGTGACTGGCTGGCCGACTGGACTCAGGGTGGCAGCGAGGGTGCAAGTTCCGCCCCGTGGCAGCCGGTGCTGTGGCGCGCCTTGCAAGACGATGTCACGCAGACCGGTACGGCCTTATCGCGCTCGCAGGTGCATGCGCGGTTCATCAAAGCCATGCAGGCACGGGCGCCCAACGACCCGCGCCCGCCGCAGCTGCCCGAACGCATCGTGGTGTTTGGTGTCTCGTCATTGCCTATGCAATCGGTGCAGGCGCTAGCCGAGTTGGGCCGGTGCTGTCAGGTATTGATGTTCGTGCTCAACCCTTGTCAGCACTACTGGGGTCACATCATTGCCGAGCGCGCGCTGCTCAAGCAGCTGCCGCAGTATCGGCAGCGCCACCGCGCCGGCACGCCGGTCGAACACCTGTCTAACGATCTGACGGCCTTGCACGGCGAGACTCACGACTTGCTGGCCACGTGGGGCCGTCAAGGCCGCGATTACCTGCATCTGCTGGATGAGTTCGATGATACGTCGCAACGTGGTGTCGCGATGGCGCGCACCGAGGCCTTTGTTTCGCCGTGGCCAGACAACAAAGCTCCGACACGCTTGCAGCGCATCCAACACGCGCTGTTTGATTTGCAACCGCCGCCCGCAGCGCCCGAGACCGTACCGGAAGACGACAGTCTGCGCTTAGTCAGCTGCCACACTGCGCTGCGAGAGGTGGAGGTGCTGCACGATCAGCTGTTGGCATGGCTTGATGCCGATGCCAGCCTGCAACCGCAGGACATCATGGTGATGGTGCCCGACATGGAGTCCTTCGCTGCGGTGATCCATGCAGCGTTCGGCAGGCATCGCGAATCCATCCGCCACATTCCCTATTCGGTAGCCGATGCCTCGCCGCGGCGATTGCCCGTGCTGCAGGCCGTAGAACAACTGCTGCATCTGCCCGAGTCGCGACTCACGCTCAGTGATTGGCTGGGCCTGTTCGAAGTAGCCGCTGTACGCGCTCGCTTCAAGCTCACCGAAGCCGATGTCGCTTTGTTGCGATCCGCACTCGAGGCGGCGGTAGTGCGGTGGGGCCGTGATGCACAGCAACGCAGCACCCAGCTGGGACTGCCCGCAGACCTTGCTGATTTGCAGCAGAACACCTGGGACTGGGGCCTGCGCCGTTTGCTGCTGGCCTATGCCAGCGATGCGGATGACCCTTGGCACGATGTGTTGCCCGCCGGCGCCTTGTCGGGCCTTGAAGCGCAGCGCTTAGGTGCGTTGGCGCAGTGGCTCGATGCGATCGACACTTGGCGCATTGCCCTTGCCGGTCCGCATACACCCGAGCAGTGGTCGCCGCTGCTGATGGACTTGCTTGCCGCGTTTTTTATAGCCGAAGACGAAGCCGACAAGCGTCTGCTGGGTCGCCTCGAAGATGCGCTGTCGGCTTGGGTGGAACAGTGCGCCCAGGCGGGATTTATCGAACCCTTGAGTCTGACCGTAGTGCGCGAGCATCTGCTGGCGCAGGTTGAAGACAGTGCGCGACAGGCGCGCTTCTTTGGGGGCGGCGTGCAGTTTGGCACGTTGATGCCGATGCGCTCGATCCCGTTTCGCGTGGTGTGTGTGCTGGGTATGAACGATGCCGACTATCCGCGTCGGGCCAGCATGCGAGATTTTGATTTAATGGGCAGCAGCTTCAGGCCGGGCGATCGCTCGCGTCGGGAAGATGATCGCTATTTGTTTTTGGAAGCACTGCTGAGCGCACGCGAAAAGTTTTATCTGAGCTGGCAGGGCAATCGCGTCACCGATAACGTGGCCATGCCGCCGTCGGTGGTGGTGTCGCAACTGCTCGAAGACATCGCGTTGCGCATGGAGCCGAAGATAACGGCGCAGCGCCAGCCCTTGCAGCCGTTCTCAAAAGCCTATTTCACCGAGCCTGCTGTGGATCAGCCGCGCTACGTGACCTATGACAGTGAATGGGAGCAACAGCAGCAGCAAGCAGCCCTCACCTCGCAGGCTATCGCGGCACAGCCCCCGCCTGTCACGCCAGCTGCAGCAGCCCTAACGGTGGATTCGCTGCGCAGGCTACTGCGCGCGCCGGTCGAGGTGTATTGGCGCGACCGTCTGAATGTGCAACTGGACGAGCCCGCGCAGGCCTTGGATGAAGATGAGCCTTTTGCACTCGACGGACTCGACAGCTATAGGCTGCGGGACAGCCTGGTCGAGGCACTGATGCAAGACAGCGATGCCGATGTCGTTCGGACTGAACGGATGCGGGGTCTGTTGCCGTTGGCCGCACAGGGCGATCAGCTGTCGGCGCAACTGCAGAGCGAAGCACAGATTCTGCTCAATCACGTTGACGAGCTGCGCAGTCGCTACACCAAAGTGTTAGAGCCAATGGCGTGCAGCACTACCGTGGCCGGCCAGATGTTGCAGTTCACGCTCGATGGCTTGCGAGCTGATCAGCAGGGCAACCGCCTGCGCCTGTGGGTGCGCCCCACCGCTCTGTGCCGCGGTAAAGAGAAACACATCAAGCTAGACGCCTTGCCCACCTACTGGTTTGACCATGTGTTGGCATGCGCAGCCGGCGAGCCAGCGCGCACGGTGGTTGTGGGCCTGGACCGGTTGATCGATTGGTCTGCTCTAGCACAAGCCGACGCATTGGCCTTGCTTCATCAGTGGCACCAGCGCTGGCTGGAGGCTTGGCAAAGGCCCGCGCCTGCTGCGCGCAAGAGCGCCTGTGCGTGGCTGCATGCAGCGCGCAAGGTAGGTAAAGACGAAAACGCCGATGCAGGTGACGAGGATGCCGCCAAACAGTGGGACGGCGACCACTATGTGACCAGCGAATACAGCACTTCGGCGTACTTGCAGCTGTCGTTCGACACTTATGACGATGTCGAGACGCAGCTGCCGTTGTGGGCGGATGCCTTGTATGGCGCGTTGCAAAAAGCCTGCAGCTTCGAGTCTGCGTCATGATCATCGAGCCCACCATGCTGGACGCGCTGACATTCAAGCCGCACGGTGTGCAGATCATCGAG
>CANFSB010000029.1 GCA_947449495.1 Pseudomonadota bacterium
CGTGCCTGCGCTTCTTTGATTCGCGATACGGTGTCCGTTCCCATGCCAGCGACGCCGGTCGCTTGTATGGCTGTGGCACCTACAACAGTGTCACCGCGCAGTTGGCGGGTGAGTTCTGCAAGCTTGCGCTCTGCAAGGGCTAAAGCGGTCTGAGTTTGACGAGTTGCATCTAGCTGAGTCTGCAGTTGGCCAAAATAGCCACCGCCTTCCGCGGGCATCAAGCCAACGTTGGCGCGTTTAAAGTCCGCAAGCTTGCCCTCTGCTTCACGGAGGCGTTGCTCATAGAGCTTTATCTGGCTCTCCAGAAATCGCTGTGCACCTTCAGAGCCCTTGCGTTTACCACCAAGAGTTTCTTCGACAAAAGTATCGAGCACAGTTTCGACGACTTTCAGTGCGCCGCTGCGGCTGGGAGCAACATAGTTAAAGCTATAAATTTGGCCGCCAGAATCCCCATCACGACCACTTGCGCTACGCATAGTCAGCGCCACCTCATCACCTAGTTGGGTGAGAATGCGTGCTCGTTCAATCTCGTCTACGACGTTTTTTCCCAGCACGCCGGATTCTTTTGCGATCCGCTCCAGTTGCGGCCCGGTGAGTAAAGATTGTCGAACATAGTTGAGTTGAACGCCGACATCCTGTTCAACAGTCAGCCCCTGTAGAGCAGGACGAAGAGCTGAACGGGCATCAACAAAGACGCTTGCATAGGCCTCGAATCGGTCCGGCAACAAAAAGATGATGGTCCAGGCGAAGACTGCAGTTAGAAATGCGCTAATAACGGCTATCCAGCGAAACCGCCAGACGCTGCGCAGTTCATCGAGAAGGTTTTCGACTGGCGCGTCCATGGCTCAGAAGCGGCTCTCGGGCACCAGCAATACATCGCCGGGTTGCAGCGGGATGTTGAGCGACATGTCCCCGCCATCCAAAATCTTGTCGAGCTTTAGACGAATCTCTTTCTGCTTGCCATTTTCCATGCGCATCAGGCGCGAGCGGTTGCCTGCAGCAAACGGTGCAAGTCCGCCCACTGACAACACTGCATCCAGTACGGTCATGCCTTCGCGATAGGGCAGTGCTTGGGGATGCTGCACTTGCCCAATGATCTTCACCTGACTGAAGAAGCTCACCGGGTTGGTGACAATGACATTTACCCGTGGAGATTTGACATATTCGCTGAGTATCTTTTCAACGTCGCGAGCCAGCTGTGAAGGATTCTTACCAACGGCAATCATGTCCTCCACCAGCGGCGTGGAAATCTTGCCGTCAGGACGGACAGGAACCGTTGTGGTGAGCTCAGGGTTGCGCCAGACGTAGATTTGCAGCGTGTCGCCTGGGCCAATGCGGTAGTCATTGCCTACTGCAGCAGGTCCAACAGCCATTTCCGCAGTTGCCGCCGCCACAGCTGTGGCAGACCCATAGCCGGCCAGCTCTAAGGCCAGCACTGCCATCGCACACCACAGCACACGCTTTATCACGGCTTGACCCTCATTCTCGCCATTCCAACGTGAGTATTTAACCCGTCGGACCGGCGACAGAATGCGTACCAGCCCACGGTTACTGCATCAGGCTCTCGCGCAACTTGAGCGCAGCGTCACGGCCCGAGAGAGTCACCCCACCCCGCAGTGCCTCCTCCAACCACCGTTTGGCTTCCGCGCGATCGCCCGTTGCAGCCAGCACCTCGGCGTAGTGGTAACGCATCTCTGGGACACCAGGTGCCAGAGCGATGGCTTGTTCCAGTAATGGTTTGGCCGCTGCGGCTTCCCCACTGCGGGCAAGCAGCCAAGCGTAGGTATCAATAACCAGGGGCGCTTTGGGGGCCGCCTCCCAGGCTCTCTTTGCCAATATCAGCCCCCGTGCATCACCACGTTCGCCATAAATAACAGCGAGGTTATTGAGTGCGAGAGTTTGATTAAGTGCCGCTTTGAGAACTTGTTCATACTCGACGATAGCTTT
Source organism: Pseudomonadota bacterium (assembly GCA_947449495.1). GTDB lineage: Bacteria > Pseudomonadota > Gammaproteobacteria > Steroidobacterales > Steroidobacteraceae > ZC4RG30. The sequence goes on from CANFSB010000029.1 coordinate 1,948, forward strand.
GTCTGTATTACCCAGCGTGGCTTCGGCATCGGCCAGCAACAAACGTATTACGGCGTCACGGGGCTCCCGTTGTAGCCAGCGGCGAAGCGGTTCGGTGCTGTCGGCAAGGCCCGCATCGCGGCGGGCTCGCGAGATTTCCACAGCAACCTGCGCATTGGGTTTGAGTAGCCATGCCTGCTCATAGACATCGGCAGCTTCTGCATGTTTGTTGTTGACCTTCAGCGCTTCACCGAGGATGCCCAACACCATTGTGTCCCGGGGTTTAGCAGCGGCCAGCGTGCGTGCTTTGTCTAGACCGCGTGCCTTTTGGCTGGATTGCAGATCCAATCCAATACTACTGGCAGCCAACTCTATTGAGTCGGGATTTGCAATGAGTGCGTTTGCAATGACTCGCCGCGCCAGATGCGGTTCGCTCAGATAGATATGCGCCGACGCGACGGCAATGGCATGTTTAGGTGTATTACGCGGGGTTTCTGCCGCGATTTTTATTGGAACGCGTGCCGCCTCGACGCGACTGCCAGTGCCACTGATCTTGGCCAGGCCGTCTAGTTGACGCAGCGCGAGCTCATAGCTTTCTTTTTCAAGCAAGCCGGCAATCAGGGCGGAATGGACCTGTGCAAACTCGGGGACATCAGTAGCAAGCGATGTCAGATCTGAAACCCCTTTGGCCGTTTCACCCGCAGCAAGATCCAGTTCAGCCGCGTACAGACGCGTGAGTGCACCACGAGGGCTGAAGGCTGCCAAGGTCTTGTGCAGTGCCACTGCAGCAGGGGTTTCGCCTGCTTGAAGCGAGACCATGAACGCATTGGAAATCAGCGTTACGTACTGACCATAGGTGAGCTGCCCAGGCGCCAAAGCCAAAGCATGCTCGCGTGCGTCGCGTGCGTCCTCCAAACGCCCCAACGACTGCAGCAGTCCGGCATAGATCGTCCAAGACTCGGCAGACTGTGGCGCGTCTTTAACCGCTAACTGCAATTGCTCCAGCGCCAACTCGGGTCTACCCAACTGAATATGGCTTTCTGCTGCGCGCAGACGCGCATCTGTGAGATCAGGGTGTGCTGCCAGAAGTTGGTCGTACACCGCCAGAGCGTCCATCGGACGGCCAAGACCCAATAGAGCATGGGCACGATAGAGCGACCGGGTGGGTTCTTGAAACCCGCTTTTTCCCGCCTCTATGCTATCGAACAGCTCCTGAAGCTTGCCCCGTCCTGCCAGCAGCCGCGCTTTCGCCTCTGCTAGTTCTAGTGGCGTAGCAGCTGCTTTGGCGGCATTGTCATAGGCAGCCTGTGCCGCTTCCATATCGCCGCGCTGCAAGTGTGCCTTGAGCAACAGCATCTGGGCCTGCTTGTTGCTTGGGTCTTTGTCGGTCACTGCGCGCAGATCGATCACCGCGGCGTTGTAGTCGCCTTTAGTCAGCGCCTCTGAGGCGCGCTTTATCCGGGTCTGATCACCCCCGAGATAGTTGCAAGCTGACACCAGCAGAGCTGCACACAGCAGCGTTGAACGAAGTATGGTTTTCATTGAAAGTTATCCAGACTGATGTTCGTTAGTAGGCGCCGCCCGTAGCGGCATGAAATTGCGATAGGGCATTTTCGGCGCGACCGCAGTGCGGCTTGCATGGACTGCGCAATATAAATACGCGCGACAACAAAGAGTGCTGATGGCCCAGCGACGAGATGCCGTACCAGAGCTGGGCTTGTATGGCTGAATCAAACGGCCGTCCCGCTACGTCATAGCCAACTAAAACCACCCACTCGTTGCCGGTGGCATCGCGCATCCTCATGCGATGGGCATGCCAGCCATTGAGGGTGACGGCATCAGCGTCCAGCAACACCGCCCCTGGCAAAGGGCTGTTGAAATAGCCGCCAAATTTTTGTTCGGGGCTCATGTGGCCCCAGGCGCCGGCATAGGCCTCGACAAAAGGCAGCTCCGGCCGCTCGTAGCGGGCTAGTTGAAACTGATCGACGCCGTCGTATCTGGGGTTCCAGCCATTTTTTTGCGGCACCTCTGTCATCTCCCAGCCTGCAGGTGCGCGAGGCACTGCTGTACTGGCCTCCACGGGACGCGCAGCAAGTACGCGCATCAATCCGGGCAAGAGCAATGCCAGGAAGGCCGCCACCAATGCGCCGGTCCGCGCCCGACCTGCTGCCGCCTGCGGAGGAAACATCGATTGCGTCAATGTAGGCTGTGCGGCAGCGTTGGAATCGTTAGCAACCTGCCACGGGATGCGCCGCTCAATGAACAGAAACAGCACCAACATGACCGCAAACAGAGCCCACCCAAATTCATAGTGAGAGGTGGCAACGATGTAATGCTGCATCTGCGTCAGTTGACCAATGAGGATGATCAGGAAAACACGCAGCCAATTCATTATCAGAGCCATGCCCACAGCCAGTAGCACCAGCTTGCAGCGGCGGCGCAGCGTGTCGTGATTGAGCTCGCCCAGCACAGCAGCGATTGCCAATGCAGAAATCATGAAATGCAGACCGCTGCAGCCCCCGGCGATTTCGAAACTGCCCGCTGCAAGGTCCACCCGGTTGGCTACAAATGCGACGGGGATGCCCGCTAGCAACAGCGCAAACTGCACTGCGTATACGGTGGCCCACTGCAACAAGCCGTTAAACGAGCCCCACAATGGAGTGGCAAATACCAACAGCAGCACAGGAAAGGCTGAGCGACGAAAGCCTTCCTGCCCGAAGAACGTTAGGGCAGCCAGAACCGCAGTTAGCAGCAGCATCAACATCGCTAGGATGCCGATGCCGGCCTGCACGCTCCACGCCCAAGCGACACCTGATATGAACAGCAGGACTGCAGCGGCAGGTTGTAGGTCAAGGCACAGTATTGGCCGGTTGATTCCGTTGCGCCAAACCAGCCATAGGGAGACCGCCAACAGCAGCGACCCATGCACATAGGTGGTGCCGGCGGTATCGGCCCATAGGCTTCCCAATGACACGGCTGTAGGCCAGAAAACCAGCGGCACTAGCAACAGCAGGCCAATCAAAGTAAGCGAGCCACCGCGCATCGGCGCTTCTACGGCTACAGCGTCTGTGGGCAGTTGAGCTGCGCCATCTGTGATCGGCTCAGTGACGGCGGACAAGTTGCTTCCCCCGCTCTATCCAAGAGCCTTGCTGTAGGACACGAGAGATCGAGCCCGGCAAACCGAATCGGGCTAAGGTAAACGCGGGTGTATTACCGTGACTGCCAATTAAGGCGTAGTCGCCCGCTGTAGAAACACCAGCCTCAATGCCCAGCCGGGCTGCAATGCGCTCATCCCGTTGCGTGTAGTCGTCCGGCAGGCCAGTCGGCCATGACACAACAGGCAACGGTTTTGCCAATTCGGACTGCAAACGCTGCCAGCTTGTTTGCAACTCCTGCTGCAGCGAGTGCTCATCTAGCCTCGATACGATGCGGTGGGTACAGGTGTGAATTCCAAACTCAATCCCACTGGACTCCAGTTCCCGCGCCTGCGCCCAAGTCATTGCTCTGTGTTGGGGTGGCGCCTCTGTGGGGATTTGCACCTGCAACTGCGTCGCCAGTGCATTAACAGTCTCGAACAACTGATTGCCCGGGAGTTGCTTGCACGCTGATCGTGCGATGCGCAGCGACGCCAAGCGTGCGGATGGGGAGGAGAGATCCAGTGGCTGCACACCCCTTCCCCAGTCCAGCTCAACACGCTGTAAGGGCGAGTGCTCAAAGGCCCAACCTAATCTGTCGTCCCACGGCCATAGTTGGCAATCGAGAAAATCGGTCACCGGAAAGCAGGTAGCCGGACAACCACGCGGCACAAACACCTCGCGGCACATTTGGTACTGGTCAGCAAAGCCGTCGTCTATTGTTAGGGCAACCCAGTTCGGATTACCCGGCTCCGCTTTCGTGTGGGCTTCTATGATTAGACGCAGCGGAACAATTTCAGCGCCGCTGGCGCGCAGCGCATCTACGGCGTTGCCGATGTAGTTAAGGCTGTGGCCACGCACGCCAAATTGCGGGGCGTGAACACGGTGCAATACAAATATGGTCGCCCTGCCTCGCATGATTGGACGCATAACGCTGCGCCACGGTGGGCTGGCCAGCCACCTTAAAAGGCGTGGCGGCTTAGTCACAGAGCGCCCCGACAGCACTGCGCAGTTGCACGCCATAGGCGTTCAGCATTACTGGCAATGCATAGTGATTACGCACTTTTTTTAAGCCAGCTTCAATGAGTCTTTTGGACAGCGCTGGTGTGTTGGCAACTGTCGCGATAGCAGTTGCCAGACCAGCGGCATCAACCACGGGTACTAACACGCCGGTCACACCGTCCTCGATGATTAACTCTGGCCCGCCGCTGCGAGTTGCCACGACAGGCACTGCACAAGCCATCGCCTCTATACAAGAAATCGAGAAACCTTCGGTAGTCGAACTCAAGGCGTAGATGTCTAGATTGTTCAGTACTATTTCCACGTCCTCGCGTAAGCCGAGGAAGTGACAACAGCCGTCTAGTCCAAGCGCACTGCGCAACACCAGTAGCGACGTATGGAGTGCGTTTCCGCCTTCCCCACAAATGACAAAGTGGTAGCGGGTGTCCTGACTGCGCAACAGCGCTGCAGCGCGTAAAAAAGTCGCGTAATCCTTTGGTGTACGGATATTGCCGACAGCCCCGACAAGGATGGCGTCTGCTGGCAGCAACAGCGCCTCACGTAAGCTGTTATCCGGATGTGGCCTAAAGCGTCCAAGGTCGACACCGTTAGGGATGACCAGAGCTTTGGCTGCGGCGATAGGCAACACTTCGGCCAGATGCTGTTGCAGCATCGGAGACACAAAGATAACGCGCCTGGCAATTTTCTTGACCAGCCAGAGCTTTAGAGCAACTCGTAGTGAAAACGAATCTATGTCGGTATGACCATGCAATACGACTACGACCGGCCGATGCGTAAGCAGCCCAAGCAGGCAGCCATAGACTGCAGAGCCAAACAAATGCGCGAGAATCACTTGGCAGTCGTCAGACATTAATAGCCGACGCAACGCCATAAGATAGCCAAGGTTGAAGGAGCCGCGAGCAGGCACGATGCTGGGCGAGGCGCCTGCCGCTCGCAGTGCAGAGGCCAGCCAACCCTCGCGGCTGACTACCGGTGTCACGGCGAATTGTTCCCGCGACAGACCTGTGCAGGTTTGCAGAAAGACAGTTTCTGCCCCGCCTGGGCCACCTGTGTCGATCAAATTAAGGACTCGCAGCGCTGTCACAGCAGAGCCCTGAACCACTGGGAGGCTTCGCGCAACGCAGGCTGTCGATCGTCCGAACGCAGGATTTCCTGCCGGCATTGCGCATCAAAAAACGTATTCGCAAAGCATTTTAGCGAACGCCAACGACTGCCCTGTTGGCCGTGACCCTTGAGCTGCAGCAACAGGTTGTCGACATCGCCCAGCAACCAACGTAAGCGTCGTTGTGTTTGATAGTCGCCTTGTAATGGCAGCTCTTGTCCCTGTGCGAGCCTGAGTAATAGCAGCGGGAAGTTCACGCCAGCATCCACTGCCAGCTGCAACGAGCCCCAAAACCTACCGTTGACCTCCATAAGGAATGCGCGCCCGTCCGGCGCGATCCGATATTCGACCATTGCTGGTCCACACCAGCCCACGTGGCTGAGTAACGTTTCAGAGAGACCACGCAAGATTGGATCTACGGGCGTGCTCTCGCACAACACACTGACGCCCCCTGCAGGTGGTTTCTCACGAAGTCGCCGGTGGGCAAACCATGCCACCGGACCTGCGGGACCGTAGAGGGCGAAGACACCAGCGCCATGACCGGCAATCCAGCCTTGAACCAGCGCTGGCAAATGCACAAGCCAATCCAGTTGTGGCATTAACTGATCTAGCTCTGCTGCATTTTTAACAATGCGCACACTTGTCGAACACACGCGGTTTCCAACTTGATAGCGCGAGCGTGACGGCTTGATCACAGCTGGGAAGCCGATCTGGCTGACTGCCGCCCTGATGCCCTGTGCATCCCGCGCGCAGTGAGTTACCGGCACATTCATGCCCAGGCTCTGCGCCAACTCAAGTAGTCTGCCTTTATCCGTTAGCCAGTCATAAGCTGGTGCGGGCGGACAGATGACCCTGCATAGATCTGTGGGCATGTCTTGCGTCGACGCAAGCAACATCGTCGATACATCGGTCATGGGCAAAATGAAGTCGCAGTGCTGGGTGCGCGCATGACCTGCGACAGACTCCAGCCAGCCGCCAACATCAACCAGCGGGTCGGGCGTTCTCAGCACATTGCGGACATGCCGAGACGCGCCTGCCAAGGGCCGCGGGCACGCAGACGCCACAGACACCAGCGCTCCTGCCTGACCCAAGCTGCGGGCAGCCGCCAGCGCACTGCGCTGTTCAGCGTCAAGCACAAGTACGCGTGGGACGTGCGTCACGTTGGGGGGGCAATCGAATCGGTCATGATCCGATGCTAATCAATGCCTAAAGATCGGGCAGACCCACTGCACCAGACTGTGACCCAATCATGATTGCTTATCTCAAACAGCGGTTTCGATTCACTGATTACGGTGGCGCTAAGGCCTGGCTGGCCCATTGGCAGTCCACCATAGCTGACGCTGCCGGTTGGTACCGTGACGCCAAACAGGTGGATTGGTCACGGGTGGAGCGCTTGGTATTTGTCTGTAAGGGCAACATCTGCCGCAGCCCCTATGGCCAATACCGTGCAGCGGCGATGGGTTGGCCCGCAATTTCGCTGGGTTTAGAAGCACTGCCTGGCAGCCTTGCAGATGCTGACGCCATTGAGGCAGCAGCGCGCCGGGACGTTGACCTGCGCGTTCACCGGTCCACCCGCTACTCAGCCGGTTTATTGAAGAGCACTGACCTCGTGGTGGGATTTGAGCCTTGGCACCTGCAGCAGATGCGACAACTGCCTGGTTCCGGCATCGTGCAAATGACTCTAGCGGGCCTGTGGTGCCAGCCTCGACGGCCCGACCTTAGCGATCCGCATAACCGCGGGCTGCACTACTTCGATATTTGTTACAGCCTCATAGACACAGCGTTGAAAACCATGACCGAACGCAAACGCAGCTAGTGCTTTTTAGCGTCTGGTATCGTGATTTTGACGTCGTCGATAGCTACTGTAAAAGGTTGTTCGCCGGTTTGAGCCCAATCGAAAAACACGATGCGCTCAATAGGCTTATTGGACCAATGTCTATTAAACAACCCGACCGCATCCACATAAGTGAAGCCATCAATTACAACGCGGTATTGCCCGTCATTTTTTTCAGTGACAGCGCTGACCCCCGAGTTGTATTTGATGTGAACCAAAAAGTGATGCCAGTCAGTGCCCCAATTCTTGCGGTCCCAGATTTCGTACTGCGGCGTGTCAACAATGTTTCCGGGAAGTCCGTATGAGCGTCCTACGAATTTAGCCTCCGTTCCATTAAACGCGATGTAGTTGCCCGCATCATTGGCTTTCGCCACGCCTCCATCACCATAGTGAATGTTCCAGATAGAGCCATTGTTGGTTCCGGTGTAGTCAATGCCAAGAGTAGTGTTGGCATAGCCCTCGCTATCCCGCATGCCAAAGACCTTCATGAACTTAAGGCCCTGCTTGGCGTCCGGCATCCGTGCCCAAAACTCGACTTCTACTTCGTAGGTCTTGTACTTAGCCACGTCGAGCTCAGCCCACGCATAAAGACCACCTTGCGGGATTGGATAGCTCGCTTTAAGGCTGTATTTGCCACCGTGAGCAGACTCCGTGTCGAACCACACTCGTCCACCAGATTGACTGCCAATAGACCATCCTGGCTGGGCTTTTCCGCCTTCGAACGATTCCTCAATAACAATTGCGGCGCTCGATAGTGCTGGCCCTAAGGCAATCAGGACCATCAGTGAAAACTTCATAGGTCTATCCCTGTTTCACGTGGCTAGGGCTCGCAAGCAGCTCGCTGTACAAAGCTGTCATTCTCGTGCCATTTGATTGAGCGGTAAATTGATTGGGCAGTGGCAGTGCGGCAGGGGTCTGGCCGGTTTTTGCGTCTTTGAACATGCTGCGAAGCTTCTCGGCATAGCCTGCAGCGGTGTGATTGCAGACAAGATTATGCATGGGTAAAAGCATCTTCAATCCGCCAGTGGAATGAGCCACGATCGGCACACCCAATGCCAAGGCCTCCAGCGCAACCATGGGCAGTCCCTCATGGTCAGAGCACAACACCAGGACATTCATCTTTGCCAACAGCGCTGCGACTGATGGGCAATGACCATGGAAGTCCACGTGGCTGGCAATTCCAAGCTGCGTTGATTTCTGCCTCAGAATTTCTGCCAGCGGACCATCACCAACTATATGGAAGTGCCACGAGGAGTTTGGCTGCTGCAGTAGCAGTGCAGCCATGTCTAGAAAAAGATCGGCGCGCTTTACCGGAACGAGTCGGCCAACCAAAGCAACGTGCGTCCGATCATCCCGTAGCGAGGCTTTAGACCCCAGGGCCAACTCGCACTTCAGAGCCTGCGTATCAACACCATTCGGTATGACTACAATTGCTGCACGAGGCATAGTCAAAGCCAGCTGCTCGCCAAGTTCCTCAGATACCGCAATGATGCTCTGCTGCAGCCACTGACCGCACCAATGATCAACCCGCCGTATTAGACGTGCAGGTAGTGTCCGCCATAAATCTGAGGGTGGGTGTTCATCCTGACCGTGGACGGTCCTGACACAGACAGAACAGCCGGCAAACTTCGCAGCAAGCGATCCAAGAATGTTTTCTTTGAGACGGTGTGTATGAACTACATGTGGCTTCAGCCTCTTTAAGACCAAGCACAGTTTTATCAGTAGCCAGGGTGAAGAGTATTGAGTCTCATCTAGTAGGGTGACGCTAATTTGTGCGGCTTCAAGGCGTTGCTGAAGCTCACCATGATTTAGCACTATGGCATGCACATTTAAGTGCTTCTCCTTAGACAGTTGATTTAGCAGTGTGTGTGCCTGTGCTTCAGCACCGCCCCACAAGTCTCCGGATATCACATGAACAATGTTCATCTGGTAGCCATTTGCCTAGCGACATTGCCAGTAGCAACCATCATCGCTAGGTTAATCCAGAAAAACGGGTAGTAAGTTACCGTCACGAACTGCCCTGCGATCAAAAATCCCCACATAGCGATGTGCAAGCCCCGTGCAGCAGGCAGAAGCATGCGTTTATGAAGCGCTGGAAGCTCTGACAGCTTGCGGACCCTTCGAGCTATCAGCATTGTTTGCAAGATCATTGCACCAAAACATCCAAGGCCTAAAAGTCCGGCGTCTGTTCCAACCTGAACGAATATGTTGTGAGGTAGCTGAGCTACACCGAACAGGATGTCTTCAGGCCAATGAGCTGTGTAGTAGGCGGGGAAGTTGTAATAGCCGACGCCCAGCACTGGATGTTCTTGGACCATCTCTACGCCATGCTTCCAGTAGAGGAGCCGTTGAATTGAAGTCTTGTCATCACCTGCAGAAGCAAATCGCGCCTTCTGTGCATCGGGTAGCATGTACAGCGCGCCGGCTATAACAGTTATTGCAAGTATCAAGTTGCGGAACGAGAGTCGGGCTTTTATCAGTGTTGGATAGGCCTGTACTGCCAAAGCGAGCTGCGATCCGCGGCTACTGGCACCAATAACCACCATGGCAGCTGTGATTGGAAGCAATAGCAAAAAGCGCTTAGTCCATTTCGACAGATAGGGGCGAAAGAAGAACCATAGAAACAATGCCAAAGGTCCAAACATGAGCATTTGGATGGACAGCTCACCGGAGTTGAAGAAGTAGCCCGGCGGACCTTGCAGGCCCCATTCAGTAAAGGCAAAGCCACGCATGGCCCAGGTTTTTGACAGCGAAAAAGACAGCTTTGCGCCGCATAGAAGAAACAGAAGCAGAAAGACCAGCAGTCGACGTTCGGTGTTGACGACGTTGATGATGAGGAAATAGATGATGGCCCACAGATAGCAATTGCGTAGGTATGCTAGCGAGATGTCCGGATACACAGCAAAAAAAGCTGAGAGAAGGATGACGACATTGAAGAGAATGATCCAAGTGTTGGCCGCATCGCTCACCAATTTTTTTGGACCTGGCTCTAAGAGCTTAGCTATGAGCGCCGCAATTAATGTTAGCTGGCCCCAAGGTAGAGCGTCGAGCCAGCTGATGATCGACTGTGGCCTGACGTATTCGACGATCAGGTAGGCACACATCATTTTGAACGCCACGGACTCGGATCGGAAATAGGTCCACAGGTCGCGTACGCGTAGGGCATACAAGGGCTCTATTGGAACCTCAACAACCGGAGTATCTGATGGGATCGGATCAGCGGTATTGATGCTCTGCGTGGTTTTTTTAAAACCTCTAGTGCCGGCATAAGGACGATTCATCGTATGGATCCCGCGATATGGCGGACTATGCGATCCGCTTTTTCGGCTTCACGTGCAGTCAGACCCGTATGGGTGGGCAGAGTGAAGAGCCGGGTGGCCAGCGCCTCTGCTGCGGGGTAAGTGCCTTGGCTTCGAAGCTGTGACGGTACACCGTCGATTTGGGGGAGCGCAGACCCATAGAGGCGCGATGCACCAAGACCTGCTCGGCAAAGAGCAGCAACCAGCTGGTCGCGCAGCTGGGTGGACGCTGCGCTCAACCCGAGTCGTAAGGGTTCAGTGGGTGTGGTGTCGCAGTAGCTAGTGCGAAGCACCTGTATACCCAGTGCCTCCCATGCGGTCAGATAGGGCTGCCAGGCCATCACGCTGTAGCTTGCGTATCGGCGCCAATTCGGCAATGCCACGGCGAGTTGTTGGGCCAGCCCCGGCGACGGCGCCCGAAGTTGCTGTGGCAGTCGGTAGCGGGTGGAGCCGATGCCAAGGCCAGGCAGTCGAGAGGCGAGCCCGTAAAGCCAAGGATTGGTAGCGACATTAAACAGCAGCGCACCGGCGCGTGACTGCATCAGATTGCGCCGGGAGACTGCATTGATCTCTGGCTGTGCTTGCTCTACTCCTGTCGCTGCGCCGCCGCCTAGGAGGTTAAGCGGCTTGCCGCGACCAAAGCTGAAGACTTGATAGTCGCTCGACCAAGGAGCCGGGTGTCTAGGTAGATGCTGCGCACTATCCTGAACCAGTGCTATGTCCGGATCATGGATCAAGCTGCGCAGTCGAGGGGACTCATCTCCCAGCCCTAATAAATCCACTGCCACCACCGCCAACGTTGCTGGGCCGAGCGTCGATTGGAGGCTGGATTGGCAGTATCCCCAGCCGTTGGCGAGGATGTCCGCAAACCGTGGCGTGAGGCCAGCACCGAGGCAAGCGGTGACCAAGTCTGGACAGCCGTAGGCCGGCAATATGACTTCGTTGCGCAGCGCAGACTGGTTTGTGGCGCAGTGAGCCAACACGGCTTGTAGCGCTTGGGTTCCTGACTGGAATAGAGACACTTGCTCTACTCCCAGTAGCATTTTGAGTTGGGCATTGCCTTCCGTGCCACAACCACGGCGCAGTGGTACAGCCCGACGCACTGGAGCAAGTGCGCGCATAGTTAACGCTTAGAAGGCTCCCACGCCTTGATGTCCTGTCCTTTAAGTAGCATCAGCGTCGCATGCAGGATCGCGGCGTTGACCTCGATAAAGAAAGCCGCGAGGCGCAAGAGTGAATATTGCCGCAACGTCGGGAACCAGCGCACAACCAACGGGGAGAGACACAAGAGTGTCAGCAAATCAACCAGAAGGACGTGCGGCAACGATCCGTCACGTGCCAAAAATATGGCAGAGATTTCACTTGCCACCAACAGCCAAGGCACTGTCCAACGCATTATTTTGTGGCTGAAGACCTGGAAAGCAAATGCACCGAATTGCCTGGGATTCAGCACTTCCCGCCGAAACACAAGACCGCTCATGCCGCGCAGTACGGTTCTTACTTTTCGCGTGTACTCGCGATTGGGATCAGCCAGATTACGGTAGTAGCCAACAATGGACCTGTCAGATACAGCTTTGAGGCCCATGGCAGCGCAGTTCAACGCAACGCCGAAGTCGCTGCATACTTCTACATCCCAACGCATGCACACCGCGCGGCGAGCAGCAAAGAACGATCCGCTCAAACCCACCAGCGTATTGAATCGATGCTCAAGGTCGCGCAACCACATCTCATAGCGTACATACAGACCCTCGCCTTCAACTCGACCGTCTTCACTGAGGACCTTGTCGACGCTGGACACGGCACCGATTTGCGGGTTTTGGAAAATAGTAAAGAGGCGCGTGAGGGAATCCTCTGGCAAGACAGTGGCCGCATCGGTAAACACGATGACATCGCCGGTGCTGACGCCAATGGCAAGCTTTTGCGCGTTTTCCTTGCCATGTCGCAGAGGCGCTCTGCAAAGGAGCACTCCGCGGGATTCAAAGTTGCGCACGATGTCATCCGTGGCATCTGTACTCGCATCCGACGCCACAATGACTTCCAGTTCGAACTCTTTAGCGCTTAACGCCAATGTATTGAGGAGCTTTGCTTCAATTTGGCCCGCCTCGTTGTGGGCTGCGATAATGACCGAGATGCGCCGCACAGCTGGCTGTACCGCTACCTTTGGTGACCGACGCGGCGGGAGCACCAGCAAAAGTAACGGATAAAACACATAGCCATAGAGAATCAGCGCTGCGCTTCCCCAGAAGATGCACTCCAGAAATATTGTCATGGCGCTCATGCTGGGATCTTAGCGACTGCGAAATCACCAGCAGAGACAGGCGTCGCAGAATTACTTATGCAGGCTGGAGACGGCGCTAACCCAGAGAGATTTGGCCCACAACAGGGCGGGCCTGAAAGCGATGCGCCAGGCTAAGGACTCAAAGAGCTTAATGCGAGCAGTGGGGCCATCACCCCTAGCGAGGGCCCCCGAGCCCCAATCTTCGTAGACTTTTGCATAGGCATACCGGACCGCGCGCTGATGGGTAGCGGCAAACTCCGGGTGAGTACCAACAAAATCGGCAATAACCTTTAGGTTGTCGCGGAAGACGCCTTCTTTGTGTCGTGCGGTGGTGCTATCTGGCGTCGCGACAACCGTAGTCAGAACGCAAGATAGCCAGCCCACTGGACCCAGCCACCCCAGCCGCAGCCACAAGTCCACGTCCTCTGCGGTGCGAAACTGTTCACGAAAACCGCCAACCAATTCAAAAGCGGTCTTTTTGACTATGACCGTAGGTGTAGCCAGATAGGGCCGTGAAAACAACTGAGCAAAGCTTCCAAAGCGCAGCACACCTGCGGGGCGCGCAGGCGGCCAAGGCGCATGCGCCTGTGTCGGACTTAGACACCGGTAGTCGGTACAACACACCAGCAAATCAGGATGCTGTTCAAATCCCGCAACCTGAAGCTCAAGCTTGGAGGGATGCCAAAAGTCATCGGCATCCAAAAAGGCTATAAGGTCAGTGTCAGCCAAAGCCACCCCGCGGTTGCGCGCTGCAGCGGCCCCGGCGTTGGCTTGGGACTTATAGATAACCCTATCGGAAAATTCGCCAAGCGCGGTCTGCGGATTGTCACTTGAGCCATCGTCTATCACGATCACCTGCGCAGGTGACCGGGTCTGAGCGAAGACTGATTGCAGCGCCCTACTCAGGGTGCCAGCGCTGTTAAACACGGGGATGACAACAGCGATAGACCATCGGGGCACTGGAGGCTGGTCAGCTGACATGGCGACTTGGGTCCTGTCCAACCTCGCCGCCACTCATCAATCGTTTAAAAAATGCATTGCGGCTCAGTACTACCTCCAGCGGACCGCTATCTTCGATCCGTCCGCCATTGACCACGATTACATGATCCGCATAGCGAATAGTTGAAGCACGATGAGCAACTAATATCACCGTGGCCTGATCCCGCAGGCCAGCCACTGTCCCCATAACATCATCTTCGGTCGTCGAATCAAGAGCGCTGGTGGCTTCATCCATGATCACGACGGTAGGCTGGGAATAAAGAGCTCTGGCTATACCGAGCCTCTGACGCTGCCCGCCGCTGAGCAGCGCGCCGCGTTCACCCACTACATACTCAAAACCATTAGTGAGTCCTGCGACATAGCTCTCAAGGCACGCGCCCTGCACGGCCTTCTGCAACTGCGGCACAGACACCGGCATACCGCTTCCCAAACCGATGTTGACCGCGATGGTGTCATCCACCAAAAAAATATGCTGCGGCACATAGCCAATGGTGTCCTGCCAGGCCCGCCGAGTATTCTGGGTAATGGCTGTTGAGCCAACACTTATAACCCCGGCATCGGGCTCAAGCAGTCCCAACAGCAGATCAAGCAGTGTGCTCTTGCCAGCGCCTGAGGGGCCCACGATCGCTGTGATGCGCTGAGCTGGAAACACAGCATCAACATCAGAGAGCGCGCGCTGGGAAGCTCCTGGATAGCTAAAACTCAGCCCTTTTATTTGAATATCGCCGGAATAGATCTCTGCCGATGGACTGCGGGTTCGAGGTTGGCGGGGTGCGTGCGACCGGCCTGCTAATACGGATGGGAACAGGTTTTCTATTACGTTTTGGTTGGCTTTGATACTGGCAAAAGATTTGAAAACCGTCTGCGCTGCCGGCAACAGTTTGTAGCCAGCGGTGGCGTACAGGCTGAGCGTTGCCACAATTTCCATGGTTGGCGTGTCTAGAAGCAAGAGGACAATGGCCATGCTCAGCATTGCAGCAAAGGCAACAGCTTCCAGCATAAATCTGGGCAGTTCGCCAAGCAGGCTGGTCATAGTAAAAGAAGTGTTGCACTGTCTGTTGACGCTATCTAGGTCGCGCTCGTAAGCCCACTCGGTACCGTTGAGCTTTATTTCTTTCATGCCGCCAAATGCTTCGGTCATCACCCTCTGTCGGCGACTGGTCGTGCGCCAAATAGCATCGCCATGGACCGAGAGGCGCTCTCGCACCAAGGCAAAGACGGCGGCATAACCCAAACCAATAATTACCAGAGCTATCAGCGCCAGCTTTGGATTGAAAACGAAGAGCACCACCGCCACGATGAGTACAACCATCGCCTGACTGATGATTTGCAGCGTTGGCTGCACAACCATATAGATGAAGCGCGGCCCTTCCTGAACCAGCATCGTGATCAGGTCGGCAGAGTTTCGTCGACTAAATTCGCCATAGCTTTGGTAGAGGCTGCCGCGAAAAACATCCAGCTGGATGCGGTGACCGACAGACATCGAGAAGCTGAAAAGAGCCCACATCGATATTGCCGCCACAGCATTGGTTACGATAATCAGCAAGATTATTGCCAGAGCAGTCAGAATTAAAAATCCACTGGTGGTGGTTGCATGTGAATGACCGTACAACCAAGCGATAGCCGGGCTGTCATGAATCAACGTTGGACTGGAGAGCAGCGCGATAAACGGCGCTAATGACGCAACGCCTGCCACTTGCAGTAGTGCGCCAAAAGTAAACAAGACAAGCAGCCCGTAATAGTTGCGCCGCTGCTTCGAGGTAAGGATCTGATGCACTGCCGCGAACTCACGAAACATTGTCAGTTCCCCACGCCAAGGTAGGCGCACGTAAGCCGTCCGAGCAGTGCGTTGACTGTTGCGCCGGAGCCATCATGCAAACCAATTCGTTTAAGACCATGTGCCTGAGCGCACTTGGTGTTGATTCCCTGTGTGTTCAACACCGAATAGCGGTAAATTTGCTGCACTTTTTCGAGCGCGTAGTTAGTGGCATCGCCATTTGGATAACAAAAGCCACCAGGGGGCGTGCCGAGCTTCTCGGCAATTTCCATCGCGGATTGAACTATCTCGTCATCGAGCACCGCAGGTTCAAGCCTGGCATTGAGTCGTCGATGGTTTCGCGTATGCGAGCCAAATTTGATGAGTCCTGTATCAGCCATTCTGCGCACTTGCGCCCAATCCAACAGTTCCGGCGGCGGGTTATGCATCTGAGCAGTTGCCACATGCGTCAGTGCGGCATCAACGTCCTGGTCAAGGTAGATCTTCTTGAGTTGATCTATGACGTTAAAGACAACCGCACGGCGAGCGGACGTTGGCACCGACTGAGGCCATCGGATCAGAGGTAGTTGTTGTGCAAGCGCGATAATTAACGCCTGATTTTGTTGCTGCCATGCCGCAAAAAGGAGGCGACCCAGCGTCGTTGGCCAGAAGCCCTGTGCTGCGCCGATCCGCGCTGTTGCCAGGAATATCGTTGCTGGTATCTGCATGTGGTGCAGCACGGGAAAGGCGTACTCGTAGTTGTCGGCCCAGCCATCATCAAAGGTTACGACGCAGGTCAATCGCGGCAGGGTGACGCCGGCGTCTTTTTGAGCTAGCCAGTCATCCAGATGCATGAAGGTGGCATAGCGGCCGACCAGTCGCAGATGCATCTCCAGGTTTTGTGCCGAGACCATCATCCCCTGCTCTTCATACTCACGGGCCGGGTGATTGGGCGGTAGCACGCGGTGATAAGTGAGGATGAGCAATCGCGGCCCCGGCGAGAGGCGCAGCAGCAGCGGGGCCAGAGTGGCGGCACAGGCATAGGCTGCTGCCTTCGTTGTTGAACGCAAAATGTTCACCACGGGAGCCTCGGACTGACATAAGGGCCCACTGCATTGACCACTGACAACGGCAACAGACTCCAGGCTCGACTCACACGGGTTCGCCACTTTCCGGGGATTGCGGCTTGAACTGCAGTATTTGCGTTCGTGCCGCGCTCCCAACGATGCCAATAGAGCTGCACGGGTTGGGCTCCCCACTGAGCTTTAAAGCGCCATGTGCCGCTGCCCGCTGTTGTGCGACCAAAATCAAAGCGTCTGCAGCCGCGCGTAATGCTCAGCTGCAACGCCTCCAAATAGAGCTTCATATTGAAGCCCTGCGGCTTGGCGTCTTCGCGACAGGCGGCCCATGGGATCTCTGCCGTCGTACCGTCAAACACCAGCAGGCCTGCAGCCATAGGCTTGTCTGCGGCGCGGATAACCACCAGCGCAGTGCAGTGAGCAAAGCGCCGCAGCAACTGCGCAAAAAATCTCTTGGGATAGACCGGTGTGCCCAGTGCATGCATGTTGCGGCAAAACACGTCGTAGAAGTCGTCGAGCAGTTCCAGGCTGCCTACATGCGTGGTAGCACTCTCGCGCTCTGCTCTGCGTGTCTGCGCGCGCAGCTTGGCTCCCAACTGTTTATCCAGCGTCGGCGCATCCACCGGAAGGTTTAAAATCATGCTTACTTTGTCTGTGCGGGTCTGCCAGTTCGCACCTGCTGGAACGGTGTCGCGCAGTTCCAGATAGCGGCAGTTCAATTGCTGCGACAAGTGGCGCGCCGCAGACATGAGCGCCTCGCGCACAGTTACGTCGCCGGCCAGAGCCCCACCGTAGTTGAAATAGGGCATCGAGGTCAGATAGCTGCCTAGCAGCGGACCGTATTGACGCACCACTTGTAAAACGCCTTGCAACTGACCGGTGCTGTTGCGGGATTCCAGATACCAAGCACGCAGCCCAAAGACCTCACAGGCCAGCTGTGCCCACGCGGGCTGGTGATACACCGAGGCCTGCGGTTGGGATGCAATAAACGCCTCCCAGTCTGACGTGGGCTGACTACAGATCTGTATTGTCATGAGCGAGTACTCATGAGGCGCTCTCAGGGCGAATCTGCAGTTTTTCGAGCAGGTCATAGAGCGTTGGTCTGGTGACACCCAGTAGTTCTGCGCTGTGCGAGACATTGCCACCGGTCATTGCCAACGCCTGTTCTACCGCCTGGCGTTCAGCACGTGTGCGCACGGTTTTAAGGTTCAGTACTGCGACAGACTCTGCGCCCGACGCCAAGCCCAGATCGTCGGCCGTTAGCTGTGCGCCACTGGCCATGATCGCAGCTGATCGCACTTTGTTTTCCAGTTCACGCACATTACCCGGCCAGCTGTGGCTTTGGATGGCCTTGAGGGCGTCATCAGTAAAGCTCTTGGGTGCGCGGGGTAAGTCCTGTGCTGCGCGATGCAGGATGGCGCGAGCCAGCACTACTGTATCGGACGGTCTGCTGCGCAAGGGCGGCAGACTCAAAGTGACCTCGCTGATGCGGTAATACAGATCCTGGCGGAACTGCTTTGCTGCAATGAAAGCTGGAAGGTCCTGGTGAGTGGCGCAGACAACTCGTACATCGACGGGAATTTCATGTCTACCGCCAACACGCTCGATGACACGCGCTTGCAGGAACCGCAGCAGCTTGGACTGCAAGGCCAAGGGCATATCGCCAATTTCATCGAGGAACAGCGTGCCGCCCTCAGCCATCTCGATTTTTCCAGGCGTGGTTTTAGCCGCGCCCGTGAATGCGCCTTTCTCATAGCCGAAGAGCTCGCTCTCCAGCAGCAGTTCAGGAATAGCGGCGCAGTTGATCGCGACGAACCGGTTGGCAGCCCGATCGCTGCGGGTATGCAGCGCGCGTGCTATCAATTCTTTTCCAGTGCCACTCTCTCCCAGCACCAGCACAGAGGCGGTGGTCGGTGCCACCTTCTCGACCATTCGACACACTTGGAGCATCTGCGGGTCAGTGGCGATGATGCCCTCCAAAGGCATCGGGCCGCGGGCCTCGCGTAGACTGTGGTTCTGCCGCTCCAGCTCTGCGACGTGGAACGCACGGCCGACAATCAGCTTGAGCACATCGGTTTCCACCGGCTTGGGGAAGAAGTCCCACGCTCCCATGCCCACCGCACGTACCGGATTGTCCTTGTCGGCGTTGCCGGTCATGACAATCACTTTGGTTTGGGGGGCCAGCGCCAGCATCTGTTGCAACGTGGCAAGGCCTTCGGTGACGCCCTCGGCATCGGGCGGCAAGCCCAAATCCTGCAGGACCACTTGCGGCTCGTGCCGGCGCAGCAACGCCAGTGCCTCGGCACGGTGCGTCGCTTGGAACACTTCCATGCCATCAAAGCACCAGCGCAACTGCTTTTGCAGTCCGGCGTCATCTTCGACGATCAGCAATCTGGGTGTGTTGTGGTTCACAACGGGACCCTAATCACCATGACTGTGCCGTGTCCGGGACTGGTTTGCACTTCGAGCGAGCCGCGCAGCTGCTGCACGTAGGCGCGCGCCTGATAGGCACCGATGCCCATACCTTTGGAGCCTTTGGTGCTATCAAAGGGTTTGAACAAGCGCTCCCGCACAAACTGCTCATCCATTCCCGGACCAGTGTCGGTGACGCGGACGTACCAGTGATCGGCATCAAGTGTCACTGCCACCGTCACTTGCCCCGATGTGCCGGCAGCGTCCTGAGCATTGCGGATTAGATGATCAAATACCGCGGCGAGCCGGTCGGGATCGGCTGTGACGGCGATGGTGGATGTATCGTAGTGCAAGATCGGCGATGGTTCGCGCGGCAGCGCACGCGCCACCGCGGCACGCAAAAGGTCTACTGCATCCACCTGCCGCTCGGCAGACTGCGCATCGCGCGCCTGAAGTTGGCTGATCAGTCGCGTCATGCGCTCGACAGTATTGGCAATAGTGTCGATGGCATCGTCCATGAACTGTGGGTTATGACGATGCCGCGCAGCATTGGCCACTAACAGCTGCAACTGGGCCACCGAATTCTTCATGTCGTGCATCACAAAGGCAGCGAAGCGGTTGAACGCATCAAACTGTCTGCTCTCGCTCAGCTTCTGATCCGCTTGCTGCTGCGCCAGAAGGACCGCGACGTGTCTGCCTACGGTTTTAAGCAGGTCACGGTCTTCATAAGTCATGTCGAAAGGCGGCGGCGGTGACTGCAGCACCAAGATGCCAGTCAGCCGGTCAAGCTCGAGTAACGGCACCAGCATGCGCCAGTTGCCATCGGTTTCGAGTAGTTGCTCAGGTAGCGCTATGTGCCTATAGCGTTCGGGATACTGCACAAATTCATGCAGGTCGATAACCCATTGGTTTGCAGCCAGGAACGCCGGTAGTTGCTCGTGTGGTTCAAACGCTGGTAACGGTGCCAATGGCACACGGCCAGCGTTCCAGCTGGCGGCTGGTAGCAAAGGCTGGCCCACCGACTCGCATTGATACAACACGCCACCGGGGCTATTGAAGATTTGGGCGATGGCACGAATTGCAGTGTGGCGCGCGTCCTCGCCATCGCTATAGGGCTGCGACAGGGTGGCAATAAAGCGCAGCCACTCGACGCGGTAGTCGTATTTATTGCTATAGAAGTGCTTGGCGATGAATACCTTGAGCCGCCGCGAGGGCGACTCGGACAGCAGCACCACTGCCAGCACTGCCAATGCGCCCAGCAACAGCAGTACACGCAAAGGCTGAGCCCAGCTGCCGCCGCGAGTCTGCAGCAACCAAGCGGCAAGCGAGGCCAGCACCAGATACAAACCGACAGCTACTGCGGTAGAGCCATAGAACACGACCTGTCGCGATATAAAGGCGCGCGACGGTTGGCCATCAAGGTTTTTAATACCCAACCACAGGAAGGGCAGCAGCAAGAGATACACGACACCGCGTACCACCAGCAGTAATGGTTGCCCATCTGTGCTGAGCGTGGCCTGCGCTGCGACAAACAAGTCGCAGGTGAACATGCCACCTATGGCCAGCGCACACAGCTTAAGACCGCTACCGCCGGCGATCGGCGAATTGCGCACGACCTGCTCCACGAGCACCAGTCCACTGACGGTTAGCAATAGGGCGCCAAGACCCGGCAGGTGGGATAGATCCTCAGACCATCCGGCATACGAGGCCAGCAGTTGAGCCACGCCGGCCAACAGCAGCACGCCAACGCAAAGAGCCAGAGCGGAACGGGCGACCCAAGCGCGCAGTGGCAAGGTGCCTAGCGTTACCAGCAGACACAGCAATGCGCCGTAGCGCAGTGCGTCGACTGCCATCAACAGCCAATCAGACAACACGACCTGTGAGGCGCGTGCAGCAATCACTGCAGCCCATAAGGATTGCAACACCAGAGCCCAGCCCAGAAAGCGTCGCCGCCAATGACCGCGCGTAGCCGACAGCAACAGCGGCAGGGCAGCCAGCATCAGCACGGTCGTCAGTCCATAGGTGAGGATCGCGAGGTTCACCGCACGATTCTCTGCGCAGCGAGGAGTGCCTCACCATGAACGGTGTCGGATTTCTTTACGCTGCTTCGAGCGCTGGGTCACATCGGTATCAGTGCAGTGGCCGTCGATGCCACGCAGCAGCACCCAAGCGTCTTATGTGAAATCGGATTTCTTTACAGCTAGTGCTGCGCAGCGGCGCTGAACAGCATCGACATCACCGTCGCATTCTTTTCTGATCAAGCAGTTGCGCGTATATGGCACGGCTTGTGCTTTGTTCTTGCCAGTAGAACTTTTCCAACTGGAGAACACCTTGAAAGCACTTCGTACTCTCGCCCTCGCAGCAATAGCCACGCTGGCTTCTTTGCCGGCATTCTCGGGCACCTATGCGCTGGGCACCCTGACCGTCCCCAGCACGACGGGTATCGGTCCGGTCTTTTACGCCAGCACCGTAGCCAGCTTCAGCGACACGTTCACGTTTGATATCGCCTCAAACGCAGGCGGCATGGCGCTGACCACCACGATGAACTTCACTGGCATCGCCGGTGCCGGTGTCGTGACACTCAATAGCATGCAGTTGCAGACCTCAACCGGCACTGTGCTGGGCAGCGGCGTGATCAGTGGCAGCATCATCCAAGGTAGTTTCGGCACGCTCAGCGCCGGCAGCTACAAGATTGTGGTCACCGGTAACGCCGTGGGCGGCACGCCTGCTGGTAGCTATGCAGGCAGCTTGGGTCTGACCGCAGTACCCGAGCCTGGCACTCTGGCGCTGTTCGGCTTCGGTCTGGCAGCTGCTGGTTTTGCCGCCCGTCGCGGCCGCAAGGCCAGCGTCTAATACGCTGTGCTGCTGACCCGGCCCGCTGATGCGGGTCGGGTTGTGCAATCCCCTGCTCTTTGCGGGGGATTTTTATGAAGCGCCTTAGCGCTTGTCGACCGACACGTAGTCGCGCTGTGCAGAGCCGGTATACAGCTGACGCGGACGACCGATGCGCATCGCAGGATCGGAGATCATCTCCTGCCAATGCGCCACCCAGCCCACAGTGCGCGCAATCGCGAACATCACCGTAAACATAGAGCGCGGAATGCCCAGCGCGCTGTAGATCACGCCGCTATAGAAATCGACATTCGGGTACAGCTTGCGCTGCACGAAGTACTCGTCTTTGAGCGCGATCTCTTCGAGGCGCAGCGCCAACTCGAACAACGGATTGTCGGTACGACCCAGACGTGCAAGCACCTTGTGGCAGGCAGCACGGATGATCTTGGCCCGCGGGTCAAAGTTCTTGTACACGCGGTGGCCAAAGCCCATCAGGCGGAAGTGGCTGGACTTGTCCTTAGCCATGGCCAGGTACTTGGGAATATTGTCGACTGTGCCGATCTGCTCGAGCATCGCCAGCACTGCCTCGTTGGCACCGCCGTGTGCCGGGCCCCACAACGCTGCCACACCGGCCGAGATGGCCGCATAGGGGTTGGCGCCGGTGCTGCCTGCCAGACGCACCGTTGAGGTGCTGGCGTTTTGCTCGTGGTCTGCATGCAGGATGAACAGCAAGTCCAGTGCCTGTGCTGCAACCGGATCGACTTCATAACGCTCGCAGGGCACTGCGTAGAACATGTTGAGCATGTTGGCGCAGTAGTCGAGGTCGTTACGCGGATAGATGAACGGCTGACCCAGCGAGTGCTTGTGCGCCGCTGCGGCGATCGTCGGGATCTTGGCAATGATGCGGTGCGCGAAGATCTCGCGATGGCGCGGATTATTGATGTCCATCGAGTCGTGATAGAACGCCGACATCGAGGCCACCACGGCCGACACCATCGCCATCGGATGGGCGTTGTGGTGAAAGCCATTGAAGAATCGCAGCAGCGATTCATTGATCATCGTGTGATGACGGATGCTGTCGGTGAACCCTGACAGACCCGCCGCATCCGGCAGCTCGCCGTTGAGCAGCAGGTAGGCCACTTCCATGAAGCTGCTCTTCTCGGCCAGCTGCTCAATGGGATAGCCGCGGTGCAACAGCACGCCGGCATCGCCGTCGATATAAGTGATCTTGCTTTCGGTGGCGGCAGTGACCCCAAAGCCAGGGTCAAACGTGAAGACGCCGTGGTCCTTGTTGATGGACGCGACATCGATGATGTCAGGGCCAATTGTGCCGGACCGGACGGGGAGATCGGTCTTCTTACCGGAGCTCAGATCGGTGAGCTCGAACTTCTTGTCTGCCATGCGCCGAGAACCCTTTTGAATGACTGTCGCTGAAAAGATACCGTGCAGGGCAGACTACACGGATCGTCATTCAATTCAAGGCAACCGGTCCCAGACCGGAAGCGCAGCCAGCCGTTAGGCGGACTTGACCGCGGCTGCAGCGTACTTCTTGCGGAACTTGTCAACGCGACCGGCGGTGTCGACCAGCTTCTGCTTACCCGTGTAGAACGGGTGGCAGGCGGCACACACGTCGAGGTTGAGGTCCTGGCCAACGGTGGAGCGGGTCTTGAACGTGCTGCCGCAGTTGCAGTTGACGTTGATCTCGGCGTACTGCGGATGGATATCGGCCTTCATGTCTCGCTCCAGTAAGTCAGTTGGCTTGGCGAATCGGCAACCCTGTCCCGAAGGACCCAGAGCATGACGCCGCCAAAGGGGCAGGGAGTCTAGCCGCACAGCGCCCTACCCTCAAGCCCTGTTTCGCCAAGTCCTGCCTGGGTCTCACCGTTATCCACACGATCTGTGGATAACTCTGTGTACAGCTCTGTTCAGCGACCGTCATACCGCTGTAATGCAAGCATAATTGTGAGGTTGGTCAAATAATGACCAGTGAATTTGTCCAAATAAAAACAAAGGTTTACGTCTGTCTTATCGCGCACTGCCAGCACATTAATCTGTAATGCGTTAATAGTTTGACGGCCACCCCGCCACTGTGGATAGAAATTGCAAATGGCGCAGCAAACCGCCTAAACCACTGGCGTGGCTTGCGAAATTTCCCCCGGCAGAAAACTGGCGATGACGTCGTTCAGGAAGCGCTGACCCTGTTCGGTGGCCCGCCAGTGACCGCCGACGACTTCCAATAGCCCCCGCGCTTGCTGCTTCTGCAAAAGCGGCAGTATCTGCTGCCAGTCCAAACCCGTGCGCCCGAGCCACAGCGCCGGCTCAAACCCCGCCACCAATCGCAGGGCGTTCAGCGCGAACTCAAACGGCAGATCC
>CANFSB010000030.1 GCA_947449495.1 Pseudomonadota bacterium
ACCACCAAGCTGGCAAGGCTCGACGAAAACCTGACAGCGGTGAATCTGCAGTTCTCACCAGCGGATCTGCAGCGCATAGATGACGCTGCTGCGGCTGTAACAGTGGTAGGCGAGCGTTACAGTGAAGCGGCGCAGCGTCTGAGTGATCGCGATTAGCAGTGTGGTAAGTACGGGTGACCAGCGCCTTGCGTCGTCGCGCGCCACTGGCGACACTCGTTCATCACGCACTGGGGGCTACATGACAGACGCAAAAGACTTGGATCGCCGCGATTTTATGGCCGCTGCATTGAGCCTCGGTGCCGCCGCACTGCCCGCTGGTGCAGCGGTTGCCGCACAGCCGGCCAGTGGCAGCGCAGATCTGGCCACGCCGCCGGCGGGCGGTCCGGGCAGCGGTGGCCCCGGCAACGGTGGTCAGTTTTCGCTGATGCGCGCCGAAGTCACGATCAACGATTGCGAGATTGAAGGCACGCTGCCTAAAGATCTCGATGGCGGCTTTTTTGCTACCGGTCCCGATCCGCAATATCCGCGCCTGCCGGGCAATATTATGTTTGACGGTGAAGGCCATGTGCGCGTGTTTCGCATCAAGAATGGTCGCGTTGATTACCGCACCCGTTATGCGCGAGGCGAACGCTATCTGGCGCAAGACAAGGCTGGCCGGTCGCTGTATCCCATGTACCGCAATCCCTACATGGACGACCCCAGTGTGCGCGGCAAGTCACGCGCTACAGGCAATACCCACATCATCAATCACAAAAACATGATTCTTGCGCTTAAAGAAGATGCGGCGCCCATTGCGCTGGATATCAATACGCTCGAGACGGTGGATCCGATCTACACCTTCGGCGGTCAGTTGCCCGCATCGCAGCCTTTTACGGCCCATCCGAAGACTTGTTCGATCACCGGCAACCTTGTCGGTTTTGGCTATGAGGCGGAAGGATTTGGTAGTGATGTGGTGTCGGTGTTTGAGATCGACAAGCGCAGCAGCAGGAAGCTTTGGGAAACCAAAATAAAAGTGCCTTACGTCGGCATGATCCATGACTTTGGCGTGACTGAACGCTATGTCATGTTCTTTGTGGTGCCGATGACCATCGACGTGGAGCAGATGAAACGCGGCGGTATTCACTGGTCGTGGGATCGCACGGGCAAGACTTGGTTCGGCTTCTTCCGTCGCGGTGGCGATGGCAAAGACCTCAAGTGGTTTGAGGGCCCGACGCGCAGTGGCACGCACACCATGGGTGTGTTTGATGATGGCAAGAAGCTGTACTTCGATACCGAGATTACGGCTGGCAACCCGTTTCCGTTCATGCCCAACAAAGATGGTTCACCGCCAGATTTCAAAGGCGCCGAGAGCTATCTGCATCGCATATCGGTTCCGCTCAATGGCAAGGGCACACGGTACGACATTGAGAGGCTCTATCCGTTGTCAGCACCGCTGCCACGCCAGGATGATCGTTACAACACGGTGGCTTATCGCTATGGCTATGCCGCCTGTCCTAACCCAGACCAGCCGCGCGCTACTGCTAACGCTTGCTATGCACGCATGGACTTGAGTAACCGCAGTTACAAGCTGTGGCATGCAGCGCCTGGCATCTCGCTGGCCGAGCCCGTGTTTGCACCCAAGAGCGCAAGCTCAGGCGAGGGCGTGGGCTATTTGATGGGCGTTGCTTATCACCTGGACGAACGACTGCGTTGCGACCTGGTGATATTGGATGCCGAGCGCGTCGAAGATGGGCCTATAGCGACGGTCAAGCTGCCAGTGCAGTGCTCACCGCAGGTGCATGGTCTGTGGGTGCGTGGGGATCTGTATCCCAGCTGATGCAGATCAGGCCAGCGGCTTGCGCAACACGCGCAGCCGCAGGTCGGGTCGTCGTGGCTCACCACAGCGTAGGTCGTCATAAGGAAACGCGACGGTCTCGCCGGTGGGCAGGTAGCCCCGTCGCGCATACCAAGCGAGCAACTCGGGTCGCTGCTCCAGGACAGTCATGCGCATCGTTTGGCAGCTCCAGTGGCTGCGCGCGTGGTCTTCTGCTGCGGTGAGCAGCGCCCGCCCAAGTCCGGCACCCTGACGTGTGGGGTTCACGGCAAACTGCCCCAGATAACCTTCAGCCCCATCCAGCTCCAACTGCAGACAAGCCAACAGCGTGCCGTCGCTGTCACAGAGCAAGGGTAAGACACGTTGCAGGGGGTCGCTACCTTGCAGAAACTCATGGATCGCCGCGGCATCGGTGCGTTGCCCGCCGAGCAGGTCCGCTTCGGTGGTCCAGCCGGCGCGACTGCTGTCGCCACGATAGGCACTGTTAACCAGTTGGCTAATGGCTTCTGCGTCGGCAAGCGTGGCAAAGCGAATCAAATTAGTTACGCACGCCTGCTCATTGGTCACGATAAGACTCAGGCGCTGCTAAGCGCTATTGGCGCAGTTTGGCGCGTTCGCTTGCAAGTGCGGCGCGTGTTTCAGCGTCGTACGGTAGGCACATCACCAAACGTTGCGTTGGATGACCTTCCGGAAAATAAGAGGTGTGCTCAAAGGCCAGCGGTCCATATACCGCGTGCGTAAAGCGGTGCAGTCCATAGGAGCGCACATTGATTTCGGGAGTGCGCCAGATGCGCCGAAACAGCGGTGAATCTGCTTCCATGCGACGGATCAGCGATTCAAACTTCGGGTCGTTGCCACACCGACTGTAATCAACACGCAGCTTGGCAAGCACCCGCTGCGCCATTTGTTCGAAGGTGGCGTCGGCTTTGTCAGTCACTGCCGGGTCGAACAACACCTCGATGAGGTTGCGCCGCGAGGGCGCCAACTGGCTGTAGTCGCGATACATGGCGCCCTGTAGGCGGTTCCAATGCAATACATCCCAGCGCAGGTTGCACAGCACAGCAGGCACATCCAAATTGTCGATCAAGCGAACCAGCGCTGGCTCTATGTCTGGTGTGTCTTCTGTGGCCGGACGCGGCGGCCGGTTTTGGACCAGCGTGAACAGGTAAGTGCGCTCGTCTTCATTGAGCCTGAAGGTGTTGCAGATGCGCTCCAGCACATCGTCGGACACACGGATCTCGCGACCTTGCTCGAGCCAGGTGTACCAAGCCAGGCTGACCCCTGACAGGGCAGCAACGTCTTCACGGCGCAGGCCGCGAGTGCGCTTACGCTGTGGTTCCGGCAAACCAATATCACTGGGCTGGATGCGGGCCCGGCAGTTGCGCAGAAATTCTGAGCGTTGCTGCGCCAGTGGCAGCAAAGCGGTGCGCTGCGGTTTGGTTTCCGGGGTTTCCTGCGACATCAAGGATTTCCCAATTGCTCATTCAACTGACTAGTACCACTACTATCTTAACCTCTGCTGCTTTCTCTAACGGCGTGATTCTTGGTACAAGGGGCTTCAGAAAATCGGGGGGCAAACTCAAGTGATTAAAACCAATCTTTGCAGGGTCGCGGTAGCGGTCGCCATCGCGTCCGTCAGTTGCGGTGTGCAGGCGCAGCAGCGTCCGGCGCAGCGTCTCAACAACAGTGATGACCCTGGCCTCACCCTCACCCCGGCCATCGGCCGTGTGTCTGCCGAAGCCCCTGCCGGTTCGCGTGCACCCACTGCTGATCCGCGTGATTTCGAAGGTGTGTGGTGGATCAGTCGCTACGAATACCTGCTGGGTCCGTCGGCTGGCGTACCGCCACCGCTTAAGCCCGAATACATGACCATTCTGGAGCGGCGCGTCCGCGCCAAGAACCGCGGCGCTCCGGAGGCTGATGCTTCAACCGATTGCCGTCCGCATGGCATGCCGCGCCTGATGGAAAGTCCCTATCCCATCCGCATTGTGCAAACGCCCGGACAGATCACGTTCATGCACGAAGTGGCGCATAACATCCGTCGCATCTTCATGGACCAGCAGCATCCGGCCAAGCTCAAGCCCAATTATCTGGGCCATTCGGTCGGTCGCTGGGAAGGCGATACGTTGGTGGTGGACACCACAGGTCTGAACGACAAGACCTTTATTGATGATGAAGGCTCCACCCACTCCGAGCAGATCCATGTGGTCGAACGCTATCGCAAGATCAATGGCGGCAAGGATCTGGAATTGGTCATGCAGGTCACCGATCCGGTGACGCTGACTCAGCCTTATAGCTACACGCGCATCTATAAGTGGCGGCCTGATGTAAAGCCTGCCGAATATGTGTGTGAGGAAAACAATCGCAATGCGCCCGAGAATGGCGTGACGGTGGCCAAATGAAGACTCTGGTTGCACTGATGGCTTGCTGCGTTGCATCGACTGCGATGGCACAAGCACCCAAGGCTGATATGACTGGCATTTGGCGCCGTGTTGGCACTACACCCAACGTTGTGGTGGATGGCGGTGGTCAACCGCGACTGACTGCCGATGGTGCCAAGCAATACGCTGCCAATCGCGCTGCAGCGGCGCGTGGCGACTACTCTCACGACACCTCAAAGATTTGTCTGCCCGATGGCATCCCGCGCCTGATGCTCAAGGGCCAGCCCTTTGAGATCCTGCAACGTCCTACAATCGTGGCCTTCAATTACCAGATCAACCGCCTGCCGCGGGTGGTGTATCTGGATGCCAAGCCCCCCATCGAAAATGGCGGCTATTACCTGGGCGAATCGACGGGTAAGTGGGAAGGCGACACGTTGGTCATCGACACCCGTGGCTTCAACACCGACACCTTGATCGACGATGCCGGCCTGCCGCACAGCGAAGACATGACGGTTACCGAGCGTCTGAAGCTGTCGGCTGATGGTAAGAAGCTGGTCAATCAGATCACCGTGGTAGATCCGGCGATTTTCCGTTCGCCTTGGACCACGACCGTGACCTATGCCCGGCAGTCCACGCCCATCGTGGAAGATGTCTGTGCCGAGCGTATCGGCGGCAGCAAGCCCAAGCGCAAGCGCTGACCTGCCCAAGGTCGCCGCAAGGACAGCCTTGCGGCGATTCTAGGGAACCTTGGGTACCGTGCGGTGTCAGAATGACGCACGGTTTACTTGGGGAGCGACATGGATCTTTTTGCGCCGCGTCATTTACTGATCATCCTGCTGGTCGTGCTTGTGGTTTTTGGCACCAAGAAGCTCAAGACGATTGGTTCGGACCTGGGCGGAGCCATTAAGGGCTTCAAGAAAGCCATGGCTGACGGCGAAAGCGCGGCCGATGCGGTTAAGTCTGCTGTCGAGCCGCCCCCGCAGATCGCCGCCGCTGCCACGCCTGCCGCCAAGACCACTGCCGACGCGACTCAAAAGACCGGGATCTGACGCAATGGCAGAAATAGAGGTCCACACCGGGCATCACGGGGGCGAAGACGATCCGGCAGGCAAGGCGGTTGGTTTTCAGGTGGGTCTGATCGGCATCGTGCTGGCTGTTACCACGATTGCTGCTCATCGCCAGCACACCGACGCAGTCATATACCGCACCGAGGCCAACGACCAATGGTCGTATTACCAGGCTAAAAAAGTGCGCGAGCACGTCAGTGGCGTGGGTCAACATGTGATCGAACTGATCGCACCGGAGAAGGCACAACTGGCCAAAGAGGCGTTTGCCGAAGAGCGCAAGCATTACGCAGAGGGTGCAGAAGAGTCTAAACAGCACGCCGAAGCCGAAGAGGCACGTACCGCACGAGCCGAGGTGTTTGCGTTGCGCTTTGACTTGGGCGAAGGCCTGCTAGAACTGGGCCTGGTGCTCTCGTCGCTGTACTTTCTAGGGCGGCGCAAGATGTTCTACTTGGCTGGCCGCAGCTTTGCGCTGCTGGGTTTGGTCACAGCACTGAGCGTGCTGCTGGTCTGATCGTCAGTTGTCTTTAAACAGCGCCTGCCAGCCCGGCAGGCCCAGCTGTCTTAGCCGCTGGATGTTGGCGGCGTAGATCATCTCCGGATCACCGTGACCCTCAATGGCCTGCGACAGACTGCTCTCGCGCAGCAAATGCAGCGTGGGGTAGGGCGCACGGTTGGTGTAGTTGTCGATGTCGTCGGGTGACGAGCCGGCAAATTGATACTGCGGGTGAAAGCTTGCTACCTGGATTTCACCTTCCAGCTCTAATGCCTCGACCGCTGCGTCGGCATCGTCCAGAAAGTCGTTGAAATCGAGAAAGTCCGGCAGCGCGCTGGGCAACACCAGCAAGGTGGTCTCGTGTTGCAGCGGGTCGCTTTGATCCAGCAGTGTCAGCTCCTGACCCAGCTCTTCGAGCACGGCCTCTGCTGAATCTGCTGCACTGACCACCCAGCGGATCTGGCCGCGCGCTTGGACGCCGCGTGCAAACGGGCACAGGTTCAGTCCGATGACCGCGCGCTCGAGCCAGCGCTGCATGTCCGCAAGCACAGCGTCGGTGTGCGCTGGATCTGCCAGCGG
The DNA here is from genome assembly GCA_947449495.1 of Pseudomonadota bacterium. Taxonomy (GTDB): domain Bacteria; phylum Pseudomonadota; class Gammaproteobacteria; order Steroidobacterales; family Steroidobacteraceae; genus ZC4RG30. The sequence continues at coordinate 6,334 of CANFSB010000030.1, forward strand.
GCGCAGCGGCCCGGTGGGGGTTACCACACCAAGTCGTCCGGGACGACGTAATCCTTGTAGGGATCGTTGGGGTCTGTGGCGGCACTGACCTGGTTGTGGTGAATGACAGCGCGCTCGACGCGCTCGCGAATGTCGGCTGCGGTAGCTGCTGGCACGAAGGCATAGCGGCCTTCGTTGCGCACAATGGCCAGCTCGCCGGCTACCAAACGCTCACGCAGCGACGCGTTGACCGGCACACGCTTGATCTTGCCGTTATCGACGAAGTTATAAAAATCTTCGGATTCAACCCGTGGCACCTGGTGCTGCTCTACCAGTTGCTTGACCTGTGCAAAGCGCGCCTTGCGGTCTGCCTTGTCTTGTTTCTTGCGGTTGAGTTCGGCGTCCCGGGCGGCTTTTTCAGCATGGGCTTTTTGCGCGGCAAGCTGCTGCGGGGTGGGACCCTGCTGGCGCTTTTTGTCGCGCGGCGCACGGAACTGCTGCTGGTTTTGCTGACGCTCTGCCTGTTGGGCCTGTTTTTCGGTAACCAGGCCGGCTTTGAGCAATTGTTCGCGGAGAGAGAGGCTCATACCGCAGATGTTACCGCAGGCGCGCGATCGATGGGCGCGCGCCTGTCCGCGTCAGGCTTTGACCAGCGCTGCGTGCAATTCCTCGATGGTGTCGTTGGTGTGCTCTTTGTGCAGCTCGCCCAGCAACTGCTCCAGCAGCTTGGGGTGGTAGTGGCGCCGCAGTTCGCCCAGCGCCCGCGGCGGTGCCACCACATACAGCTTGTGAATATGTCCTGCCAGCACCTGACTGTTGAGCCAGCTTGCTACGGAGGCGCTGAAGCCGTCCTCTTCAAGACTGCGTCGATCCGGATTGGCTTCGCTTGAGTGGTGGCGATGTCCGCTGCCCTTGCCCTCGGTGTGCAGCTTGGGCGGGGGCAGTGGTGCCAGCTTCAGGTGTATGTCATCGCCGATGTTGCGATAGACGTGCAGTTTGGAGCCGTCGGTGACGGCGATCGTGGTGCCTTGGGGAAACTGCATGAGAGTCGACCTGTGTGTGATTTGAGTGTCACAGGATCGATCCAAGCAGTCATGGCAACAATACGCATAGCCCGCAGCGGCTAGCGGTCAATCCAGTAGGTTGTGCAGCGCCTGTTCAATCTCTGGCTGCTTAAAGTGATAGCCCGCGGCCAGCGCGGCGGCGGGCACCACATGCTGGCCATCGACCAGTAGTTGTGACATTTCGCCAAGCAGCCCGCGCAACACAAATGCCGGCACCTTGAGCCATTGCGGCCGACCCAGCACTTTGGCAAGGCTGCGCGTGAATTGGGCCTGTGTGACATGACCGGGTGCTACGGCATTGAGTGCGCCCTGTAGTGTGGACGTGTGCAAGGCCAGCTCGATCAGGCCCAGCACGTCATCCAGATGGATCCATGGCGCACCCTGCGAGCCCTTGCCCATCACCGCTGCAAGTCCCCAACGTGCTGGCACTGCCAGCTGTGGCAGCGCGCCGCCATCGCGACCCAGTACCACGCCGAGCCGCAGCCGCACGACACGGATGCCAAGCTGCGAGGCGGCCTCGGCAGCGATCTCCCAGTCCTGGCACAGTTGCGACTGGAAGATGGCTTGCGGTGAGGCGTGCTCATCCAAGGGCTGCTCGTCGCGCACGCCGTAATAGCCAATCGCGCTGGCGCTGACTAGCACCGCAGGGCGCTGTGATCGGGTAGCAAGGCTCTGTACTAGTGCTTGGGTGGTGTTGATGCGGCTGTCGCGCAGCAGCTGTCTGCGGGCGGTGGTCCAAGGCGGGCCCAGAATGGGCGCACCAGCCAGATTCACCACCGCGTCGAGTGGGCCGTCTACCTGCAAAGACTCGCCGCGGTGTGGTGCATGCACCGTATGGCCAGCGGCACGCAGCTGCGCAATCAAATGCCGGCCGATGAAGCCGCTGCCGCCGGTGACGAGAACCTGCAGTTGAGGAACGGGTTTCACGCTGGCAGCCTAGGATGCCAAGCCCAAAATGTACATCAGATTTCGCGGTGCTTCAGTGCTGGGATGGCAGAGCCATCGGCCCTGTTGCCTAGAGCCATGTTGCCTAGAGCCATGTTTGCCTAGAGCCATGTTTGCCTAGAGAAGTAGAAGAGCCTCGGCAAGCAGCGCGATGATAATGATCACCTCAAGCACATGTCCGTCACGCCAGTAACGGTGATCATTGATGCGATCTACACCACCCTCGTAGAGATCTTCCAGCGCTTCATAGCGATCGCTGATGTGCTGCAGACGCGATTTGAGTCCTGCGGCCTTGGTGAGCCGGCGCAATAGCTTGGCCGCCGGCCCGGGCAGGTCAGGGTGGCCGTAAGATAGTTCGGCCAGAAGCTGTGCAATCTGTAGGCGCGTGCCTGCCAGCTGTTGCATCAATGCAAAGAGTCTTGGCCAATGGGCGCGATCTTTTCTGTCGATTCGGTAGCACAGAGCCACGTCGGTAACGGCCTGCTGTTCCAAGTCGATCAAAGGCTGCAATAGCGAATCTACGGCAAGATGTAGGCGGTGGAACGTCAGCGCCACTTGTATGACTAGAGCTTCTTGAGTTTCGTCAACCTGCAGGCTCGCTTTAGAAGATTGCCAAGTAACAGTCGCCAAGCCCTCAACGGTTGCCGTCAGTACGGCGGTCTGTGTCGACGGTGTTGCAGAAAAACTCAATACCGTTACACCGGTGCTGGAGTCGCGCTGCTGTTGGTGACTGGCCGAAAGACTGGGGTCATTCATGGTCTGCTTCCGTTACTCCGCGCCGGATCTGGTTCATTCATCCGGTCACTAAGGGCTTCTGCCACCCATTCCGCAGAGTCCAACACACCATTGAGCGTCGAGTCGAACAAATAGTCCCCGACCAGGAAAAAATTTGGGTGGCTTTTGCTGGCGGGAGCATGCCGCTGTTCCGGCGGGTATGCGCGTGATCCCATGGGCCAGCCATTAACGGCCCCGGCCCAGCGGTGCACTGCGCCTTCCACAACGCTGCCAGCTTTAGACTTAAGGTCATCCGGCAGAGAGCTGAGCGCTAAAGCAATCAAGTCATCATCAGCAAGGTTGGCATGTACCAGTGCAGCGTCTCCTGCCAGCAGCCATCCCAGCACTCCATGAGAGCAATTTGGATTGCGCGCAGATTCGTCGTAGACGCAGCAGCCGCCAAAAGCATCGAGCATGAAGAAAAGACCGGGTATTTTTTCGCGCCAGAAAGGGCTCTCGAATACCAAGGTTATACGCAGGTAGTGGGCGGGATGATCGTAGTGGGATCTATGGGCGCGAAGAGCAGCCGCCAGTGGCTCGGGTTCCCATTGAATTTGGCTAAGCTGGTTCACTGGCAATGCAGTGACCAAAGCGTCGAAGTGATGCTTGAATGACCCGTTGGAATTCTTTCCGATGAGGTCGTAGCCGCCGCCTTCGATGCCTACAACGCGTTGAATACGGGTATTCAAATGCCGTTCGCACTGCAGGCGGTCCAGTACCCGCGAGATCAATAATTCGATGCCGCCCTGAATGTAGTAGAGCTGCATATAGTCTGGATCGTTCATCAGCCAGTTCTGCAGTCCATACAGAGCGCTGGTTCTTTCGCTTTCAACAGCCACATCACTGTGGACGACGGTTTCAATGTAGCGGCGCACCTGCGGATTGGTAACCGAATTGAGCAATCCTGAGAATGTCAGTCGGGCGTTGCTGTCGTTTGCGTCATCGCGCCAGTCCGATTCGTAGTACTCGGCTGGGGTACAGGACTGACGTGCAGCATCTGCGAATGCTTGCAGCTGCGCATATCCAGCTGGGCCGAAATGCGCCGCAAGTTCACTTTCAGTTTCCAACCAACGGCCGTCGAAAAACACCCCTGGACCTTCCATTGTTGCGATGGATAGCCCTAGCTCAAGAATCAGTTCTTTAAGCGGGTCCGCGCCGAGATGGGAATAGTCGTAGAGCTCGGCGGCCCCCGCTTCATAGCGGGCGCCGCAACTGGATAGGCGACGGGTCAGGATTTTTCCGCCGAAACGGCTGCTGGCCTCAAAAATCGTAATGCTGGCTAGCGGCTCCATCTGTTGTAACCGGTAGGCAGTCATAAGGCCGCCGGGTCCGCCACCGATGATGGCGATCCTTGGAGGTGATTGGGTCATCGCTCAGTCCCTTTGGCGTAATTCAAAGCAAACGAACCGCAGGCACTTTGGTTGACACCGAAGCTCGCAATGCGCGCCAATGTGACGCGTAGAATGTGGATCAATAATGACAGCCTTTTCAGGGCTGGCGCAGGAGCCTGTTATGACCTCATCCAGTGTCTTTCGGTCCACGGTACTGAGCGCCGTACTGCTGGCCTGTCTGAGCCCGCCCGTACTGGCAGTACCCGATGGCCCTATCGCCAATGCCAAGCCGGTGACTGCTGTTGCACCCGAAGGCGCCATGGCTGCGCGTCTGGCCTACAACGTCGGCTACGAGGTATTTGAGAAGACGCAGCTTGAAGAGGCTGCAAGTGCCGGCCTTACCGGAGCCAAGGCCAAGGCTGCCCAAACCAAAATGTTGGCGGGCTATCGTGAAGCGCGTGAACGCTTCGACGCGGCGACCAAGGCAGATCCTTCGGTCAAGGAAGCTTGGAACTTGGTCGGTTACACCAGTCGCAGGCTCGGTGATTACGAAGCATCGCTGGCAGCCTATGAAAAGGCACTGGCGCTGAACCCCACTTACAGCGAAGCGATTGAATATCGCGGTGAGGCCTATCTGGCACTCAATCGGGTCGATGATGCCAAGACTGCCTACCTGACTTTGTTCGCCGGCTCGCGTGCGCATGCGGCCACGTTGCTTACAGCGATGCGTGCGTGGGTTATCGAACGTCGGGCACGGCCCACGGGCATCGCCAAGGCTGATGTCGATGCACTGGCACAGTGGATCGAGGAGCGCGCCAGTGTTGCGCAGCAAACGGCGTCGTTATCGCCCGATGTGGTGGTTGTGCGTCGCTGGGATTAACCACCATGCGGCGCATCGTGGCGCTGTGGTGTGCGCTGCTGTTGCCTGCCGCAGCAGCGAACTTGCCGCCGGGTTTTGCGCCGCCCGTCATCCCCGCCGATAACCCGCAGACACCGGCCAAGATAGCGCTGGGTCAGCGGCTGTTCTTTGAGGGACGTTTGTCGGTTGATGGAAAGCTCGCTTGCGCCGGCTGTCATCTGCCTACATTGGCCTACAGCGATGGCCGCAGTACACCGCGCGGCGCTACCGGTCAGGTGTTACCACGCAATGCGCCCAGCCTTGCCAATGTTGCATGGCTGCCTGCATTGGGTTGGGCCAGTCGTACCACTGTCACGCTGGAACAACAGATGCTGGTGCCGTTGTTTGGTCAGCATCCCGTCGAGATGGGGCTGCGCGGCAGAGAGCCGCAGGTGTTATCGATGCTGCGCAGTGATACCGGCTATGTGCAGGCATTTGCGCAGGCATTTGCAGGGCAGGGTCAGCCCATCACGCTCGACAATATGGTGCGCGCTATCGCTGCCTTTGAACGCACGCTGGTCTCGGGGCGTTCGGCCTTTGATCGCTATGTATTTGACGATGACCGCAGTGGCATGAGTGATGCGGCGCGTCGTGGCATGGCCTTGTTCTATTCACCGCGCACCCAGTGTGGAGAATGCCATTCAGGCATCAATTTCTCGGGCCCTGTGCGTAGCGTCGGCCATGAAGAGGTGGCGCCGGTATTTGCACGCAGCGCCATTGCATCGGCTGACACCGGCTTGCTGCAGGAAAGTGGTGCAGCAGCTGATCGCGGGCTGTTCCGTGTGCCTGGCTTGCGCAACGTTGCGCTGACCGCGCCCTACATGCACGACGGTAGCCTGCCTAGCTTGCAGGCTGTGATCGAGTTTTATGATGGGGGTGGGCACCAGCGGCCTGTGCGGCCGCTGGGCCTGTCGCGCGATGAGAAGGCTGATATCGAAGCCTTCCTGCACAGCCTCACTGACGCGGCCTTTGTAGCCGCGCCGTGAGCGTCGATCAATTGGCCTTGATGGCCTCGATGGTGAGCAGCAGCTTGGTATCCATGTTGAAGCCCAAGCCCTTGCCATAGTCGACGCCAAAGTCGGCACGGTTGATCGTGGCCGAGGCATCGGCACCGCAGACCTCTTTCTTGGTCATGGGGTTTTCTTTGCACACGAAGCTGTTGACCTTGAGGGTGACCGGCTTGGTTACGCCTTTCATCGTCAGCGTGCCCTGCACTTCGCCCGGCGCGTTGCCCTTAAAGGCAGCCAGTTTGCCCTTGAACGTGGCGGTGGGGAACTTGGCCACATCAAACATGTCGGGCGACGACGCATGCTGGTTCATCTTGTCGTGACCGAAGTTGATGGACTTCATGTCGATGGCGATATCGACGGTGCCGCTTTTGGCAGCCTGGTCAAACACTACCTTGCCTGAGCTGCTGTTGAACTTGCCGCGCCACACCGACAGACCGCCGAAGTGATCTGCCTCGAAGGCCGGGTAGGTGTGATCCGGATCCACGTTATAGGTGACCGGTGCAGCGATGGCGCTACCAGCGACGAGACTGGCAGTGGCCAGGGCAATCAGGGCGGTTTTCATGGTTGTATCCTGTCTGACGGAATGTGGGTGCTGCGGTATTGTTGGCGCAGTCCCGCGACATTAACTCAGGTGCCCCATGCTCTTCATCCTGCGCTTTACCGACAAGCCCGATTCGCTGCACATCCGCGAGCGCCATCTGGCCGAGCACATCGCTTGGCTCGATGCGCATGCCGAGCAGGTCCTGGTGGCCGGCGCCATGCGTACTGAGCCGCACTTGCCGCCAGTTGCTGCGATGTGGATCGTCAAAGCCGACAGCCCCGAAGCAGTGCTGACGCTCTCTGAGACCGACCCGTTCTGGATTAATGGCCTGCGCGCCACGCGTGAGGTGTTCCATTACCGCGCGCACACCGCACTGGCCGGGCTCAAGGACGCTTGAGCGTGGAGCTACAGGGCCGCGCCGCTGAACTGGTGCAGTTGTTGCGGTTGGCGCCGCATCCCGAGGGCGGCTATTACCGCGAGTTGTTCCGCTCCGCAGACCGCGTGCAGCCTAACGACGACCGCACGCTACGCAGTGCGCTCACCGGTATTTTCTTTTTGCTGGCTGAGGGGCAGTGCAGCCGTTGGCACCGCGTCACGTCGGACGAGGCGTGGCATTGGTATGAGGGCTCGCCGCTGGAACTGCTGGTAGCCACACCGATGATGGATCGCGTGGCGCGGCTAACGTTGGGACCGGTGTCGGCGACACAGCGGCCCACCTACACGGTGCCTGCACACTGGTGGCAGGCAGCGCGGCCATTGGGCAGCCATGCGTTGACGGGTTGCAATGTCGGCCCGGGTTTTGACTTTGCCGACTTCAGCTTTTTGCGTGATGACGCTGCGCTGGCGCAGCGGCTGGCCGCCTTGGATCCGGCGGCCGCCGCGTTTACCTGAAGGCGATCAGCCCCAGCCTTCCAGCACCAGCTTGCCCAGCGTGTGCGTGCTTTCCAGCTGCACATGCGCGGCGCGCAGGTTGGCGGCGTTGATGGGGCCTAGCGTGGCACTGCGGGTGCCCTGCAGCGTACCGGCATCAAACATCGCAGCACCGGCCTTGAGCAGACGATGCTGTTCGATCATGTCGGGCGTACGGAACATGCTGCGCGTGAACATGAACTCGTGGCTGTAGCGCAGCGCCTTGATCTTGAACAGACCCAGATCCACCGGCTTGTTGGGCGCGACGATGGTGCACAAGCCGCCAAACGGCGACAGCAGTTCGGTGGCCAACTGAAAATAGCCATCGAGTTCGGCGCAGCTGAATATCAAGTCCACGCTCTTGTGGCCGGCTGATGCCAGCTGAGCCTTGATGTCGCCGGTATGGTCGATGACCAGATCGGCACCGACACGCTGGCACTGCGCGATGCTTTCGGGACGTGATGCCGTGGCAATCACCTTGATGCCGACATTGCGCGCCAGCTGCGTGAGGATGCTGCCCACGCCACCGGCACCGCCCAAGATCATGAGCGTCTTGCCGGCATCGCTGCCATCGCGGCGTACGCGCAGCTGTTCGTGCAGACCTTCCCATGCGGTGATGAAGGTCAGCGGCAGTGCGGCTGCATCGGCCCAGTCCATTGATACTGGTTTGGGTCCGACGATGCGCTCATCCACCAGATGAAACTGGCTGTTGCTGCCTTGGCGCGTGAGCTCACCGGCATACCAGACTTCATCGCCGGGCTTAAACAGCGTGCAGTCGCTGCCCACTGCTGTGACCACGCCTGCAGCGTCATAGCCCAGGATGCGAGTGCCCAGATTGGCGGGCCCCATATCGCGACGCACGCGATAGTCGACCGGATTGACTGACACGGCGCGCACCTCGACCAGCAGGTCGGTGCCGGTGGCCACAGGCAGGGGTGCGTCAAAGTCGATCAGCGACTGCGGATCGGCGGCGGGTAATGAGCGGGTGAATCCGACGGCTTTCATGGTGTATCCCCGAGTGTGCGTAGCAGTGTGTGTGCAGCCTGTGTACCTGAATCCCAGGCGCCGGGCAGCGTGCCATAGCGGTTGATCGAGCAGGCTTCGCCGGCCAGCAGCAGGTGCGGCGAGACCGGTGAGGCCAGTGCGGCGCGTGCATCAGCAGCGCCGGGCCGCGCCGCAGAATAACTGCCCATGGCCCACGGGTCACGACCCCAGCTGCTGCACAGCGCTGCACCGGCACGCCGTGCCATGTCTGCGCCAAACACCTGAGTCAGCTGCTCGCGGGCAAACGCGACAAGTTCGCCGCGGGTTTCCAGCTCTTGCGACAAGGGGCCACCGAAGTAGGCCATCACCACCGCGTGGCCGGCCGGCCGCACGGACCACGAGGCGGTGCGAGAGGTACGCGTATCGCCGATGGAATGCAGCATGCCTGGTGGCAGATCGGCATCGTCAAAGCGCAGGAAGACTTTGTTGCAGACGCCCAGCGGCAGATCGTGCAGCGCTTGCTGATGGGCCGCGGGCAGTGACGGCGTAAATCGCGGTGCGCTGGCGCTGGCCAGTACTGCGGTGGGCAGTGTGACGATGACGGCGCGCGCCTGCAGCACGCCATGGCTACCCTCGATGCGCACGCCTGGCCCACGCCAATCGATGTGTGTGACCTGCGCATTGAGCGCGATGGATAGGCCCTGTGCTGCGCCGGCAACCACGGTGCCCAGTCCTTCGGTGACCATCCAGTTGTGATCGGACTCGTCATAGCGATGCAGGTCCAAGGTGGAGACCTGTTCGCTCGGCATGCCCACCGCCCAGGTCATCACAGCATCAAAGCGCGCACGGTGTTCGTCATCGGGCACCACCGTGCTGACCGGCACATCGAGCCCTGCAACGCCAGCAGCGTCGGCGGCCGCAAAATGCGCTGCCAGCAGAGGCGAGCCCCAACCCGGCTCCTGTTCGAGCACCTGTTGCCCTTGTTGCCGCGCCAGCATGGTGAAGGGGTTGTCGGTTGCAAAGTGCAGCCAGGCGGCACCCAGATCTGCCGGCACTCCCAGGCTGTGGTCGGTGACGGCCCGGCCGCCCACCCGGCTGCGGGCCTCCAGCACTTGCACGCGCAGGCCGGCCGCCTGCAGACGCAGCGCAGCAGCAATGCCGGCAGCGCCGGCGCCTATGACAGCAACATCGATCATGGTGTGACTGCGATGGTAGCCGTAGGGCTGCTAGGATGTCGGCTCATGAAACGACTCGATTCACTGCTCGATAGCAACCGTGCCTGGGCCGCCTCAATGGTGCGCCAGCATCCGGACTTTTTCTCACGGCTGCTGCGCCAGCAGAGCCCACGTTATTTGTGGATCGGCTGCTCTGACAGTCGCGTGCCGGCTAACGAGATTGTCGATCTGGCACCCGGCGAACTGTTCGTGCATCGCAACGTGGCCAACCTGGTTATCCACACCGACCTTAACTGCCTTTCGGTGCTGCAGTTCGCAGTCGACGTGCTCAAGGTCGAGGACATCATCGTCACCGGCCACTATGGCTGTGGTGGCGTTGCTGCCGCACTGCGCGGTCAGCAGATGGGCTTGATCGACAACTGGCTGCGCCATGTGCAGGACATTCGCGATCACCATCGCGACATCCTTGATGCGGCTGGCGATGACGCCACCGATCGGCTGTGCGAGCTCAACGTGTTGGAGCAGGCGCTCAATGTCTGTCGCACGACAGTCGTGCAAGATGCTTGGCGGCGCGGCCAACAGGTGGCCGTGCACGCTTGGATCTATGCGGTGTCAGACGGCTTGGTGCGCGATCTGAACTTCTGCGCCACCGGTGAAGACGAGGTGGCGCAGTTGTATGCCAGCGCTGTGGCGGCTCTGCCGCCCAAGGTGCCCGGTACGCCCTGAGCAGTGCGGTTCAGCGCAGCTCAGGCGCCTTAACGGCCGGCACATCGGCTTTGCGGCCTCTTATCGCGTTGTAGCCGCGATGAATGGCGTTCTCCAGATCATCAAACAGCGTGTAGATCACCGGCACCACGAACAGCGATAGCGCGGTTGAGGCGATCAATCCGCCGATCACCGACACTGCCATCGGTGCGCGGAAGCTGGCATTGCCGGCAGTGCCGATCGCTACCGGCAACATGCCAGCACCCATCGCGATGGTGGTCATGATGATGGGCCGGGCGCGCTTGGAGCAGGCATCCACCAAGGCCTCAAAGCGCGGCATGTTGTGCTCACGCCGTGCCATCACCGCGTATTCCACCAGCAGGATGGAGTTCTTGGTGACGATGCCCATGAGCATCAGCAGACCAATCAGTGCCGGGATAGACAACTCGAAGTTGAATAGCCACAGACACACGATTGCACCACCGGCCGAGGGCGGCAGGGCCGACAAGATAGTGATCGGCTGCAGTACGTCATGGAACAGCAGTACCAGCAGTGCATAGATGCAGAAGATGCCAACGATCATTGCAGTGGCAAAGCCAGTGAAAATCTCAGTCATGAATCCCGCTTCACCAGACTCTGAACGATGCACGCCGGGTGGCAAGTTGGTCACTGAAGGCAGCTTGTAGATCAGCTTGAGCGCATCACCCAGCGGCAGACTGCCGCGGTCGGCCGAGATGGTGATGTTGCGGCTGCGGTCATAGCGGGTGATTTGCGCCGGACCGGAACCGAAGCTGACATCGGCCACGTTCATCAGCGGCACCGCGCCGCCGCGTGCCGGCACCGGCAGCAACTTGATCTGTTCCAGATCACCGCGCGCCTTGTCATTGAGCCGCACGCGGATCGGCACTTGCCGATCCGGCAGGTTCATCTTCGGCAGGTTGTTGAGAATGTCGCCGCTGGTGGCAATGCGCGTGACTTGCGCCATGGCTGAAGTCGTGACGCCCAACTCTGCGGCACGCTCGCGCAGCGGACGGATGACCAACTCGGGTGCCAACAGGCTGGCGCTGGTGGTGACGGAAGTCAGGCCCGGGATGGCGCGCATCTCCCGTTCGATGTTCGAGGCCGCCAGTGCAAGCATGGCCGAGTCTTCACCCACCAACTCAATCGATAGACGGCTGCCACCGGGAGCGCCACCGCCGCCACCGAAGGCCAGGCGCGCACCTGGCACATCTTCGATACGCGCCATGATGCGATCCTGCATCTTGACCTGGGAGTCTTTGCGATCGGCCTTGGGCACCAGCATGATGGTCATGGTGGCGTTGCGCACGGTGTTGCCCGAGCCTATTACCGCGTAGACGCTACGCACTTCCTTGAAGTCGGAGATGCGACGGCGGATCTCTTCTGTCGTGGCGCGGGTTTCTTCCAGCGCCGTACCCGGCGGCAGATTGACACTCAGGTTGATGAAGCCGACATCATTGGCCGGTGTGAAGCCGGTGGGGATGTAGCGCACCAGACTGAAGCTGGCCACCATCAACACGCTGGCAATGACGATCGTTAGCAGTCGATTGTGCAAGGCCAGTTTGACATGGCGCAGATACCAGCCTTTGACCGGACCTGTGGCCTCTTCGCCATGGTCATAAGACTTCATCAGGCGCGCCGCCATCATCGGCGTGAGCATGCGGGCGACCAGCAGCGAGAACAGCACAGACACCGTGGCCGTGAAAGCAAAGGGCCGGAAGAACTCACCGGGTATGCCGCCCATGAAGGCCACGGGCACAAATACGGCGCACAGCGTAAAGGTGGTTGCCACGACCGCCAGACCGATCTCGATGGCCGCATCGCTGGCCGCCTGCAAGGGTTTTTTGCCCATGCGCAGGTGACGCACGATGTTCTCGATCTCGACGATGGCATCGTCGACCAGCATGCCCACCACCAGCGACAGCGCCAGCATGGTCAGCGTATTCATGCTGAAGCCCAGCGCCTTCATGGCCCAGAAGGTGGGGATGATGGCTAGCGGCAGCGCTGCAGCCGAGATCAGCGTGGCGCGCCAGTCGCGCAAGAAGATCCACACCACGATGATGGCGAGGATTGCACCCTCGAACAGCATCTCTAGTGAGCTGTGATAGGCCTCGCGGATGTAGTCGACAGTCGTGTTGAGCTCGGTGATGTGGATGTTGGGATACTGCTTCTGCAGGTCCTTGACGGCCTTGCGCGTGCCATCAGCCACCTCGATAGCGCCGCTGCCCCAGGAGCGCAGCACTTGGAAGCCGATCACCGGCTTGCCATCCAGCAGCGCCAACTGGCGCAGCTCGCCGGAACCGTCTTTGATTTCAGCAATAGAGTCCATGCGTACTTTGCGGCCATCGGCCAGCGCAATCTGCAGCGACTGCAGTTCCTGCATGCTCTGAATGGTGCCGGTGGTGCGCAGGGTCTGTTCGCGACCGCCGATACGCGATTCGCCGCCCGGCAGCTCTACCTGCGTGCGCAGCAATTGGCCCGATACATCGGCTGCCGATACACCCAGTGCAGCCATGCGATCCGGGTCGAGGTTGACGCGCACTTCACGGCTGACGCCGCCGGTGCGGTTGACTTGGCCCACGCCCTTGACGGTGGTGATTTCGCGCGCGATGACCAGGTCGACGAACCACGACAGCTCGGTGTCGGTCATGTTGTCGGCGCTGACGCCATAGCTGATGACCGGGAAGCCAGTGGTGCTGGCGCGCGAGATCTGCGGCTCGTTTGCGTCGGGCGGCAAGTTGGAGCGGATGCGTGACAGCGCATCGCGCACATCATCCATAGCGGTCTGGATGTCATAGCCGAACTGGAATTCGACGAAGGTGCTGGAGATGCCGTTGCTGGCAGTGGAGTTGATGTGCTCGACGCCGGTAATGCTGGAGAGGCTGTCCTCTACCTTGCGGGTGATCTCTGTTTCCATCTGCGAGGGTGGCACCCCCGGATAGCTGACAGTGACGATGACCGCCTGGAACTCGATGTCGGGCTGGTCTTGAATGGCCAGCTTCGGAAAGCTGTACAGCCCACCGAATACCAGCGCCACGAACAGCATGATGACGGGTACGGGATTGCGGATGGACCAGGTAACGAAGTTCATGCAGTGCTCCCGTTAGGCCCCAGTCTTGGCATCGTTGACGCGAACTTTATCGCCGTCCTTGAGAAAGCCTGCGCCCTTGACCACCACGCGCTCGCCGGCTTTAACGCCATCGAGCAGCTCTACGGTGTCGGCGCGCACTACGCCGGTATGCACCAAGCGCCGCTGCACGATGTCTTTGTCACCCAGCACATACAGATAGCTGTAGCCGTCCTGCACGACTAGCGCAGCCACCGGTGCCAGCAATGCATCGCTAGTGCCGATTTCGATTTCGCCGCGCGCAAACATGCCAGGCCGGGCGTCACCGCTGGTGATGTCGGCATAGATCAGTGCGGTGCGATTACCGGTCTGCACAGTGGGTGCAACAGCGCGCACCTTGGCCTGTACGGTCTTGCCGTCTGCTGTGGTGATCTTCACTGCCAAGCCGCTGCGCAGCCCGGCCAATTGGCCTTCGGGGACTTCGGCGCGCCATTCGATGCGGCCCAGTCGCAGCAGTCGCAGCATTTCTGCACCGGTCTGGCCGATCTGACCCACGCTGACACTACGCGCGGTGATGGTGCCATCGTCCGGTGCAGTGACCTGCGTATAGCGCAGCCGCAGCTCGGACATAGCCAGATCGGCTCGCGAAGTGTCGATTGCCGCAGCAGTGGCCAATTGATCAGCCTGCAGGGTATCGAGATTGGCCTGTGACAGCGCACCGCTACCGATCATTGCCTGACCGCGACGCCAAGCCGCCGCTGAGTTGGCAGCGCGCGCTTCGGCTGCACGCAATGCTGCGCGACGCGACGACACTTCGGCCTTGAGCATGTCGTCGGACAGCTGCACCAGCACCTGACCGCGCTTGACCTTGTCGCCCACATCCACGCGCAGGCTGCTGACGCGATAGCCGCCGACCTCTGGACCGATGATCACTTCCTGCCACGGGAAAATAGCGCCGCTGGCCAGCACCGTTCGCTGCAAGGGCGCAACGCGTACTGCGTCGGTGGTGACCGTCAGAGCCGGCTTGGTCTCTGCCGCTGCAGCAGCGTCTTTTTTGCCGCGACCGCAGGCGGTCAACGCCAACAGCGCAATGCAGGCAACGCCCAGCAGCTGAGGAACTTTGGATGAACGAAAAGAACTAATGGCTTTGGGTGACATGCGGCACTGCATTGTGAAAATCAGTTGCTCGCGATAATATCAGGCGCCTGATATTAAGCCAACCGGACTTGCAGCCTTTATCACCCCTCATGAGCCGCGCCCCCGAAGAAGAAATCGGCTACCTGCTCAAGCGGCTCATGCACCTGTTCCGGCATGAGCTGGAGGCGCGTCTGCGCGAGGCCGATGCGCTGCCCTTCGCGCACCTGGTGACCCTCGACCAGATCCGCAGCGAGCCGGGAATCACCGGCGCCGAACTGGCTCGCCGCCTCATGGTGACTGCCCAGACACTCACCACCTTGCTGCGCCGTCTGGAAAGCCAGGGTGACATTGAGCGTCGCGCCGATCCGGCCAATCGCCGCGCCGACCGTTGGCACCTGCTGCCGGCCGGCGAGCAGCGCCTGCATGCCAGTCGCAGCAGCAGCGCGCCGGTCATGACCCGCATGCTGTCGCAGTTGCCACCGGAGGATGTGGCGCATCTACGCGGGTATCTCGAATCCTGCGTCAGCGCCCTTGAAGTCAGCGCATCGCCGTCAACTTCTCACTGCTCATGAGCTCCGGGCCGCTGCTGCAGGGCCTGTACGTCCATCCCATCAAGTCTTGTCGTGGCATCGCCCTGCAGCGTGCGCAGGTGGTGGCCACCGGCTTGGCCCACGATCGCGAGTGGATGCTGGTTGATTCGTCCGGTCGCTTTATCACGCAGCGTGAGCAGCCGCGACTGACCCAAGTTGCCACTGCCCTTGACGAGGCGTTTCTCTATGTGGATATCGCTGGCCACGGCGACATCCGCCTGCCCCTGGATCATGAAGGCGAGCTGCGCGAAGTAGAGGTGTGGCGTTCGCGCGTGCCGGCGTTTGATGCCGGTGCCGAGGCAGCGGCATTTTTCAGTGGTTGGCTGGGTGCGCCGGCACGGTTGGTGCGATTTGATCCGGCGCAGCGTCGCTACGCCAATCGTGCTTGGACCGGCGGTATTGCCGCACCGAATCTGTTCAGCGACGGCTATCCGCTGCTGGTGTTATCAGAGGCTTCACGACTGGATCTGTCGGCGCGCGTCGGCCGCGACCTGCCTGTCGAGCGATTCCGGCCCAACCTGCTGTTGGGCAACGTGCCCGCCTATGCAGAGGATACTGCGACAACAGTGCATGCCGGCGGCGTGGCACTGCGACTGGGTAAGCCCTGTACGCGCTGCGTTATCACCACGCTGGATCCGCACACCGGCGAGGCCGGTGGGGATGAACCACTGCGCACGCTGCGCAGCTATCGCTATGACGCAGAGCTGCGCGGCGTGACGTTTGGCCGTAATGCAGTTTTGTTACCGGGCAGCGCCGGACAGTGGTTACAGGTCGGCCAGCCGATTCAGTTGCGCTAAACTGCAACCATTATGGAAAAGCTTATCGAACGTGTGCTGTTTGCCAGCCGTTGGTTGCTGGCCCCCATCTACTTGGGTTTGTCGCTGTCGCTGGTAGTGCTGGTCATCAAGTTCTTTGCCGAACTGAGTCACTCACTGATGAATGTCATCGGTGCTTCCGAAGCCGAGGTAGTGCTGTCGCTGCTGGGACTGGTGGATTTGGCCTTGGTTGCCGGCCTGGTGGTCATGGTGATGCTGTCGGGCTACGAGAATTTCGTCTCCAAGATGGATCTCACCGCAGAGGACGAAAAGCTCGGTTGGTTGGGCAAGCTCGATGCCGGCACGCTCAAGCTCAAGGTCGCCGCATCTATCGTTGCGATCTCGTCCATTCATTTGCTGCGCGCGTTCATGGATGCCGAGTCGATCGGCAACGACAAGCTGTTCTGGTATGTCGTGATCCATCTCACGTTCGTGGTGTCCGCTGTGCTGCTGGGCGTGCTCGATCGCATGACGATGCGCAAGCACGACTGACAGAACCTGCCCGTGTGCAACGGGCCTGTGGTTGGCTTTAGCCGCCCGTCTCGCGCGACGCCAGCAAGCTGCCGCGGCCTACAGCCCACAGCAGCAGCACCAACAGGCAGAAAGGCAGTAACGACAGCCATTCGCTGTTGGGGCCAGCAAAGAACGGATTGTTGGCCGTCGACCACTTCTGCAGAGCAGCATCAAAGTCGCCCAGCACGCCGGCCAAGAAGGCGATGACGATGCCCGCAATAGCACCGCCGGCGATATAGCCCGACGCCAGCAATACTCCGGGGCCACGATCTGATTGCGCAGCCAATTGGGCTTCGGACAGGCCTTGGTTCTCTGGTTGCCGTGCCTGGCGACGATCGATCATCCAGCGGATCGCACCGCCGACGAACATCGGCGCTGACGTGGAGATGGGCAGATACACGCCCACCGCAAAGGCCAATGAAGGCACGCCGGCCAGTTCCATCAAGATCGAAATCATCGCGCCGAAGATCACCAGTTCCCAAGGCAGCTCACGATCAAGGATGCCCTTGATGATGTAAGAGACCAGCGTGGCCTTGGGTGCATCGAACTTGCGCACCTCGGTGCCATCGGGTCGCGTGTTGTGCGTGCCGTTGATGCCCGGATCGACCAGCCACACAGCCTGGCCGCTGTCATCCACCAGATATTTACCGGCTGGTCCGCCCTCGGCATTGGTCTTGTGCCACACGCGGTAGCTTTGAGTGTCTGTTTTGGCCTGTGGGCCTACCAGCGACTCACGGCGGTTATCCAGCACAGCAGCGGTTGCATTGATGCCTTGCGGTGCAACCTGCTGCACCGGCACATAGACGGTGGCGGTCTCGTTGAGCTTGAGCAGGATGGGGCCCATGCACAGCGCCGACGCAAACGCACCGATGAGGATCGACACCTGCTGTGAGCTGGGTGTGGCACCGACCAGATAGCCGGTCTTCAGATCCTGGGAGATGGTGCCGCCGTTAGAGCAGGCGATGCAGACGATGCCGCCGACCGACAGCGCCGTGACATACCAGGCGCCACCGGTCCAGCCGACCAGCAGGAACACCAGGCAGGTGAGCATCAGCGTGGCGATGGTCATGCCTGAGATGGGATTGGAAGTAGAGCCGATCTCGCCAGTGAGGCGTGACGACACGGTGACGAACAGGGCGCCGAACAGCAGGATCAGCACTGCTCCCAGCAGGTTCATGTGCAGGGAAGGCGCCAGCATGATGATGGTCAGCAGCAACAGAATGCCGATGCCGACGAATTTGAGTGGCAGATCGCGTGCAGTGCGGCCTGCAGCTGCTGCACCACTGCGCGCAGCAGCGATGTCGCTGATGCCGGCGCGGATGCTGCCGATGATCAGCGGCAAGGCGCGCAGCAGGCTGATGATGCCGCCGGCAGCCACTGCACCAGCACCGATGTAGAGAATGTAGGCGCCGCGCACTTCACCGGGGCTCATAGTGGCAATGAGCTTGGTGCCCGGTGCCAGCACGCCGGGCAGTTGTGAGCCGAAGAACAGGATCATGGGGATCAGCAGCAGATAGGCCATCACACCGCCGGCGAACATCATGCCGGCGATACGCGGCCCGATGATGTAACCCACGCCCAGCAGTTCGGGTGAGACCTCCATGGACACCGAGCCACCCTTGAAGGGTGCGCCGAACACATGGCCAACTGCATCGAGCCAGCCTTTGAAGGCGACGTTGAGCGACTTGTACACAAGGCCAATGCCAAAGCCAGTGAAGATGGTGCGCGCACTGATGCCGCGCGAGCCTGCGCCTTCGGCTTGCGGATCGGCGGCGGCCATCGACTCATCGGATGCGCCGGCTTTGAGCACTTCGGCACAGGCCGTGCCTTCCGGATACTTGAGCGTGCCGTGCTGGTTAACGATGAGTGCGCGTCGCAGCGGGATCATCATGAGGATGCCCAGCAGGCCACCGAGCACGGCTACCAGCAGCACGCGCGTCAGTTCCAAATCAAAACCCAGAATCAGGATGGCCGGCATGGTGACGCCGACACCAAACGCAATTGACTCACCGGCAGAGCCTGTGGTCTGCACGATGTTGTTCTCGAGGATGGTGGCATCGCGCACACCTACCTTGGAGAGCAGGCGGAACAGCGTGATCGAGATAACCGCCACCGGGATCGAAGCACTGACGGTGAGGCCAACCTTGAGCACCAGGTACAACGACGACGCGCCAAAGATGATGCCCAGTATCGTGCCGACGATGACAGCGCGCAGCGTCATCTCTGGAATACGGGCTGAGGCGGGAATGAAGGACCGGAAGGCGCTCGGGGTCTGGCTCATAGCGGGCTCCAACGTCGTCGTGTTCGAAACTGTGGGCGACTCTAGCGCGGATTGGCCAGCAGTGTGCGCAGCACCGCCAGCAGCGCCAGCGGTTGGCTGACCGGCAGATGGTGATAGCTGCCTGGCAATTCGATGGGCGCACCGGCTGTGGGCAGCAGTGCCGATAGTCTGGCGCAGCGCTCTGCAGTGGCCACCCGGCTGTATTCACCGCGGATGATGTCCACAGGCATCGGCAGCCAGGCCATGTCCGCGGCCTCATCGCGAGGGTCCTCGTCGTTATGCTGGTCCATCAGCAAAATGCGGTCATCAAACTTCCAGATCCACGCATCGCCGTCCTGATGCGAACCACAGCGGGCCATATGTGCCATTGCCAGGGCGGGGGCTGGCTCTTCGGGCATCAGCACGAAGCGATCGACCATGGTTTGTTGATCGGGGTAGCGGCGCTTGGGCCGCCACATGTCTTTGAAGCTGCGCAGCGGGTCATCCGGGGAGGTGAGCCGTGAATCGACCACTACTGCGCGTGCGATGGCCTGCGGGTGGCGCGCACAGGCCTGCAGCAGGGTGCGGCCGCCGAAGCTGTGGCCGATGGCGATGCAGGGTGCGATACCGGTGTGCTCGATGACGGCACCGATCTCATCGATGCACTGCGCCACGCTGTAGTGCTCGCGGTGCCCGCTGTCACCCATGCCGCCGAAGTCCGGCGCAATCACCCGGTACTGCTGGGCTAACCAAGGTGCAATGAAGTCCCACCAGTGGGCATGGGCCATGAAACCGTGCAGCAGCAGCAGCGCCGGGGCACGCGGCGGACCTTCCCATTCCAGGTAGTGCAGATCGATGCCGGTGGCATGAAAACGTCGCGACAGACCGGGCTGCGCCAGCGCGCGTTGCACGAACTGCTCGAAGCCGTGTTGCAAAGGCTCGTCCAAGATTGACACCACCGTGATGCGACGGGTTAATAGCCCTATGAAGT
>CANFSB010000031.1 GCA_947449495.1 Pseudomonadota bacterium
CTGCCTCCCGTAGGAGTCTGGACCGTGTCTCAGTTCCAGTGTGGCTGGTCGTCCTCTCAGACCAGCTACGGATCGTCGCCTTGGTAGGCCTTTACCCCACCAACTAGCTAATCCGACTTTGGCTCATCTGTTAGCGCGAGGTCTTGCGATCCCCCGCTTTCTCCCTTAGGACGTATGCGGTATTAGCTCGAGTTTCCCCGAGTTATTCCCCACTAACAGGCAGATTCCAAAGCATTACTCACCCGTTCGCCGCTCGTCGCCAGGTTGCCCCGCGTTACCGCTCGACTTGCATGTGTTAAGCACGCCGCCAGCGTTCAATCTGAGCCAGGATCAAACTCTTCACTTGAAGGATTTGAACTTCAACTAAAAAGAGTGAACACAAAACCCATTGCTGGACTTTATTTGGTCACTCGGTCATCTGCACAAAGCGCATTGACGCGAGTCCCCACACAAATTACCTGCCAAATTTTTAAAAAGCTTCCCGGTCGCTTGGGCCGGGTGACCAAACACACTAGGTGTTTGGTAGGGGCGCGAAGTATAGCCGGAGCATTTACTTCGTCAACCCTTTTTTTCTTCCCCCGGTCAGAGGCGCCTTTCGGTGCCGTCATTCCCTTGGGAAGGGCGCGCAGTATAGCCAGCCAAGAGAACCTGTCAACGCATCGTTGCAAATAAATTTCAGTTTAAGAGAATTGTCTTATAAACAGTGAGTTACGGGGCATTAACCCAAGATGCTGCGGCCCGGTCGCCACGGCCCTTAGGTCGGCGATCTAGGCCCTGCGGCCCACTGCAGTAGCGGGCCATGGCAAACGCTCTGCACGACAGCCGCAGGGCGGGTGTATTAGCACCCAACTAGGGTGTTTGGACTACGACACGCCGCGTATCGCAATCGGCGCTCTGGGGTCTCAGTTGGCCGGTGTAATGCTGACGCGGGCGAACCTGCGGGGGCCCAGCTGCAGGATGTACTCGGGGCCAGGCAACAAACGGTGCTCCCGGTCGGAAACCTTGTTGCCGTCAATACGTATGGCGCCCTCTGCCAGCTTGCGGCCAGCTTCGGAATTGCTGGCGACCAATCCGCAGTCCTTGAGGGCATTGGCCAGCCGCAGGCCGCTGGCATCGGTCGCCTGCAAGTGTTGCAACGGCAGATTGTCTGGCAGCGCCTTCTGAGCAAATCGCGCGATGAAGTCTTCCTGTGCCTGCTTGGCCGCTTGCATGTCATGGAATCGGGCAACCAGTTCAACAGCCAGTTCGAACTTGATGTCGCGTGGGTTGCGGCCGTCTGCGGCCGCCTTACGCAGTACAGCTATATCGCCCAACGGCCTGAAGCTGAGCAGCTCAAAGTAGCGCCACATCAATGTGTCGGAGATGCTCATCACTTTGCCGAAGATTGTCTGGGGGTCTTCGGCAATGCCGATGTAGTTGCCTAGGGACTTGGACATCTTGTTGACGCCATCAAGACCCTCGAGCAGCGGCACCGTGATAACTACCTGCGGTTCTTGCCCGTAGTGCTCTTGTAGTTGTCGACCAACCAGCAGGTTGAACTTCTGGTCCGTGCCGCCCAACTCTACATCTGCTTTTAGAGCGACAGAGTCGTAGCCCTGCACAAGCGGGTACAGGAATTCGTGCAGCGCAATGGGCTGATTGGCGCGAAAACGCTTTGTGAAATCGTCGCGCTCGAGCATGCGCGCAACTGTATGGCGCGCCGCTATTTCGATAAGACCAGCGGCGGGCATCGCGCCAAACCAACGTGAATTGAAGTCCACACGTGTGCGCTCGGCATCAAGGATCTTAAATACCTGCGTCTGGTAGGTGCGTGCGTTTTCTTGGATCGCTTCGGGTGTGAGTCGCGGTCGTGTGGCGTTACGACCCGTGGGATCACCGATCATTCCGGTGAAATCACCGATGAGAAACACCACCTCGTGGCCGTACTGCTGGAACTGGCGCATCTTGTTGATGAGCACTGTATGACCCAGATGTAGATCGGGAGCGGTGGGATCGAAGCCTGCCTTGACCACCAGTGGCTTGCCGCGCGAGAGCTTCTTGACCAGATCGGCTTCGGTGAGGATCTCTTGCGCGCCGCGGCGCAACTCGGCCAATTGCTCCGCCAGCGGGCCTTCGATGGGGGATGACGGGACAGCGGTTGGATCGGTCATGGGGGCTATACGCCCCGCGCCCTAGGGCGGACATCGCTGTTTCGCGCGGACTGCGTCGGCACAGAGAATAACCGCTGCAACACACGAAGTCGCGCCTTAAGGGTCAGGTCGATTGCCCATCATGCGCCAGTCGGGTACGGTCACCGATCCCAGCGGCCTCATTGAAGGACAAGTAGGCGGCAGCGATGCAGAGCCCCCCGCTCCATACCCCACGACCCTTGCGGACACTGTTGCGAATCAGAGCGCTGCAGGTGCTCGGCTGTGTGGCTGTAGGTTGGGCGGCATTGGTGGCCACCGACAGCGAAGATCCGGCTCTGCATATGGCAGAGGCCGCGTTTCGGGTGATGCAACCGGCGATGCAGCCGGCTTCATCGGCAGCGGTAGGTGCTGCTGTGAACGCCGCCGAGGCGGGCTTGTCGCGCATTGAAGTGATCGTGCGGCGCAACGATACGCTCGACCAGATTTTCCGTCGCTTGGAGCTATCGGTCGCCGACTTGCAGGAACTGCGCGGCATTCGCAACGTGCGCATGATGCTCGACCGCCTAAAGCCAGGCGAAACGCTGACCCTGCACCACAAAGACGGCACGTTGATTGGTTTGGAGCGACAGTTGTCGCCCACAGAAACTCTTCAGGTCCAACGCGACGAAGACTCTGGGTTTGTTGCCAATGTGCAGCAGACACCGCTCTCGCGCACCATCACCACTGCGCGCGGAACGATTCGCTCTTCACTGTTTGAAGCAGCAGGCAACGCTGGGCTTCGGGACAAAACAACCTTGGCTCTGGCCGATTTGTTTGCTTGGGATATCGACTTTGTGATGGATCTGCGCCAAGGCGACAGCTTTGCCGTTACCTATGAACAGTTGCGACGTGAAAACGGTGAGCGCATCGGCGATGGTGCCATTCTTGCGGCACGCTTCATTAATCAGGGCAAAACCTATGAAGCAATCCGCTACGTGGGACCGGATGGCAAAACAGGCTATTTTTCCCGCGATGGGCGCAGTCTGCGCAAGGCCTTTCTCAAAGCGCCCGTTGAATTCTCGCGAATCAGCTCCGTCTTCAGCAGCGGCCGCAAGCATCCGATACTCAACCTGATCCGTGCCCATAAAGGCGTGGACTATGCAGCACCTTCGGGCACGCCGGTGCGAGCAGCCGGCGATGGGCGCATTGTGTTCCGAGGTGACAAGGGCGGTTACGGCAACGTGTTGGAGATCGCCCATGCCGGACAGATCGTGACGCGCTACGGCCATCTGTCGCGATTTGCCGTGTCAGTACGCCCGGGTGATCGAGTGAGTCAGGGTGAAGTGATCGGCTACGTCGGTATGACGGGCTTGGCCACCGGCCCTCATCTTCACTTTGAGTTTTTGGTGCGCGGCCAAGCGCGCAACCCAACCACCGCAGCTCAGGCAGAACCTGCACCTCCAATAGATGCAGCACTGCGCGCGGACTTTGATGCCAAGGCAGTACCGATGTTAACCAGCCTGGATGAACCACCGGCAACGCTTGCGCAGCAAGCGGTGACGCCAGCCCCCGCGCAGCCTGTCGGCAAGCGCTAACAGCACGCAGTCATGAGCAGCTATATCGGCCTGATGTCTGGCACCAGTCTGGATGGCATTGATGCAGTGCTTTTGCAGCAGAGTGACAGCGGCTGGCGTATCTCTGATGTAAGGCACCAGGATTATGAGCCGCAACTGCTGGCCAGACTGAGCGCAGCGATTGAGCATCCGCACCTGCTCGACGTTAACGAACTGGGCGAACTCGATACGCTGGTTGGCGAGGCTTTTGCTCAAGCTGCATTGGCGCTGCAAAAACACTGCGGACTGGCAACAGCGCAGATACGAGCCATCGGCAGTCACGGGCAAACAGTGCGCCACCAACCGCATGGCACTGCGCCTTTTACGCTGCAAATTGGCGATCCGAACGTGATCGCAGAGCACACGGGCATCGATGTGGTTGCCGATTTCAGACGCCGTGACGTAGCTGCCGGCGGCGAAGGTGCGCCACTAGTGCCAGCGTTTCATTCGGCAGTGTTTGGCGCTGCAGGCAAAACACGCGTCGTAGTGAACATCGGCGGCATCGCCAACATCACGGTACTGCCGGTTTCAGGGCCCATTTTGGGTTTCGATACGGGCCCTGGAAATTGCCTGATGGATGGCTGGATGCAGCGCCACTTTGATCAGGCGTTTGATAAGGGCGGAGCACTGGCTTGCAGTGGCTTGGTTTGCGAGCCGCTACTTTGCATCTTGCTCGCGGAGCCCTATCTGCAGCGACAGCCGCCCAAGAGTACCGGACGCGAGCTGTTTCATTTGGTCTGGCTAGACACACAACTTCGCAGCCTGGCGCAGCAGCCCACCGTAGCGGATGTCCAAGCGACGCTGTGTGAGTTCACCGCCCGCAGCATTGCGGCAGCGATCCAGTCGTCGGCCGCCGCTGCGACCGATGTGGTGGTCTGCGGTGGCGGGGCTTTTAATGACCAATTGATGCGGCGCCTGCGCGCCTGCCTGCCCGGATTGCCCGTGCAGACCAGCGATGCCTTGGGACTGGCTCCTTTGCAGGTGGAAGCGGCCGCTTTCGCTTGGCTTGCGCATCAGCGCCTGCTGGGTGCAGCAGGAAATCTGCCGTCTGTCACAGGTGCCAAAGGTCCCCGGGCACTGGGGGCCATCTATGCTGGATCTGTCACGAAATGGAGATAGAGAGAGCGCAAACTAGTAGGGTGAAACCCCTACCCTTAGAAGCACCGCAGCATTTCACCAACCGGGAACTATCGTTTCTGGCGTTCAATCAGCGTGTTCTGGCACAGGCTCAAGACAGCACATTGCCGCTGCTGGAGCGACTGCGTTTCCTATGCATCTCATGCAACAACCTCGACGAATTCTTTGAAATTCGCGTTGCAGGTCTCAAACAACTGCAGGACCTGCCGCTTCTGGCAGTAGGTCCGGAGCAGATGTCGGTACATATGCAGCTGGAAGCCATTCATGCCGCATCACTGTCATTGGTGCAGGAACAGTACGCTTGCCTCAATGAGCAACTGCTGCCGGAACTGGAAGCGGCCGGTATAAGGCTCCTGCAAGCCGATGACTGGACGGTCGAGCAGCAGGCATGGTTGCAGACTCACTTTCATGATCAGGTGGAGCCGGTGCTCAGTCCGCTGGGACTGGATCCGGCGCGACCATTTCCGAGAATTCAGAATAAGAGTCTGAACTTTATCGTGCAGCTGGCCGGCAAAGATGCCTTCGGACGCGACAGCGATCTGGCTGTAGTTCAGGCGCCGCGATCCTTGCCGCGTGTCGTGGCATTGCCTGCAGCACTGGGCGGCGGTTATGTGCTGCTCTCGACGATAGTTGAAGCGTTTGTTGAGCAGCTGTTTGCCGGCGTGCATGTGCGCAGCTGCCACCAGTTTCGCGTCACGCGCAATAGCGATCTGTTCGTGGACGATGAAGAAGTTGATGATCTGCGTCGTGCTCTGGAGGGTGAGTTGGCGCACCGGCGCTATGGCGCAGCCGTCCGACTAGAGACCGTGCAAGACTGTCCGGCAGAGGTCACGCAGTTTTTGCTCGAGCAATTTGCGCTAAGCAGTGCCGACCACCATGAAGTGCAGGGTCCGGTGAACCTGAACCGGCTGTCAGCACTATGCGATCTGGCAGCCCGTCCGGACCTGCTGTTTCCTGTATTCACGCCCGCGGCCCATCCGCGGTTGCAGGACGGGTCCAACCTGTTCAGCGCCATCCAGCAAGGTGATTTACTGCTGCAGCATCCGTTTCAAAGCTTCAATCCGGTATTGGATCTGCTGCGTCAGGCTGCAGCGGACCCGGACGTGCTGGCGATCAAGCAGACGCTGTACCGCACTGGCGGTGACTCACCCATTGGTGATGCATTAGTCGCGGCAGCGCATGCCGGCAAAGACGTCACGGTGATCGTTGAGCTGCGTGCGCGCTTTGATGAAGAAGCCAACATCCAGTTGTCTGAGCGTCTGCAGGAAGCCGGGGCGCACGTGATGTATGGCGTCGTCGGCTATAAGACTCACGCCAAGCTGCTGATGGTAGTGCGCCGTGAGGCCGGCGGCCTGCGCCGCTATTGCCACTTGGGCACGGGCAACTATCACCCTCGCACGGCGCGCACCTACACCGATTACGGTTTGTTCACTTGCGAGCCGCAGATCGGTGCCGATGTGCACGAGATTTTTCTGCAGCTGACCAGCCTGACGCGCACGCCGCAGCTGCGCCAACTGCTGCAGTCACCGTTCACCTTGCACGAAGGCATCATCAAGCGCATTGAGCGCGAAGCCGAATTGGCGCGCAGTGGGCGTCCAGGCCGCATCATTGCACGCATGAATGCGCTGGTAGATGCGCAAGTGATTCTGGCGCTGTATCGGGCTTCAGGCGCTGGCGTGCAAATCGACTTGATAGTTCGCGGCATCTGCTGTCTGCGTCCGGGTATTGCCGGAGTATCGGAAAACATCCGCGTGCGATCTGTAATCGGCAGGTTTCTGGAGCATCCGCGCGTCTACTGCTTTGGTAATGACGGTGCGCCACAGGTGTATTGCTCGAGCGCGGACTTGATGGAGCGCAACTTCTTCCGGCGCGTCGAAGTGGCATTTCCGCTGCTGGATACGGCCTTGCGCGACAGCGTGCTTGCAGATCTGGAGTTATACCTGCAGGACGATCAGCAGGCTTGGCTGCTGCAGGTTGATGGCCATTATCGACGCGTATCTGCGCCAGGCCACGGACAGATCAGCGCACAGCAGGTGCTGTTGGAGCGTTACGCCAGTGCTGCTATGACGTAAAGATGCGCAGACGCAGCCCTTGGCCATCGAGATATTCGACTTCCTGCTGCAGATCCGCTGACGTCAATGGATGATCGCGCAGAGAGCGCAGCTTGAACTGCAACTCGAGCACCCTGCCCTTGGGCTGCAACGTAATGCCAGGCAGCGGCAAACCACTGCGATCACGGTGCAACAACACCGCCAAGCGCAACAACATCATCAAGCGCACGGCCAGCTGATCCCAAGGTGGAATCAGGTCTTCGACGCCTTCCAGCACCAGTTTACGGCGATGCGCACCGACCACCCGAGCCAGCAACAGCTGCTCCTCTCTAGCAAAGCCAGGCATATCGCCGTTTTCGAGCAGGTAGGCACCGTGCCGGTGATAACCACTGTGGGCCACATCCAGACCAATCTCGTGGAGACGCGCTGCCCAGCTCAGCGCCAGCTCGGCCAACGGATCCTGTAATTGCCATTCCTCGCGCACCTGCGCCAGAAAGCCTAACGCCGTCTGTTCAACGCGCGCTGCCTGCTGCAGATCCACGTGATATCGCTGCTGCATCGAACGCACCGTGCGCTCGCGGGCATCCTCGGCCGTATAGCGACCCATCATGTCGTAGAGCAAACCCTCGCGCATCGCGCCATCGGCGACGCGCATCTGGCGAATGCCCAACTGAGCAAAGACCTCGGTAAGGATCACCAATCCGCCGGCAAACGCCTGGCGGCGATCGTCGGTGACCGTGAGGAGCGGAATTGCGCGTGCGGCGCCTGCTCGCGCCAACAGTTCGATGCACTGCTCAAGCGCGGGCAGGGTAATTGCTGTGCACTGCGGATCCATCTCGCGCAATGCTTCTTGAATGGCGCGCACAGTACCGGAACTGCCCGCAGCAGTGTCCCAGCCGCGAGCACGAAACACCTGCTGCACCGGCTCCAAGCCTTGCCGTGCGGCGATGCGCGCACGCTCAAACCGCTTGGTGGAGAGCTTTCCATCGCGAAAATAGGCTTCGCTGAGTGAGACGCAACCCAGATCGATGCTTTCCAATTCCAGCGGTTCAAGCCCCTGACCGATGATCAGTTCGGTACTGCCGCCACCGATATCGACCACCAAGCGCCGACCACTGTCGAGCGGCGATGTATGCGCCACACCTGAATAGATAAGGCGCGCTTCCTCGCGGCCGGCGACTATTTCGATGGGATGACCGATAGCCTCGCGGGCACGCTCGAGGAAGGCCTGCTTGCGGCGGGCGCGACGTAGGGCGTTGGTGCCCACCACGCGCACGCTATCGGCGTGCATGTCGGCGAGTCGCTGGCCGAACCGTTGCAGACACGCTAAAGCACGCGCCGCGACGGCCTTATCAAGACGGCCTTGTTCGTCCACGCCTTCGGCAAGGCGCACCATCTCACGCAAACGATCAATAATGACCAGGTGCCCATCAACATGACGGGCAACCACCATGTGGAAGGTGTTGGAACCGAGATCTACGGCGGCCAGGACCTCTGGCGCGCGCGTCGGGACCGGGCTCAAGCTGCGAAAGAGGAGCCGCAGCCGCAGGTTGTGGTGGCGTTCGGATTGCGGATCACGAACTGCGCCCCCTCAAGACCCTCGCGATAGTCGATCTCTGAACCTGTGAGGTATTGCAGGCTGACAGGGTCGACCAGCAGCTTAACGCCCTGCTTCTGCACGATGGTGTCATCGTCTTGCAGCGACTCTTCGAATGCAAAATCGTAACGCAGACCAGAGCAGCCGCCACCCTGTACGGAAACACGCAGCATCAGCGCCGGATTGCCGTCAGCCTCTATGAGAGCGCCAACCTTGGTGGCTGCAGCATCAGTGAACTGCAACGGATCCGCGTCGTAGGCGGCGACCGGAGCGTGGGTGGATTCTGCGTTCATATGCGTATCCCGACTGTTAAAACAGCATGAATTTCAGTGTAAAGGCTGCACCGCATTCGGTCTATCGGCAGGTCTTCAAAGTGGACTGGGTTGCCACAGAAAAGCCTGCCTCAAACCGGCCGCACCAGTGCGCGTGGGCGATAGCTCGATGCTCAGTCGTTCGGGCAAAAAGCCCTGCGGCAATGCAACATCGATCTCAATAGTCTGCATGTTGCGGTAATTAAAGCCCCATTTGGCACTTTTATCGACAGAAACCTGCGCAAGAGCGAGTTTGGCAGGCCGGCCACCGCTAGTGCCCTCCAGTTGCAAGCTGCCGGTGCCCGTGACGACATCCTCCCGCCCGACGGGACGCGCCAGCACCAGCGCAAGTCGATAGCGCCGCGGCAGTGCCAAAGTCCGGATGCGCAGCCGCTGGATCGTGACGGGCGAATCGCCGCCGGCTGTGGCGATGGCACGGAAGAATGCTGCATCCTGAGACTCGCGGGCCAGCTGGGCCTGCGTCTGTGCCAGCAATCGCGCGGACTCGGCGCGCTCGGCGCTGAGCGCATTGCGCTCGGACAGAGTGAGTGCTTCACGCGCCTGACTCTGAACAAGTCTGGCCTGAGCTGTGTCGTAGCGCGCCTGTAACGCACTGAGCGCTGCGGTCTGCGCATCGGCTCGATAGCGGCCCACTGCATAGCCTGCGCCAGCCGATAAGACCACCAGCAGCAGCGCCATCCAGACTGCCGAGCGCTTGCGCAGCGTCAGGACGCTCCGCCGACTACCGGTGCGCGGACGCGACTGCGGCCGCTGGCAGCATTGCGCTGCGCCCACCAGACTGGATAAGGCGGCACGCCATCGGGACAAGCCATGGGCGCCAGCTCTTGCAGCGCCCGCACGTACACCGGCCGCTTGAAGTAAATAACCTCGCGCACTGGTTGCCAGTAATCGACCCAGCGCCAACGATCGAACTCAGGTGTGCCGGTGGTGTCGAAGCGAAACTCTGACGTCTCGCGACGCAACTGCAATAGAAACCAGCGCTGCTTTTGGCCGATACACAACGGCAGGCTGTCGCGCCGCACATAGCGCGCCGGCAGCCTATAGCGCAGCCAGCGTTCTGTTTGCCCCACTAGGTCCACATCGTCGGGGCCCAGACCAATCTCTTCGCCGAGTTCGCGATACAGCGCCTGTTCGGGAGTCTCGCCGTGCAGCACGCCGCCTTGCGGAAACTGCCATCCCTTGCCACCGGCACGCCGACCGATGAACAGCTGGCGGCGGCCATCCATCAGCACAATGCCGACATTGGCGCGAAAACCATCACGGTCGATTACATCAGTCATGAGTTTGTTTTACGCCCGCGCAGACCATGCCTCAAGCACGACGCTGGACAACCTCACGGCGACCCTTGAGATAGTCAAAGCCCTGCTGCATCAAATGCTCAAACTCGGTGTAGTTGCGCGTCAGTACTGCGGTCCGCAACCGATCGACTGCTTTGGCCAGCGCTTCCAGAGATTCGGCGCCGTAGTCGTTGAGCGACTGAATCTCAAAGTAGAGGGCCGGACTCTCTTCAGATACTGCTGCAGCCACGTCCAGCTGCGCATCAAAGGTGGTGCTGGAGAGCTTGGCCAGACGCGGTGCGGCCTCGCCGCTTTCAGCCAGGGCTGTGAAAAAAGCGATGTTGAGCGCATGCGACAGGCCCAGCACGTAAGCGATCAGTCGATCATGTTCATCGAGGCCCATGACCACCTGCTCGGCCATGGTGGCAGAGAACAGACCACGCGCTGCGTCCAGCGCTTCGGGCGAACCCATATCAACAAAGATGACGTGTCGGTCTGATAACAGTTCGGTACTGGGCCCGAACATTGGGTGCAAGGACGTGACTTTGACACCGGCTGCTTTGAGGGCGTTGAGGCCACCTCGCAGCGGAGACTTGAGCGAGCCCAGATCGAACACCACCCCGCGCGGGCGCCGCAGCGCCAACTCACTGAGGATAGCGCCGCTGAGACCCAACGGCGTAGCCACCACGATAAAGTCATAGCTGTCGAGGTCGGCCAAGCTGTGCCAGTCCGCAACCACCGGGATACCCGGTGCAGCGCCACCGGGATCGGCCACCTGCACGGCAAAGCCCTGCGATGACAGGAACTGCACGAACCAGCCGCCCATTTTGCCGGCACCACCGATGACCAGCGCACGACGACCGCCACCGGCGCCCTGTGCGGCAACGCGGGCCTGTTCTTGGGTGGTGAGCGACGAGCGGATCAGCAGTCGCAACACGTCTTCGGCCAACTCGCCAGGCAGACCCAACGCTTCTGCCCGGGCCCGCACGCCCAGAATGACCTCGCGCTCGCGGGCGTAATCACGCGTGCCTTTACCGGTGGCTCGTTTGGCCGCAGCGATTTCACGGCTGGCGGCCTGACGGCGCGCAATCAGTTCCAGCAGCTGTCCGTCCAGCTCATCAAGCTGGCCGCGCAATTCGTCAAGCGTCATGAAGGCCTCGTACAACGCAACCCGGGCGAATCCGCCCGGGCACCGTTGTATCGACCGCGTCGCCCAGTGGCAAGCGCCGCGTGATGCCATCGGCCTTTAGCGCAACGGAATGAACAAGCCCCAACCGGGTGCGGGATAGCCCGGGGCCACCCAAACATAGCCTCGGCGCCAAGGATCCCACGCATAGCCACGCGGCGGAGGCGGCGGTGAGTGCCAGGCCGGCACGGGCTGGTAGGCATTCCAGCCGTAGCGACGCTCCCAATGGCCGCGTCGGTCGCCGCGATCGCTGCGCCATTCCTGACGCTGCTCATGCCAGGACTGACGTCGATCATCATCCCCGCGACTAGGGTCGTGGGACAAAGCCGGAGCGGCAAACGGCAGCCCAGCTGCCAACAGCAGGATCGAACGCTTCATGACGAACCCCCTTACTGATGAATCTGGAATTGATGCTGTGCCCCGTGTCGTGAATGTCCACTGAACGGGCAAGCAGCTAAGATGCCCCTATGGCACTCAACGACACGCTCCCTGATCCTCTGCCGGCAGAGCCGCTGAGCCTTGCGGCTGACTGGCTCGCCCAAGCTTGGCACAGCAAAGATCAGCCCAACCCCAATGCAATGGTGCTGGCCACCGTCGATGCAGACGGCGCACCGTCAGCACGCGTGGTGCTGTGCAAAGGCATTGAGCCCCAGCCGGGCCTAGTGCGCTTTGTCAGCAACTACCATTCGCGTAAGGGCCATGCCTTATCTGCTAATCCGCGCGCTGCACTGGTGTTTCATTGGGATCACAGCCATCGCCAGCTGCGCATAGAAGGCTTGGTGCAACGAGTCAGCGCGGCAGACAGCGATAGCTACTTCGCCTCGCGACCTTGGGCCAGCCAATTGGGTGCGCATGCCAGCGAGCAAAGCCAACCGATCGACTCACGTACAGCACTGGTTTCCAAGCTTGAGTCAGTGACGACGCGTTTTGGCGCAACGCCGGGCAGCGGACTACAAGCGATGACTCGCCCGCCGCATTGGGGTGGCTATGTGTTGTGGGTGTCTGCGGTAGAGCTGTGGACAGAGGGCGATGCGCGCATCCATGACCGCGCTCGCTGGACGCGCAAGCTGCAACAGCTGCCTGACGGTGCTGTCCAATGCGGCCCATGGCACACAACAAGGCTGCAACCCTGATGAGTACGGTAGCGCACCTGCCGCGCAGCCTGCGCACGCTGTGCTA
The DNA here is from genome assembly GCA_947449495.1 of Pseudomonadota bacterium. GTDB lineage: Bacteria > Pseudomonadota > Gammaproteobacteria > Steroidobacterales > Steroidobacteraceae > ZC4RG30. The sequence goes on from CANFSB010000031.1 coordinate 12,481, forward strand.
TGTCATCGCGTTGTGGTCCGGCTTTTTTGTGATGGGCATAGAGCTGTTGGGCGGGCGTCTGCTGGCGCCCAACTTCGGCAGCAGCATTTATGTGTGGGGCGCCATCATCAGCGTGTTTATGTTGGCGCTATCGCTGGGTTATCTGGCCGGTGGCCGCTGGTCCCTGCACCAGCCCAGCATGGCGCGGTTGTCGCTGTTACTGCTGGCTGCGGCGCTAACCTCGCTGCCCGTGCTGCCGCTGGCCGGAGAACCGTTGGAGCTGTTGGCACAGGCGATACCAGACCCGCGCTTTGGTTCATTGGCTGCGGCCGCGCTGTTGTTCTTCGTGCCCACGTTCTTCTCCGGCATGGTCTCCCCGTACTGCGTGCGTCTGCTAGTGGTCGATGACCAAACATCGGGGCGCCGTGCAGGCCAGTTGTTTTTCGTGTCGACCTTCGGCAGTGCCACAGGAACGATCCTGACTTCGTTTTATCTGGTGTTGTGGTTCGAGGTGAACTCAATCCTGCTGTCTCTTGCAGCGATATCGGCCGTACTGGCCGGCGTGGGCCTGCTGGCCCGGAGGAGATGACGTGAAGACGATTCGTAGTTTGGCTCTGTTGGCGCTGTTGGCATTGGGGCTAGTGCACGGAAGTGCACAGGCGCAAATGAAACTGACGCATTCCGAGCGCTCGCTGTACCGGGAAGTGCTGGTATACGAAGAGGATGGTCTGCGTTGCATGTGCTTTACGCGTCAATGCCGCATAGGCCGCCAGTCCTGTGTCGATCCGCGCAATCCCGATCACTTCGCACTCAACTACACACGCATGATGCTGGCAGGTACTTTGTTTGCCAGCGCAGATCCACGGCGCGTGCTGATCATCGGTCTAGGCGGCGGCTCGATAGCCACTGCACTGCGCAAGCTGTCGCCAGGCACCGAAGTGGAGGTCGTGGAGATTGATCCGGCCGTCACGCGTGTGGCCAAGCGCTTTTTTGATTTTGTTGATACAGCACCGGTACACGTCACCGAGATGGACGGCCGCGTGTTCGTCAAACGTGCCGGCCGTGAAGGCAAGCAATATGACGTGATCCTGCTGGATGCGTTTGACCATGAGTACATTCCAGAGCACCTGCTTACACGGGAGTTCTTGCTGGAAGTCAAAGCCCTGCTGGCCCCGCAGGGCGTGCTGGTGGCCAACACGTTTTCGAGCAGCCGGCTGTATGACCATGAGTCGACGACTTACGCCAGCGTGTTTGGCACTTTCTATAATCTAAAGCGCGAGAACCGAGTGATCGTCACGCGCTTGGGCGGCCTGCCGACGCAACAGGAACTGGCGGCCCGGGCCGCCAAGTACTCAGCGGCACTGCTGCCTTTCGGCGCAGACACGCCGTCGCTTTTGAAAATGTTTAATACTCAAGTGGACTGGGATGTGAAAGCTCGCGTGCTGACCGACCAGTACTCCCCCGCCAACCTTCTCAATCGCTGAAGTCTTACCGGACCAGCCAGGCAACACATCATGGGCAACAGACTCAGCAAGATCATTACGCGCACCGGCGACGAAGGCAGCACCGGCCTGGGCGACGGCAGCCGCATCGCCAAGGACTCACCGCGCATCGAGGCGGTGGGCTGCGTCGATGAGCTCAACAGCTTCATCGGCGTGATTCTGTCCACGCCGGCACTGGCAGCGGACATCAGTCACTGCCTGTCGCGCGTTCAGCATGATTTGTTTGATCTGGGCGGCGAACTGGCAGTGCCTGGCTATTCCATGGTGACTGATGCGCACGTCGCGCAACTGGAAGCCGACGTGGAACAGTTCAACAGTGACCTGCCTACGCTAAAAGAATTCATCTTGCCGGGTGGCGGACAGGCCGCAGCCCATTGTCATGTGGCGCGCACCGTCGCGCGTCGCACCGAACGCCGCTGCTGGACGTTGGCCAAGACCGAAGGCGAAGTGGTCAGCCAAACGCTAGTGATCTATCTGAACCGGCTGTCGGATCTGCTGTTCGTGTTGTCGCGCACGCTGGCGCGGCACGAGCAGGGCAGCGAAGTCATGTGGAACCGTAAGCGATTTGACGACGCGACAGGCAGTTAAACCTGCCGCGCCTTAGCGCGAATCAGCGCTTGAGCGCTTTGTAACGAAACTTCTGACCGGCCACCGAGACTTCGTACATCAGGCCACCCTTGGCGATGGTGAACACTGTCATGCCCTTGTAGTAGCCGCCGCTGGTAGTGGTGGCGTCTTTTTTGCCGCCGCTGACACCCGTGCCGGCACCGGTCGTGGTAGCACTGGCTGACGCAGCTGCCGTGATGGCAATGGCGCCAACGCCCGCACCGAACTCAAAGTTGCCATCGGTGAATTCATCCAGCGCGCGACGGTCTTCGAAGAAGATGATCTGGCTGTAGGCCTGGCCACCCAACTGAAAGCCCACGCTCAGCTGGCTCATCGACACTGTGCCGATGTGTTTGCCGCGCTCGTAGACGTTGCCCTTGCCATAGGCCCCGCCAATGCCGATGCCACCCTTGCCGATGGTCGGAAACACTGCGTAGCCGAAGCTTTGATCAAAGTACTTGGCGCTTTCGCCAGCATCTTTGAAGAGCTTGATGGTATCGGCATCAGTGTCCGCGGCGCGGGCTACGCCAGCCGACAGGGCAAACAGCGCTGCCACGAGTGCAAATGTGTTGCTGAGCTTCATGGGTAAATCCTTGGGTCTGCCAGAAAATGCGGTGCGTTAAGGTTGGCGGCATGCTGCCATGCGGTCAAGCAACGTCTACTAGTAGTGTACGCAATCGTTGCCAATCAAAAACCGGACCTGGATCACTCTTGCGCCCGGGCGCAATGTCACTGTGACCGACCAGCTGTGGGCCGTGCAGTACCGGCCACTCGTTGCGCAGCAGTCGCAGCACCGCCGCCAGCGCAAGATACTGCGCGTCGTCGTACGGGTCTTCGTCCGTGCCTTCCAGTTCGATGCCGATCGAGAAATCGTTACACGCTGCCCGACCCGCGTAGCTGGAGACGCCCGCATGCCAGGCACGCCGGTGTAGCGGCACGAACTGCACCACCTCGCCGTCGCGGCGGATAAACAGATGCGCTGACACACGCGCCGATGCGATACCGGCGTAGTAAGGATGATCTTCGGCGCGCAGGTTGCCGGTAAAGAGCTGCTCTACACCCGGTCCGCCGTACTGACCCGGGGGCAAGCTGATGCCATGAATAACCACCAGCTCCGGCTGCTGACCTGCCGGTCGCTCGTCGTGATGATGGCTCAATACCTGGCGAACGCCGACCAGCAGACCAGTGGCAACGTGTAATTGCATACCGCCGCTCACGGTGCGGCAGCAGGCCGGGGTCGCGTCAGGTAGGCAACCAGTTGGTTCATGTCGGGGTCGGGCACTTCGACGCGCGATAGCCGCGGCATGTTCGTCAGTCCCCAACGCACCACATAGCGGATGGTCTCAGGCTGAAGATCGGTGCGTTGCTCCAGCAGCGACTGCGCTGCGCCTAAACGTCGCGCCAACACAAACGTGCCCGTGCCGCCTTCGCGATGGCACATGCCGCAACGGTGCGCGAACACCTTCTGCCCTGCCAACTGTGATGCCGACAGATCCTCAGCCAGACCCAACGCTGGCATTGCCAGCGCCAGTAACACCAGCAGTTGCTTCACAACACACCCCGATGCGCGCGATAGGCCTTGGGCCAGATGCCATTGCGGCCAGGCGCGATGATGCCGTTGGGATCAATCGCATCTTTTACGCGCTCGTTGAGCTTGAGCAAGGCATTGCGGTTGAAGTCATAGCTGGCAGCGACATTGTCCATATAAGACAGGTGCGTACGGTACTCGCCATAACCCTGCTCACGCGCGTCTTTGATGAGCGCCTCAAACAACTGCCGCACGCGCTGCTTCTGCTCTTCATCGTCCTTGCTGTACAGGATGAGGTTGACGTTGGTAGCAGCGCGGCCGTCAATATAAAACGTGCCGGAATAATCCAGGCCGAACTGCTGATAGCGCCGGCGCGTGCGTTCGAACTGCTCTTGGACCAGCTTCGGATCCGCGGGCATGACCGGTGAATAGCCGATATGACCGCCGCGGCCGCCATACCAGTTGACCATCTGCAGCGGATAGGTAGTGGGGCCCGGCTGCGCATCTCCACGCATGCGGGTGACCGGGAACTCCTGCTTGGTGAACTTGGCCAGCCGTTCCAGTACACGCTTGAGATTGGCCTCACACACATCGCTAAAACCAGCCAAGCGCAGCGGCCCGTTCCACCAGCCCACATTCATGCGCTGCATCATCTGCGCGATGACATCATCGGGGATCGAATCGCTGCCCTGATACCACTGGTTGCGCAGTGTGGGTACCGTGGCCGACGCTTGATAACTGGTCAGTCGCACCAATCCGTCGATCACGCCCTGCAAACGCAGCGGCGCCAGCGCCTCAACACACCATTGCAGATCAGACGGCTTGGGCAGTTTGATCTCTATGCTGATGGCGGCCTCGTCAGCCGGCTTCATCCACAAACAAAGTTTGGTGACGATGGCCAGATTGCCCTGCACCACCATCTGATCCCAAGACGGACCGAAGCCATGCTTGAACAGAGGCCAAGCTTTGCCATCGCCCATCGCGCCCATACCGGTACGCACCACCTCGCCATTGGGCAGAACAATTTCCAAGCCGCAGATGTTGTTGCTGTGATCACCTGCCGGACTGAAGCCGCGCTCCAGCGCATTGCCGACCACGCTGCCCCAGCCATTGCCGGGGATGCCCAGTTGCAGCGCGATCTTGTTGGACTTGAGGTGTTCCCACAGATCGAAGAAGCCGACGCCGGGCTCGAGGATGCAATAGCCGAGCTTGTCGTTGACTTCGATGATGCGGTTCATGCGACCCATGTCGAGCATCACCGTGCCCGCCATGCGCGGTGCCGCACCGCCATAGCCAAAGTTCTTGCCGCGACTGATGGGCCACAGCGGAATGCGGAACTCATTGGCGATCTTCAGCAGCGCCTGCACCTGCTCGACCGAAGCCGGTGCCACGGCAGCCGAGGCCGCATGACTGGTGTCGCGACCGGGCGAATACACATCTAAGTAGGTCTCGCGATCTTCGTCGGTCGCGAGCACCCACTCCGGTCCTACCACCGAGGCGAAGGCCTTGAGCGCCTGTTCAAACCGGGCGCGGCTGACGCCCGGTGGCAGGATCAATTTCACAGGTGACCTTGGCTGGTGCCCTCACGCTGCGACGCGGCAGGCTTGGCGCTAGTCTTCTGCTGTGCGGCATAGCCTTCGCGCGCCGTAGACACCACATAGGCGTGTATCTGCGTGACCTCAGCTTCGGTCAACAGATCATCCCAGGCTGGCATGCCGCGGGCAGTGAGGCTGCCACCGCGCACCACCTGCTGGAAGGCGGCGGCATCGCGCGCCACGCCGGAGCGACGCAAGTCCGGCACCGGCGAGCGCGGCGCATTGCCATGGCAAGACCCGCAGTTGGCTGCAAACAGCTTGGCGCCGGCGGCGATATCAGCAGCCGTACCAACCTGTGCCGGCGGCTCGGGTAAAGGCTGCACTGGCGGCAGCGGCTCAGGCTTGGGTGTAGCACCCCCGCCAAGCTTGAAGGCCAGGATGCGATTGGCGTTGCCGTTGGTGAAGGCGATGTTCTCGGGGAACCAGAAGTTCCAACCACCACCACCCGTGCCAGCCGTAATGGCGAGGTATTGCTCGCCCTTGACCCGATAGGTCATGGGCGCGGCGATCATCGCGGTGCCCACATCAATCTCTTTTATCAGTTCGCCGGTCTGATCGTTGAGTACCTTGAGCTTGCCATCAAGGCCACCCTGCACCACCAGCCCACCGGCAGTGGACAACACGCCGCCGTGATCCATGAACGAGCTGTTCTTGAACTCCCAGACCACCTTACGGCTCACCGGATCCCAGGCCTTGAGCGAAGCCGACATCGCGATGTCGGGCTGGGTCTTGAGGAATGCCGGATCGGCCAGCTTGCGCATTGAGGGCGGCAACGATTGCGGTGCAGCCAGCTGGAACGAGAAGGCGACCTGCACACCGGTGCCGATGCGCTCACGCTTGTGGGGTGGCAGCGGGTTTTCGGCCATGACCATCCCGCTGTGCACGCTGGGGATGTACACCAACCCGGTACGCGGACTCAGCGACATCGGATTGAAATTGTGACCACCCACGGCTGAGGGGAACAACAGCTTCGGGCCATCGCTGTAGTCGGCCAGCGCCGTGTTCTCCACCGGACGGCCGGTCTTCATGTCCACCTTGCTGGCCCAAGTAGTCGCGACAAACGGGTCTGCCGACAGCAGCTCGCCGCTCTTGCGATCCAGCACATAGAAGAAGCCATTCTTGCTGGCCTGCATCAGCACCTTGCGGTCGACGCCGCCGAGCTTGAGCGTGGCCAACATGATGTGCGGCGTGGCGTCATAGTCCCATCGCTCGCCGGGCGTGGTTTGGTAATGCCATGCGTAATCGCCCGTGTCGGCGTTAACTGCCACGATGGATGACAGATACAGATTGTCACCCTCACCGGCGCTGCGCTGGCCACGGCTCCAAGGTGCGCCGTTGGCCGTGCCGAAATACACCAGGTTGGTTTCGGGATCGTAGCTGATGGCATCCCAAGGATTGCCACCGCCGCCGCGCTCCCACCACTTCTCGCCCTTCCAAGTGGGCAAAGCAGCCTCGAGCGCCTTGCTCTCTTGCGGCTTGGACGGATCGCCAGGCACGGTATAGAAGCGCCACACCTGCTTGCCGGTCTGCAGGTCATAGCCACTGATGTAGCCGCGCGAGTCGTATTCGGCGCCGCCGTTGCCGATCACCACCACCTTGCCGGCAACCACCGGCGCACCGGTGATCGAGTAAGCGCGGCTGCGATCCTGGAACGTATCGGTCTGCCAGACGATATGGCCATTCTGTGCATCCAACGCGTACAGCGCGCCACTGAAGCCCGCGACATACACACGACCCTGCCACACCGCCACGCCGCGGTTGACGATGTCACAGCAGGCGCCGCGCACATTGCGCAGATCCTGCTGCGGCTCAAAAGTCCACTTGGCAGCACCAGTAGCTGCATCCAGCGCATACACGCGCCCACCCATGCCGCTGACATACATCACGCCATCAACCACCACCGGCGTGGCTTGCATGCCGCGATTGGTGCCGGTCTGGTATTCCCAGGCAAAACCCAGCGTGCCCACCGTCTCGCGGTTGATGGCCTGCAAGGGTGAATAGTGCGTCTTGCCCAGATCGCGTCCGCTGGCCAGCCAGTTGTCCGGTTCGCTGTCTGCACCCTGCAGACGGGCCAGATCCACCTGCCCGGCGGCAGGTGCTGCAGCGGGCTTGGGAGCGCAGGCCACCAGCAAGGCGGCAGCAAGGACAAAAGTGACATGGGTCGTGCGGATCATCAGGCGTCTCCCCCGATCTGGCGGGTGTTGTCGTCGCAACCTCAGATGATGCCCCCCGCGGCCGCGCAAGGGAATCACTGTCCGGTAGGCTAGCGCCCATGAGTTTCAATGTTGATAACAAATCAGCCAACGCCGCCCTGGCGCGCCGCGACCTGGCCCACGTCTGGCACCCCTGCACGCAGATGAAGGATCACGAGGCGAATCTGCCGATGATCCCGATACGCCGCGGCGAGGGCGTGTGGCTGGAGGACTTCGACGGCAACCGGTACCTGGACTCGATCAGTTCCTGGTGGGTCAACCTGTTCGGCCATGCCAACCCGCGACTCAACGCGGCGCTGATTCAGCAAGTCGGGCAGTTGGAGCATGTGATCTTCGCGGGCTTTACGCATGAGCCGGCCATCGAACTGGCCGAAGCGCTCACCGCCGTAGCACCACCCGGGCTCAACCGCTGCTTTCTGGCCGACAACGGCTCGGCAGCCGTCGAAGTAGCCGTCAAGATGGCCTATCACTACTGGCGCAATAGCGGCAGGCCTGCAAAGCGGCGCTTTCTGACGCTGGCCAACAGCTATCACGGTGAAACGCTCGGTGCTCTGGCTGTGGGCAACGTGGCGCTCTACAAAGAAGTGTATGCGCCGCTGCTGATGGACGTGCTGATCGCCCCCTCACCCGATGCTTGGCAGCGCGAAGCCGGTGAAGACGCCGCCGCTTGTGCGCGACGTTTGTTTGAACCCATGCGCGCCATGCTTGAGCAGCATGCCGACGAACTGGCGGCAGTCATCGTCGAGCCGCTGGTGCAATGCGCCGGCAACATGCGGATGTATCACCCGGTCTACCTGTCACTGCTGCGCGCAGCCTGCACCGAATATGGCGTGCTGCTGATTGCAGATGAAATTGCCGTGGGCTTTGGCCGGACCGGCACCTTGTTCGCGTGTGAACAGGCCAACATCTCGCCGGATCTGCTGTGCCTGTCGAAGGGCCTGACGGGCGGCTACCTGCCGCTGTCGGCGGTGCTGGCTCCGCAGCGCATCTATGATGCGTTTTATGACGAGTACCAAAAGCTCAACGCCTTTTTGCACTCGCACAGCTATACCGGTAACCCGTTGGCCTGTGCAGTGGCGCGCGAGACACTGCGCATGTTTGCCGACATGCCAGTGATCGACACCAATCGCCAGCTTGCGGCATTGATGGCGGAGGCCACAGCGCCGCTGCGCGATCACGCGCATGTGGCCGAGGTGCGCCAGACCGGCATGATTCTGGCCATCGAACTGGTGCGCGACAAAGTCTCACGAACGCCTTACGACTGGCGCGAACGACGCGGCCTTGCGGTGTATCGGCATGCGCTGTCGCGTGGTGTGCTGCTGCGGCCTATCGGTGAGGTGGTGTATTTCATGCCGCCCTACATCATCACACCGGATGAAATCGCCCTACTGGGCCGCGTCGCAGCCGAAGCCATCGAGGTTGCCACATGCGCCTGACACGAGTGTTTGTCGATACGGCACTGGCAGGTCAATCACGGGTGATGCTGCCGGAAGATGCCGGCAACCATCTGGTGCGCGTGCTGCGGCTGGCCGTGGGTGCGCCGCTGCGCGTGTTCGACGGTCAGGGAGGCGAATTCGATGCAACGCTGGCTGTCGTGGGTAAGCGCAACGTCCAAGTGGAACTGGGCTCTCATCACGCCATTGAGCGTGAGTCACCGCTGCAGATCACGCTGCTGCAGGGTCTATCGCGCGGTGAGCGGATGGATATGACTTTACAGAAGGCCACTGAATTGGGCGTGACAGCTATCCGGCCGGTACTCACGCGTCGCAGCAACGTCAAACTCGATGCCGACAGCACGCCACGCAAACTGGCGCACTGGCAGGCCGTGGTGACCAGTGCGTGCGAGCAGAGCGGTCGCAATCGCGTACCGCAGGTGCTATCGCCGCTGGATGTGGGCGCAGCCTGCGCAGCAACCGATGCCGCACTGCGTCTGATGCTGGCGATTGACGGCGCACGCCCGCTGCCGCTGCTGTTAGCCGAGGCGGGACTCGTGCGACACATTGCATTGTTGGTGGGCCCTGAAGGCGGGCTGGACGAAGCCGAAGAAGCTGTCGCGCGGCGAGCCGGCTTTGCCAGCACATTGTTGGGTCCGCGGGTACTGCGCACCGAAACCGCGCCGCTGGCGGCGCTGGCAGCACTGCAAACGCTTGCCGGAGATTTCGGCCTGCACCAAGATGCCGTCGATCTGTAGCAAGGCTATGCCCCCATGTTCGAACTGCAACTGACCGAAATCAGCCACGTCATCCAGCAGGTGTTCGCACCTGCTTTGCTGCTGGCCGGCATCGGCAGCTTCTTGAACGTGATGGCACATCGTCTGTCGCGGGTTATCGACCGAGCCCGGCAAATTGAGGACGAAGGGGTCGCCGGCAGTGAAGACGATGAGCCCCTGAACAACGCACGCAATATCTTGTCGTTGCGCGCCAGGCTGATAAGTCTGGCCATGGGCTTGTCGACTGCTACAGCGGTGATCATCTGCGGACTCATCGCCATGATGTTTGTGGACGCGCTCCTTAAAATTAGCCTGATGCCATTGATCGCAGTGGTGTTCATTGCCGCGATGCTGACGCTCATGGCATCGCTGATCATCTTGATACGTGAAGTATTCATCGCTACTGCCGCCATTCGTCGGCGTGGCCAACCTGCTGCAGGCCGCAGCGCGGCCTGACACTCACCCAAGGATTTATTCATGAGCTCATTGCTGACGCCGGTCCGTATCGGCGACCTGGACCTGCCCAATCGAATTGTCATGGCACCGCTGACGCGTACCCGCTCAGATGCAGCGCGCATGCCCAATGCACTGATGGCCGACTATTACGCGCAACGCGCCAGTGCCGGCTTGATTATCAGCGAGGCCACCGTGGTCTGTGCACGCGGCGCCGGCTATGCCAACACTCCGGGTATCTGGTCCAGCGAACAGGCCCAAGCGTGGAAACTGGTGACGCGTGCTGTGCATGAGGCAGGCGGCCGCATCTTTCTGCAGCTGTGGCATGTGGGTCGGATCTCGCATTCGAGTCTCAACGGCGGGTGGGTGCCCTTGGCACCCAGTGCTATCGCACCGGCCGGCCGCGTAGCGCTGCTGCGTCCGGAAACAGACTACGAAGTGCCCGAAGCCGCCAGCACAGAACAACTGCTGGAGGTGGTTGAGCAATTTCGCAATGGCGCCCAGCAGGCGCAGGCGGCAGGCTTTGATGGCGTTGAGCTGCACGGTGCCAACGGCTATCTGCTGGACCAGTTTCTGCACGACCACAGCAACCACCGTGACGATGACTACGGCGGCAGCGTCGCCAACCGTGCGCGCCTGCTGCTGCAGTGCACCGATGCGGCCATATCGGTGTGGGGCGCGGGTCGTGTGGGCGTGCATCTGTCGCCGCGCTGCGATGTGCACGACGTAGCGGACAGCACTCGAGAGCAGACCTTTATGCATGTGGCGCAGCAACTGGGGCAACGTGGCATCGCCTTTCTGTGCGCGCGTGAGCACACCGGCGAGGGCCGCATCGGACCGCAACTCAAAGCCGCTTTTGGTGGCAGCTACATCGCCAATGAAGGTTTTGATCAAGCCAGTGGGGAGAAAGTCTTGGCTGCAGGCGAATCCGACGCCGTGGCCTATGGCCGGATGTTCATTGCCAACCCGGATCTGCCCAAGCGCATTGCACAGGGTGCCGCGCTCAACGCCCCGGACCCTTCCACGTTCTATGGCACGGGCGCTGGCGGCTACACCGATTACCCGGCGCTGAGCTGACCAGATAGCCCGGCGGACACCTGCGCCTCCAAGCGCGCAAGGTCAGGCACCAGCGAGCTATCGTCGAGCAGCCTAACCTGGCAGATCACCAAACTATCGTCCGGATAGCTGCGCGTCGGGTCGGTGCGCAGCAGATCTGCACTGGCGCGCACCAGCTGCGGAAACCCTTGCGCCACCAAGGCTATGGCGCCGGCGTGCAGCTGCGGCGAGAGGGTGCGCAACACGACCAGTCGCGTACGACTGGATATTGCTGGCACCGGCTGGCCACTCAAGCCCTCAAACGACACTACTGGCACCTGCTGCCCTTCCCACGTAATGCTGCCCAAGCACCAGTCGGGCGCTTGCTCAAACTCCACCGGTGTCTGCCAGATGACCACCTCGGCGACGCAGCTGCGAGGAATGATCAGTTGCTCTTCGGTTAACTGGATGCGCAGGCAATAGATCTCGCCGTCGTTGTCACTCATGTGCGCACCTGGACCAACTGGGCAAGCGACTCGAGCAGCTGGCTCTCTTGGTAAGGTTTTCCAAGATAGTCACTAACACCCAGCTCTAGTGCGCGCGTGCGATGTTTCTCGCCCACGCGTGAGGTGATCATGATGACCGGTAGCGCGCGGGTGCGGCCGTCGGCACGGAGCCTTTCAACAAGCTCATAACCATCCATGCGCGGCATCTCGACATCCAGCAGCACTACATCGGGCAACAGATCCTCCATTACTGTCAGCGCATCGAGTCCATCGCGCGCAGTAATAACCCGCATGCCGTTGCGCTCCAGCAGTCGCTGGGTCACACGACGCACGGTGATCGAATCATCCACCACCAGAATGACTGGCCGCAGATCCGTCTGCGCCGGTTGCAAGGCGAAGCTGCTGCGGGCCAACCATTCGGTACGCAGCAAGGTGACGACGTCGAGAATGATGGCAATGCGGCCATCACCCAAGATGGTTGCACCGGCGACACCGCGGATCGATGCCAGTTGCGGACCGATGTTTTTGAGCACGATCTCGCGCGTGCCCAGCAGCTCATCGACCACCAAGCCTGTGGAATAGTCCCCCGCACGCACCAACACCACCTGCACAGCGGGCTCGGCAGTGGGCACTGGTGGGGATTCGAGCCCGACGAATGCGCCCAGATGTTGAATGCGATAGCGATGACCGGCGTGTACGAAGGCAGGCGCATTGGCACTCATGTGCGTGGCGATCTCTGCGCCTGTCTGACGCACAACACCATCGACCACCGGCAGCGGCAAGGCGTAGCACTCATCGCCAATGCGCACCATCAATGCCTGAGTGACGGCCATGGTGAACGGCAGACGCAGCGTGATGCTTGCGCCACTGCCGGCAGCGCTGTGCAAGTGCACTGCGCCACCGAGCTTGCGCAATTCGGTGGCTACCACGTCCATACCAATGCCGCGTCCGGCATGCTGCGTAAGCGTGCTGGCAGTCGAAAACCCTGGCTCAAGTATCAACTGCAGTAAATCGTCTTCGGCCATGTCGCGGCCCGGGGCCAGCAGACCATCCGCTCTGGCGCGGGCACGAATGGCTTCAAGGTCCATGCCGTTACCGTCATCGGCAACCACCAGCACCACTTCGGCCCCTTCCCGACGCAAGGTCAAACGGACCGTACCGACTGCAGACTTGTTGCGTGAGGCGCGTAGCGACGCTGCCTCGATGCCATGCACCACTGCATTGCGCAACAGATGCTCCAACGGCGGCAGTAAGCGATCTAGCACCTGCCTATCGAGCTCGCCGCTGGCACCCTCCACCAGCAACTCGGCTTGTTTTCCAAGCTCAGCAGCCGTCTGGCGCACGATGCGCGCCAGTCGCGGCACATGCCGCTGGAACGAGACCATGCGAGTACGCAGCAGTCCGTTTTGTAATTCACTGACCACTCGCGACTGTTGCTGCAACAGGGCCTGCGCGTCGGTGGTTTGGGTCTCCAGCAACTGCTGCAAGCTGGCCACATCGCTGGCGGTTTCGGCTAAGGCACGCGAGTACTGCTGAATGGCAGAGTAGCGATCGAGTTCCAGCGGGTCGAAGTCGGATCGGTTACTGGCAGCATCATCATGGCCGTGGCGGATCTGCGCTTCGGTCTCCACTTCCAGACTGCCCAACTGCTGTTTGAGGCGCGTAACGGTGCGCGACAACTCGGACAGATTACCGGCGACCAGTTCCAACTGCTGCTCGACACGAGCGCGGGCAATACTGACTTCGCCAGCGGTGTTGAGCAGCGTGTCGAGCAGGTCTGCATCAACGCGCGCCA